>DUSP01000172.1 GCA_012842575.1 Clostridia bacterium
CGTACCAAGCCACCACTTCCGCCGGGTCGTCAAGCTCGGCTACCGTTCGCATCAAAGTTCCAGCCTCGGTCCAACGCAGAACCGGTATAGGTATAAGCCAGATTCTCTCCCCCACCCCCGGGTGTAGGCGTCGCTTTGCCCCTGGTTCCCACCCTTCGGTAAAAAGGTGCCAGACACGGTCATTCGGACCAAAGAGAAGCTGGGCTACGACCATTGCCATGATGGCCATGACTTTACGCCCGCCGGAAATAGACAGGTGCACGATGTAGCCATCTCGCCGAACCCGACATACCTCCCGGTAGAGCGTACCGAGCAGCGCGCGTAAGTCTTCCTCCGTATGGAAATCGACGATTGGGCCATGCTGGGATTCTACCGGGACCGTACGAAGCCTTATGCGGGAATAGGTCTCGGTAACAAACTCCTTTTGTAATACGGAAAGGGCCTCGCCTACACCGGAGCTTTCCGTGTGAATAACCACGACTTCGTTGATGGAGTGTCCTTCCTCCAAGAGACGGTCTAGGGTAATGCTCACTACCTGGGGCTCCGTACCTAAAGTGGCGATAAGGGTCTCGCGGATCAACGTCTTACTGAGCAACCACCAGTCGCCCCTTTCAGCTACTAAGCCTCACGCTGATATATCAATGCTACCGACACCCTGCAAAACTTCGTACCATATTTACTACCCTCTTATTTGGTAGTCCATTACCAGACCCCGTCTTAAACCGTCGGGTTGCTAGAGACCGGCGGCCAGTGAGAGGCACCTAACCTGCCCGATCATCCGTAAATCCTCGACATGTGCTTGACCTCTTCAGCCATCTCCTCCCTCAACCACTCCGGCTTCAATACCTCGGCGTGCCTGCCGTACCCTAAGATCCAGCGCTTGACTTCACCGAGACCCCGAACGTCCATGCTCAGTAGAAGTCCACCGTCTTCGAGTTCTTCTGTCACTTGGCTCGGGTGCCACACCCTTTCTCTGATGAACCGCGCTTGCTCGCGATCGAACCTCACCACAACATGCGCCTCTCCTCCGAGTTCGATCCCCATGCTGCCTCCGAGGTATTCTTCTATCGAAAAACCGCTGCCCTTTTCGAAGTGATCTTCGGTGACCTCCAACCGCCGGATCCGGTCAAGTGCAAATATCCTGACCTCGTTACGCATGCAGCAGAACGCGATCATGTACCAGCACCCAGCGTGATACCTCAAATGGTAGGGGTGGACGCGCCTCGATGTCTCTTCATCCCTACTTGCGGTGTAATAGTCCATTTCAATGATCCTACATTCCTTTATAGCCCGCGCAATAACCTCAAACTCCTCGGCGATTTTTTCTTCGTCCCCTCTCAACTCTCCGATCCCTAAAGATATAGCGCCCTCGAAAAAACTGAAATCTACGGCGATCTGATCGGGCAACATGAATAAGATCTTTTCAATTGCCCGTTTTATTTGGTTTTCATAGGGGGTTCCCTTGTAATGCCTTAGCGTTTTTTGGGCAAGAAAGATCGCCACCGCTTCTCCTTCGGTCAGTGAGACAGAAGGGAGTTTAAAGTCTCCGCCCGCATAATAGTAGCCACGCCGTTTGGGATCGTACCGAAGTGGAGCACCGAAAAAATCCCTCATGAAGGATAAATCCCGTTCGATGGTCCTCTTGCTCACTTCGAATTCCTGAGCGAGTCTTCTGACACCTGGGTAGGAATTTGCTCGAATGCGTTTGTCGATCTCATAGATGCGGGAAAACTTGCTCCACTCGACCGCCAATCGCCGTCCCTCCCGGCTTTCATGTTCTCAATCCCAACAGGTATATCAGCACCGGCGCCAGCCATCGGCCATCGCTAACGTGGCTAGCTCCATTGCTTTTTTCGGGCTGGAAGTCCGACCTTGGCCATCGATTTCCCCTAAAAAGAAGCTGTCAAGCCAAAATCCTTGCATTTTCTAGTCTTCGCCAAGATATGGGAAAATCCTCTAATATTGTCATATTCTTGCCGTTACGCGATTTTGCCATCCCCCACCTCCTTGACACAGTTGCGTCACCTTTGACCTGCGCCTCTTTCAAAACACCCCTTTCAAAATTGCTCGGTCGTCCCGATTCGGCATCACGTTTCCTCCTTGCGGGTCGCAACCGCTCCGCTCGACCGCTCCGCTTTTGAGATTCATTACCGACCCTAAACTCCATATGAGAGGAGTTCCGGCGGCCGACCGCGCGTCAAAACATTCAAGTGATGAAAGAAGCTCATGTATGAAGAAGCTATAAAGAAGCCTACGTAATAAATAATAGAGGTCCACCACCGACATTTAGTTGCGGACCTCCAAAATTATCCGTAGTGACGTGAAATTGCTCGATCTCTTTTTCCAAGCCTTTGTTATGAGCGCACTTCAGGTGCACTCAAAACGGTGCGCCGCCTTTTAAATTTTCGTCGGCACAGATAACTCATAAGCCCACTTCAGGTGTATAAGCCCACTTCAGGTGCGCTCAAAACGCGTTGTCTCTTTTGGCACCTCTTTAGAGATTTCATCCTCATGAGTCTGGGGACGGGAGGATGATCCGTCCCCAGACTCCCCGGTCCATTAAAACAGCCCAACTACCCGGCCTTCCTCGTCGATATCCACCTTCGTTCCGGCGGGAACCGACGGAAGACCCGGCATCGTCCGCATTTCGCCCAGTAACGGGTACAGGAACCCGGCGCCCACCGATGCCCTTACTTCCCTGATCGGCACCACGAAGTCCCTCGGCCGGCCCTTGAGGTTCGGGTCGTGTGAAAGGGACAGGTGGGTCTTGGCCATGCAAATGGGGAGTTTGTCGAACCCGAGGTTGGTGTAGAGTTTGATTTGTTTATCCGCCATTGGCTC
>DUSP01000029.1 GCA_012842575.1 Clostridia bacterium
GAGGAATGCTTCGGAAACGAGGTCGTCGACCCCGCCCAGGAAAGATGCCACGTCCCTGGCCAAGCCGTAATGGAAGTACCCGATTGCGGTGGAGTCTTTACACCTGAGAAGTTCCACGACGTTCGATTTGCCCGTTTTCTCCTTGCAATAGTTCAGGGCGTTGCTCAATATGCTCAAAGCCACGTTATCCGAGGTCATCGATGTCTCCCTGACTTCAGCGTTCATGGTATCACTCCCCCTCTCGCACTAACCCCGTGCCACCGAAGGTTGCCTTCGTGACCGCTTTTGACAACCGCACTTGACTACCGCACTCAACATACCGTACTCGTTCACCGTATACTTTGAAGTTGCTGCCTTAGACGCGCCTTCCCGTCGCTGTCGACCGAACTCGCCTATCGCGTGTTCGAACCGCCCGTTTATCAGACTTCCAAAATGCGCTCGATTTCCTCTCGGTCCTCGTCCATGACAAATGTGATCCCGCTGACCTCACTGGCCTCCTTGGTCAAAGCCACGATGTCCCGTCTGTCGATGTAATCGAGGGAGAATTTCCGACTTCCACACATAAGTTGCCTAAGCCCTTGAGCCAGCCTCTCACAGTAGGTATAAAGCCCCATCGCACCGGTGGGGAGTTCATCGAAACGTTCCGGCCCCAACATGGATTTCAGTTCTGCAGCAGTTACAAAGATCTCTTCCTTAGTGGTACCGAAGCGCTCCACGTAAACCGGGAGTTGCCCTTCCTCAATGTGCTTCCCGATTGTCTTCCCCACCATGGCAGCTGCAAGAGGTCCACGGGCCATACCAATGCATTTAACAAACGGAGCGCCCAAGGCCAGCCCCTTGAATATCTGATCTTCCATGGTAAAACCGCCCGCAAAGACGATGTCAGGGACATATTGGCCCTTCTCCGACAGTTTGCGGCACATTTGATAAGCAAGGGAATGTAGATATACCGAGGGAATACCCCATTCATTCATCATCCGCCACGGACTCATCCCGGTTCCGCCGCCGGCACCGTCCACGGTGAGAACGTCGATCCCGGCCACAGAGGAAAACTTGATGGCCCGGGCAAGGTCAGCAGGGCGGTAGGCTCCCGTCTTCAGGAACACGTGCTTCGCCCCGGCCTTCCTGAGCTCCTCGACGCGCCGGACGAAGGACTCCTGCTCCACCATGCCTACGCGCGAATGTCGCTCGAACTCTTTGAACGCACCCCGTTTGAAGTGTTCGATGACTGCAGGGTTCTCAGGATCCGGCAGGACGATATAGCCTCTTCTCTTGAGCATTTGAGCGCGTTCCAGGTTGTTGATCTTCACTTCCCCGCCTATATCCTTAGCGCCCTGGCCCCACTTGAGTTCCACAGCGGTAACTCCGAGCTCGGCTATAGCGTACTCGTGAACCCCGAGCTTTGTGTCTTCGATGTTCGCCTGCAGCACGATCTCCCCGTAGCCGTCGCTCTGCCAATCCCGGAACAACTTAATGCGCTTCATCAGGTCAGGGCTCTTGACGACTTTTCCGTCTTTTATCTCGGCGTTAGGATCCATTCCACATACATTCTCGCCCACGGTGACGATGATACCCGCAAGGGCGGCGCCGCCCGCCAGGCCTTCCCAGTTTTGTCCCGCAATCCGCGTGGATCCCAAACCCGGAATGGTGAACGGGAGCTTCAACTTGATGGCCTTGTCCCTGCCTATACGCCTCTCCAGATTCACTGCCGGGAATATAGCCTTGTCGCTGTCCGCCTCAATACCCGCGGCGCCCACCGTGGTACCCATTATGGAGAAGTGAGAGTAGTCTACCGGATAATCCTTTTCCGAAGCCGTCGTGATCAGGCCAAAGGGCTGAGGATAGATGACCTCGTGGCCCCTGTACGCCGACTTACCGATTTCACACATGCCCACGCAGCCATCGATGCACGTCACACACATTCCGCTGAAGGGGCTAACCGAGCCTTCGGTACGGTTCTTGGAAAGAGTTGCGGCGCTGCTGTTAACTCGGGAAAAGGTCATGGGTTATTTCTCCTTTCGCTCTTCGGGGTTCTTCCTGAATTGAGCTCGCACGCCACACAAGGATCCATGAAACACATTGCGTCGTCGAAGTAGTCAAGACACGGCTGGGACAGATTGAGACAGGCGTTGCAGATCGGTTTCTCTTCTCGAGGACCCTGGCATCTTGCCTGGCAGGCAGGACAGATGTACATGCACCCTCCGCACAACCGGCACTCCTCGGATTTGCGATCGAAAGGCGTCGTGACCTTCCGGTCCACGCCGCGGCGGGCAAAACCGATGGCCTTTCCCTGCATCTGCTCGGCGCACATGCGTACGCAAAGGCCGCACAGGATGCATTTCTCATCTCGCGGGCGGAAACGCACCCTCGTGACATGGTGCTCGGATGCCAGATCCTGAATGACCTTGGACGACGGGCAGGTCGCCAGGTACAGTTCGATCAATAACTTCCTCGTCTTTACGACGCGCTCCGAGTGAGTCCTGACTATCAACCCCTCCCCCACCGGATATGTACACGAAGTCACGAGCTTGGATCGCCCAGGCTCCCCTATCTCCACAAGACAGAGGCGACAGGCCCCGTACGGCGTCAAGCCCTCATTGTAACATAACGTCGGGATGTTGATGCCGAAAAACTTGGCCGCCTCCAGGACGGTCATCCCCTCGTCCACCGACACTTGGAGCCCGTTGAGCAGCATATTGACCATGATTTCCACCCCTAGGACTTGGTGATGGCGCCGAACTTACACACTTCCATGCACACGCCGCACTTCATACAGCGGTTCGGATCGATAGTATGGGGTTTACGTCGTTCGCCTTCTATGGCCTCTGCCGGGCATTCCTTGCGGCAGATGCCGCACCCGGTACAGAGGTTTTCGTCGATTTGGAATCGAATCAAGGCACGGCAAACCGCCGCCGGGCATTTTTTGAGCTCGACATGGGCCAGATACTCGTCGCGGAAATAGCGCAGCGTGGATAGGACAGGGTTGGCCGAGGTCTGACCAAGTCCGCACATGGAGGCGTCCTTGACGGCACAAGCCAGCTCTTCCAATAAGTCGAGGTCTTCAGGAGAACCTTCTCCAGCGGCGATACCCTCGACGATCTCGAGCATACGGTTGATGCCCTCACGGCAAGAAAAGCATTTTCCACAAGACTCGCTTTTCAGGAATTGCAGGAAGTACCTGGCGATGTCGACGACACACGTGTCCTCATCCATTACGATCATTCCGCCGGAACCCATGATGGAGCCCGCGCGACTGAGTTCTTCGAAGTCGACTTTCAAATCGAGCATCTGCTCAGGTAGGCATCCGCCGGAGGGTCCGCCGGTTTGAACGGCTTTAAATCGCTTACCGTTCTTGATACCTCCACCGATACCGAAGATGATCTCCCTCAGGGTAATACCTAGAGGAACCTCCACGAGACCGGTATTGTTGACTTTCCCCACCAAGCAGAATATTTTCGTGCCTCCGGATTTCTCGGTTCCCACGCGACGGTATTCGGCTGCGCCGTTTTTGATTATCAGCGGGACGTTGGCGAAGGTTTCGACGTTATTGATGACGGTCGGCTTACCTTTATAGCCTTTTTCTGCAGGGAAGGGGGGTTTTTGACGGGGCTCACCGACCTTCCCTTCCGCGGAAAGCAAAAGCGCCGTCTCTTCCCCGCATACGAAGGCTCCAGCCCCTTTACTGATGGTTACGTCGAAGGAGAAGTCTGATCCCAGGATGTTTTCTCCGAGGAGGCCTAGTTCGGAGGCCTGCTCGATTGCGTTCCGTATTTTCACTACGGCGGTGGGATACTCCGCCCTTACGTAGATCACGCCGTGGCGCGCGCCGATGCCGATGCCGGCGATGATCATGCCCTCAAGAACCGAATGAGGGTTTCCTTCCAAGAGGCTCCTGTCCATGAACGCTCCCGGGTCACCCTCATCGGCATTACAGACGACGTACTTCGTATCTCCTTTGGTCTTCCGACATATCTCCCACTTCAAGCCCGTGGGAAATCCCGCACCGCCTCTTCCTCGCAACCGCGCCTCTTTTACTTCACTGATGACATCCTCCGGAGTCATCTCGTATAGCGCTTTGGCCACTGCGCTGTATCCGCCCCGCGCTATGTAGTCGTAAATGTCATTGGGATCTATGCGCCAATTGCCCTCGAGGAGAACACGGGTTTGGTTTTTATAGAAAGGAAGATCGCTGCAGCGCGGGAGTTTCTGCCCGGTAATCGGATCTCGGTAAAGAAGCCGCTCGACCAACTCCCCACCAAGAACCGTCCTGTCGATGATCTCCTCGACGTCTCCGGGCCCAACCTTGCGATAGAATATCTCCCCGGGGAACACGAGGACCACCGGCCCCTGCTCGCAAAAGCCCAAACATCCGGTTACTTTAAGGCCCACGCGGTCTTTGAGGCCCCGGCGCTCGATAATCTCCTTAAAGGAGGAGGCCAAACCCAAAGACCCACAAACCGCACACCCGGTATCCCCGCACACCGCTATACGAGGCTTTCGGTCGTCAGTTCTGTCAACGAGCGATTGACGTAATACTGTGAGGTCCTCAGGCGCCCTCAGTCTCTTCGGCGTCACCGTCATCGACTAATCCCCTTTCATCCGCTTCCCCTGCCGGCAACAGCCACTTGGCCTTGAGGGAAGTCAGGATTTTCCTGGTCTTGGCGGGTGTTAAGTTCCCATGGTATTCGCCATCAACCACCATCACCGGAGCAAAGGCGCAGCAGCCAAGGCAGTTTACGGTATCGAGCGAGAAGTTCCCGTCGGCGGATACTTGCCCAGGACCTATGCCCAAAACGCGGGAAATCTCTTCGGTGACCTTGGACGCACCGCGCACGTGGCAAGTAGTACCGGCGCACACCACAATTTGGTGCTTACCGCGGGGAACCAGGGAGAATGAGTTGTAGAAAGTGGCCACACGGTAAATGTCGATCAGTGGAACGCCAGTCTTACGTGAAAGCGAACGCAATGCCCGTTCGGGTAGGTAGTTGTAGTGCTCCTGGATATCCTGAAGGACCGCTACTAGTGACTCTCCATTTCGACGGATGGATTCCGACAGGATATCGTCCAGGTCCTTAAGCGCGACCCCGCCCCCACCTTCAGCGTCGTCTTGCAGCATACATGTTCTCCCTCCTTTGAGCGAATAAAGCGGCGTTAAACGAGCCAAGCCGTCAAGGGACGAAAACCGGAGTTCAGGTGCTCTACCGATCGATACAAATACCCCCGAACCTACTCCGGACAGGAAACCGCGTACGCAAAGGAAGCCTCAAATCCGGGGATCCAGCGTTTTGAGTCTATAAGAGGGGTCCTAAAAAGGTCATGAAAATGCAAGTGGAGGATATAAAAAAGGCATAAAAGGCTACCCGCCATAGCCAATAAAAGTGGTAGTATGTTGAACGAGAAGAGGCGTCACGTATGGAGGGGAATTCTTGGGAGCACCGTATCATGAGATAGGCCCGATAAGGCCGCCTAACGAAGGAAGCGACCGTTCCCTTTTGCTGAGGCTCACCCGCAACTGTCCATGGAACCGGTGCGCGTTTTGTGCCACCTACAAAGGGAAACGTTTTTCGCTCAGGAGCATAGACGAAATTAAAAGGGATATCGATGCCGTCAAGACTCTGGCGGAAGCCCTGAAAGCGGAGTCATGGCGGATGGGATTCGGAGGCGCAATTCGCCCCGGAGTGGTAAAGGCCGTCGTGGAAAATGACCCCAGATCGTATGACCCAGAGCGCATCGGAGTGGAAGCTTACGCCCAGCGGCTTCAGAGCCTCATCAATGTGGCCGATTGGGTCTCCTCAGGAGCAAAGACCGTTTTCCTTCAAGACGCCAACTCTCCGCAAATGCCCCTGGAAGACTTAGTAAGCGTGTTGACCTACCTGAAAAACGCCTTTCCGCAGATCGAGAGGATAACTTCATATGCCCGGTCAAAAACCATATTCAGGAAGCCGGTAGACGATCTTGTAAGGTTACGGGAGGCAGGGCTCTCCAGGATCCACATGGGCGTCGAATCCGGGTGCGACGAGGTGCTATCGCAGATACAAAAGGGCGTGACGGGAGACGAGCACATCGCGGCCGGGAAAAAGGCTCGTGAAGCGGGGCTGGAGGTGTGCGCGTATGTGATGCCGGGCCTTGGAGGGAAAAGATTGTCCGAAAGACATGCCCTTGAAACAGCGCGCGTCTTGAACGAAATGGAGCCGCATTTCATCAGGCTGCGAACCCTGGTGCCACGCCTAGGAACGCCCCTTTGGGAGAAACTCCGGTCTGGGGAGTTCGAAGCTCTTTCGGAAGACGAGGCGGTCGAAGAAATCGCCTTGTTGATCCAGAATTTGAAGTGCCGTTCATACCTTGCAAGCGATCAAGTGTGTAACCTCCTCTGGGCCGTGGAGGGGAAGCTCCCCGACGATAAGCCGGTCATGCTGAAGGTCATAAACGATTATCTTCGGAGACCCCCTCTGGAAAGGCTTAGAATACAGATGAGAAGGCGGCTTGCGGCCTACCGGATGATGATCGGGGAACCCGAGGGCGACCTCGGCTCGATGGTGGCCATAGCCGAAGGGGCCCTGGATCATGGGTATCCAGACGTGGGTGAAAAAGTCGCCCGGGCACTCGACGCCATCAAGCAATTCTTCATTTGATACTGCTCAGACGTTACTCAGTTTCTTCGCAACACCTATCCAGTTACTTTCCGGGTTTTCGTCCGCCTGCTCCAGTTCGTGCCGCCGTGTCTTATCATATCTGAGAAATTCCGTCTTCAAATTTGATAAACCGCGTTAACGGCCGTGACGTCCTATTTCCCTTTCGGTTCTTGTCATTCCTGATAAACGTACGTCATCGCGATCTGCGACCTGACCTCGTTTTCCCGCCACTTCCCTTCCTTACCGTATCGGCACGTAACTTGCTTGTGTCTACAGTCACAGAGCTACCGGCCAATGTCACAACGCTCCGCAAATCGATCCAGTACCGCCTGGCCAGGCTAAATGCAGCACGCTCCCAATTTCGCCATGCTCAACCGCTTCGCAATGCTGGACTGCCCGACGCACCTATCAACCAACCTTCGCGGAAGTACACTTAGACTGTCCAGTAGCTCCAAAAATCTCCCTCCCAGGAGGACTGATACCCATGCACCCAACCAGAGAGGCTTCCTTAAAAGAAGCACTGAAGGAGGCCACGAGGATCCTCGACCTCCTCATGAAACCCGAGCTCACCGAAGAGGAAAAGGGCGCCATAGTGTCGGAGTCCATAGAGAACTACACCGACTACGTGAACCCGGCCATCCTCAAGGTGAGGAAGTCCGTTTCCACGGACTACTCCTTCGTGGAGTGGGAAGACGAAGGAGCCGTTTTCAGGGACACCCACGGGATAGAGTTCATCGACTGCCTCGGGGGATACGGGATATACATGCTCGGCCACAGAAACCCCAAAGTGGTGGAGGTGGTAAAAAGGCAGCTCAACAGGTACGCCCTACACAGCCAGGAGCTGGTGGAACCATTGAGGGGATACCTCTCTAAACTCGTCGCCATGGTGACCCCGGGGGACATACAGTACTCCTTCATATGTAACGGCGGAGCGGAGGCCATAGAGATGGCCTTAAAGCTCGCGAGGCTCTCCTCGGGGAAGAAGTGCTTCATATCCACAATAGGGGCCTTCCACGGTAAGTCAATGGGGGCGGTATCCGCCACCGGGAAGGCGGTATACAGGGAACCATACCTCCCCCTCGTCCCCGGGTTCTTCCACGTGGAGTACGGCGACGCAGAAGCCGTGGAGAAGGCCATAAAGTCCCTCACCTCCGTCGGGGAGACGGTGGCCGCTGTCATAGTGGAGCCCATACAGGGAGAGGGAGGGATAATAATACCCCCCGACGACTACCTCCCGAGCCTCAGGGAGATATGCGACCACTACGGTGTGTACCTCATAACCGACGAGATACAGACGGGCATGGGGAGGACCGGAACCTTCTGGGCCGTCGACAGGTACGACGTGGTACCCGACATCCTCGTCATGGGGAAGGCATTCGGCGGAGGGGTCATGCCCATCACCGCAATAGCCGCGAGGCCCCACCTCTGGGAGAGGATGAAGGAAAACCCCTACATACTCGGTTCCCCCACCTTCGGAGGAAACCCCCTCTCCTGCTCCGCGGCAATAGCCGCCATAAAGTACACCCTGGAGTGGGACGTACCGAGGATGGCTAAAGAGAAAGGTGATTACATCCTGAAACACCTCTTGGAGTTAAAGGAGAGATATCCCGAGGTACTCGTAGACGTGAGGGGAAGAGGGCTCCTCATAGGCATGGAGTTCCCCTCTGACGAAGTCGGGTTTTACGTGTCAAAGAAGATGTTCGAAAAGAGGGTGCTCATAGGGGGAACCCTGAACAACGCCAGGGTCTGTAGGATTGAGCCCCCTGCCATAATCTCCTACGAGCAGATCGAGAGGGTCCTGGAAGTACTGGAATACGCCCTAGGGGAAGCGGACAAGGAGTTTAGAGAGAGGAAGGCGGGGTGAAAATAGAAAGCCCCCTTGACCGCTCGTCCCCGGGTTGGTCTTCCCGGGCCGGACTTCTCGTTTCGGTATAGGGGCGACATTTCGGTAACAAGGTGTGTACTAGTAGCTCTCAGAAACGTGCCGCCTCTACCGTCTTGGGGATGACTTCGCGAGCCGTCGCTTAGGAATGGTTAGTCGCTGGAGCGGGAAGAAGTTGATGATAAATTTGAGGGGAGGTGATATCCTTTAAAGGCGCTATCAACTTCGTACTACTCAATTCAGGGCTGTTGTCTCTTTATGCCGCGAAATATCTTTAGAAATGGGGTGACTATTAATGGCGAGTGGGGCCACATTTCAATTGGTTGCGGTGGTCATATACCTCGTAGGTATGCTGCTCGTAGGTTGGTGGGCATCTCGTGCCACCGCAAACAGCGCCGACGAATACTTGGTGGCCGGGCGCAGGTTTCCCCTCTGGATGGTTACCGCCACTCTCTTTGCGACCTGGTGGTGCGGCGGAACCGCCATGGGTTCCGCAGGTGCGGTATATGAAGAAGGGATTATGGGGGTCATCCCCGACCCCTTCGCAGCTGGTGCATGCCTCATTATTGCCGGCCTTTTTTATATGCGCATACTCCGCAGGATGAAACTGAGGTCTATGGGCGTAGCCTACACCAACCGTTACGGGCGTAATGTCGGAGTAGTCGCCTCAATAATAATGGTATACGTTTACGTTCTCTACCTCGCGGTTCAATTTATGGGTGTAGGCAAGGTATTCAGCACGATACTCGGCCTCCCTTATGAACTGACGTCCGTCGTAGGCGCTCTCGTTCTCATCGCATATACATACTTGGGTGGCATCGTAGCCGTGGCTTGGACGGACTTCTTCCAAATGCTATTGATACTTCTCGGTTTGATCGCTATCCTGCCCATGGCGATTTCAAAGGCCGGGGGCTGGAATGCCGTAATTCGGTCACCGTCCGATACCAGTTGGTGGTACTTCTTCCCTCATACCACGAGTTTCGAGGGCTGGATGGTATATCTGGCAGCCTGGCTCGGTATGGGCCTTGGTTGTATCACGGAACCGGAGCTCCTTCAAAGAGCGTTCATCGCTAAAGATGAAAGAACGGCGGTAAACGCTTCCCTCATCACAGGAGGCATGTATCTTTCTCTCGGCTGGATACCCATACTCCTCGGCTTCGCGGGTATCGCCTTGGTGAATCAGGGTGTTATTCCGGCGGACGCCCTGGCAGAAGATTCAGAGGTTCTGGTCCCCTTGATAGCCAAAACACTACTATCTCCATTACCGTTGGCCATTTTTCTCAGTTCGCTCCTGGCCGGGCTCATGTCGACAGGCGACTCAGTCCTCTTCTCCAACGCCGTAATCGTGTCTAACGACTTGTATAGGGCTGTTAAAAAGAAGTGGCTTGGCACCGATCTGTCCGAGAAAGAACTGTTCGTAGCGACCAAAATCGCCATCCTCGCCCTCGGTGCTTTGTCGCTCATCGTAGGACTGTCGATGGAGTCCCTCTATGACTTGATGGTTTACTCGTACAGTCTCCTTTTCTGCATGTTGTTCATGCCTTTCACGGCAGGGCTTTACTGGCAAAAGGCGAATGCACCCGGTGCCATGGCTGGTATGCTCGGGGGGCTCGCGGTAATCGTTTACGGCATGATCACCTGTCGTTCCATCGTTCCGGAACCCGAGTGGGCTTACATCCTCATTTCGCCCCTGGCATCGTTGGTCTCCATGATAGTCGTGACTCTCGCGACTCAAAAATCACATCCGCCACGCCCGCTCCTGAGTGAGTATAATGAGATCGTAAAGTGGCCCGAACTCGTAACACCTGAGATGGATGCAAAACCATACGTGGTCGAGTGATACTTAACTAGTTTCAGCTGAAAAAGTCTCGTTGCCGGCTTAGTTTTCCGGCATTCGATCCTTGACAATCGATCATGGTTCATTTGTTCCCGGAGGGGTCAGGCGAGTTCCGCTATACGTCTCAGGTTATAGCCC
>DUSP01000197.1 GCA_012842575.1 Clostridia bacterium
AAGTGGCGGGCATACTGGCAGAAGCGGGGCACATGCCGACGGAGCCGGCGGGGCCGACGGAGGCAACGCAGCCGGCGGGGCCCTATGTCATTCTGGGATTCGGCGTCAATACTGCTTGGAAAGACGACTTTCTTGCCTTTTTGGCCCAGGTCGTGGGGGAGAATTCAGGCAAAAAACCGTCCATTGAACCTACCTCGGTGGCGGTCGAAGCGGGTAGGGCGGTTTTGCCGGAGGATCTACTTAAAGGGATATTGCGTGAATTCGAGAGCCGCTACCTCATGCTCTCGACTTCCGACGCAGAACCGGGGCTTATCACAGAATGGCGTGAATACGATGTGGTTTTGGGAACGGACGTCGTGGTCAGCCTTCCGGGTGACCGACAAGTAATAGGAAAGGCTATTGACGTAACGGATGAGGGTGCTCTCCTCGTCGATACCTTAAATTACGGGTGTATCAAGTTTGTGGCCGGAGACGTCTGGGTCAGGCCCACGAAACCAAAGGGGGTTGGGACGAGTGGCATTGAGTCTGTCGGACCAGAGTCGAACCGAGTTGGCGGGCAAGGCCGTGGAAAAGGACGATAGTGGCGGCGACGAGGGCAGGATCTGCCTCTGTATCGATGTAGGTAATACCAACATCGTGCTCGGGGTTTACAGGGAAGAGGATTTGCTCTTCTCCTGGAGGATATCCACCGATCGCCAAAAGACATCTGACGAGTTCGGTCTATTGTTCTGCCACTTCTTTGAATACGGCAAGTTACCGCGTACTGCGGTGACCGACGCCGTCATCTGTTCTGTCGTACCCCCCATAACGGGTTCCATAGAAGCCGCTTGCCGTAACTACTTCGAGATCAATCCAATGGTAATGGGTTCTCCAGATGTGGACCTCGGAATAAATATACTTTACGATAACCCCAAAGAAGTCGGAGCCGACCGGCTGGCCAACGCCATCGGCGCCTACTCCCGATACGGCGGGCCCGCGATCGTGGTTGACTTCGGGACGGCCACCACCTTCGATGCGGTAGGGGAGGATGGCTCGTATCTGGGGGGAGCCATCGCTCCGGGCATCGGCATTTCGACGGAGGCCCTGTTCCTGAAGGCGGCAAAGCTTCCGAGAATCGACCTGGTGAGGCCCAAACGCGTGATAGCCAAGGATACCGTCTCCAGTATGCAGGCGGGGATCGTTTACGGCTTTGCAGGGCAAGTAGACGCAATCGTAACCAGGATGAAAGCCGAGCTCGGATCGGAACCGACCGTTATTGCCACCGGCGGCCTTGCGGAGTTGATATCCAAGGAGACCACTACGATCGAGAAAGTGGATCAGCTCTTGACTCTTGAGGGATTGAGAATCGTCTGGCTTCGCAATAGGGGGAGATGAAGCTATATGCCCGGCGACCACCAAAAAGGCGACGACCGCAAGACGGAGCCTTCTTGGTGTTTATCGCCCGTGTCCCATGTACCGTCCGGTTCGCCGGCGTCGCCCTCATCGCCAGAACGGGTTCAATACGCGGATGCGCTTAATGAAGCGTTGAGGGTATATCGCGAAAAAGATCCGAGAACCATGGCCCTTTCCTCCGGTGCAGTGTACCAACCCGAGAGGCGCTACTTCCTCATGGGATACTGTAACGACATCTATTCGATTACGTACCCGGATGGGGAAGTATCCCCGAGTTCGACCAAGCGTTTCAGCATGGCGCCCAGCGTTGTCGAAAGAATACTCATGTTGAAATACCTTTCCGCTTACGGAGGGGTCGCCCCTTCGGGGAAGTGGGTGGCTTTCGAGGAACTGAAGTCTGGTCCGCACCACTCCAAGCCCTTTAGGGATCTGGCCATAAAACCGCTGGTGGAACGTTTCGGCGACGAACCGGAGGCCTTCGAGGCGTGTTGTGTCATCCTAGGCGGATCGAGGCTTTCCTTCGGTAGTGCATTGGCCTTTTGTATCCCCGCTCTTCCCAAAGTTCCTCTGGCCGTCATATTATGGAGCAAAGACGAGGAGTTTGAGTCCCGTGCCTCCATTCTCTTCGATGCTGCGTCGGAACATCACTTGGACACGGCGTCCTTGTATATGCTCGGTATAGAGGTTTCGTCAAGACTCAGGGCTTTGTACGACATGCTCTAGCGGTACGGTGTAGCGCGAGAGGCCTACGCGCTACGCGAGAGGGCCTATAAGTGGAACGATGTGGTATAATAAAAAGGGGTGAGCGCTATGCTTCAGATGCGGGTCGATAAAGTGGCCATGGAAGTAGAGGGGGAGCAAAGTGTAGTTATCCTCAAAGACATTGAGGGCAAGCAGATGCTGCCCATCTGGATCGGCATGCTCGAAGCCACCTCCATCGCCCTCGAAGTAGAGGGAATCAAACCTGCCAGGCCGTTGAGCCATGATCTCATGAAAAGCATCATCAGCGCCCTTGGTGCTGAGGTGACGATGGTGCTCATTTATGATCTCAAAGATAACACTTTCTACGGCCAGGTCCTGTTACGCGCGGGCGATGACACCATCGAAATAGATGCGAGACCCAGCGACGCCATAGCACTGGCCCTCAGGACGGGAGCTCCGATTTTTGTATCGGAGAAGGTCATGGAAGAAGCGGGGGTCTCGGCGCAGCAAGACCCCACCGTCCACTAATCGATTCCTCTTTTGTTCCGTCTTTGTTCCGTGCGGGTGCTATACTTCCGCTTCCTTTCCGGGTTCGAGTACAATTACCCGGGATTGCGTACGAGATTCCACTTCCCTCTTGAACGCTTGCGGATCAGCCTGAATTAGAGGCCAGGTATTGTAGTGCATAGGAATCACGGTCTTTGGGTTGAGCATCTGAACAGCACGCAGGGCGTCATCGGGTCCCATCGTGAAATTGTCCCCTATGGGCAGGATGGCGAGGTCCAGCGGTTCTATCTCGCCCAGTAGCCTCATATCACCGAAAAGCCCTGTATCCCCGGCGAAGTAGAACCGTTTCCCGAAGAAGTTTACTATAAAACCGCATGCGTGTCCCCCAGGTATCCCGGATCCGTGGAACGCGGGCGTCAGGCGAACATAGCCGAAATCGAAGGCATGTTTGCCTCCGATATGGAGGGCGTGGGTCTTCGCCCCCTCATTGGAGCACTTTGTCGCCACTTCTGCTGTGGATATGATTAGACCTCGAGAGGCCTTGGCGATTTTCACCGCTTCTCCAAGGTGATCGAAATGGGCGTGAGAGACCAATATATAGTCGGCCGAGACTTGGTTTGACTTGACGGGGGAAAGAGGGTTCTCGTCGAGGTACGGGTCGGTGAGTATCGTTTTCCCCTTATCCTCGATTCGGAAACACGCATGGCCGAGAAAGCGGACTTTCATGTCTGTCATGCGCTCCTTTCCACGGCAGTTTGTCCTAACGGTCGCCACGGCAACATTTTACCAGAATAAGGTGAGAGGCTCAATGCAAAGTAGTAAGGTCGGACTTTGGATTGGCGGGCTTTGGATCGATGCGCCGGTATTCATGGCTCCTATGGCTGGTATTACCGACAGAGCTTTCAGATTGTTGGTAAGGGAATTCGGTTGCGGTTTACTCTACACGGAGATGGTGGCCGCAAGACCGCTCGTGAAAGGTGACCCATACGCGCTTGCCGCGGTCCGGGTATCTTCTGACGAACGCCCGGTTGCGGCGCAGATCCTCGGCGCCGATCCCGAGCTCATGGCCGATGCGGCGGAGGTCGCCTTGGAGCAGGGAGCCGATGTCCTTGACATAAATATGGGGTGTCCGGTGAAAAAAGTCGTCAAAAAGGGCGAAGGCGCCGCACTGATGTGCGATTTCGAGAGGGCTTGCGCCGTTGCGCGAGCGGTGGTGCGCAGGGCGTCGTCTTTTAAAGCAAAAGGTGCGCAGGCGATGGGTGTACCCGTTACCGTCAAGATCCGAAAGGGTTGGGAAGGAACCCAAGAGCTAGCTCCCGAGTTGGCGGTGAGGCTCGAGGCAGAGGGTATCGCCGCCATAACGGTTCACGGGAGAACGGTAGAGCAGGGCTACTCCGGACGGGCGGACTGGGGGACGATAAAACGGGTCAAGGAACGGGTTAGGATACCGGTGGTGGGCAATGGGGACATCTTGACGCCCAAAGACGGTATAAAGATGATAGAAGAGACGGGCTGCGATGCGGTCATGGTGGGAAGGGCTGCCTTGGGAAGGCCTTGGTTCCCGGCGCAAGTCTTGGCCTATTTAAAAGTCATGGCCTACACACAAAGTACGCATACGCAACTCGCGGCTTGCGCAAAAGGGAACGAACCCGGACCCCAATGTGCTCGCCGCGAGGACTTTTTGGAAGCGGCCTGCCGACAATCCGCTCGCCTTGAACCGTCGTTTTCGGAACGCATGGGGATAGCCAAAAGACACCTTGACCTGCTCGTTTCGGAAAAGGGTGAGAAGACTGCCTGTCTTCTGATGCGTTCTCATGGAGCATGGTACCTGCGGGGATTTGCGGGCGCCGCGGAGTTCCGCCGGAGATTGCAACAAGCTTCGACTAGAAAGGAGTTCGAGCAACTATTTTCTTTGGCCGAGGCGGCAGTTACGGCAGGAGGGCGGTGCCTGAGTCGAAAGGAACACCCGTGCCGGGATCAAGATTGAATGTGACGACGGTCCCCGCAATGTAATGGCGCTAACCACAATATAACGGCGGTAAGCGCAATATAACCGGCGGCACCCCATTGACCGGGCACTTGAAAGAACGGTGTGGGACCGCGATGCGTCGAAAGGAGAAAGTAGAAAGGAGAAACCCGTAGCCTTGGACTTGGTTGCGATTCCTGTATTGAACGGTGTTTTGCCACGTCCCGGTGGAGGTCGTATTCGAGGCGCTTTTCTCGACAGCATAAGTGCTACCTTACTCCTCGATATCGGGTCGGGAGGCTCCGTCTTCCTCTGCCCGTATTCGCCGGATCGAGGCGCGCTTTACCCGGCGGGGGTATTGGGGAGGATAGGGAAGCTTTGGTGGCAGGAGGTGTTCGTGGCCGGGCCCTCAGGCTTAGTTCAACGTTGTCGATTCGGTGATAACCGGGACGCTAGAAGAACGGCCGGCATGCGAAAGGCTAAGTTCTTGTTCGCAGAAATATCGGGTGAGCAAAGGGTGCGGGCAGAGGGGTTCCGTTTTCACCCCCCGGGGGCGGTGATAGCCCAAGGCATTTCCGACCTTGACTTGTCCGAATTACGGAGCAAAGGTTACCCGTGCATAGACGGAGCCGGTTGGCGGGCTCTTGGCGGACATACCGAAGCGAAGGGTATTGGGGATATACCGGTGGTTGTATACGGAAATGACGTCGAAAACGGCATGCCTATACAGATCTCGGCGAATTTAGGGGGTCTCGTGGGCTTGGAGCAAGCCCACACAATCGAGCACGCGGTAATACGCAGCCTCTCTCAGTACGGGCTATGCACTCCACGTAACCTTCAGGCGAGTATCAAGATGGAGGCCGCCGAACTCAAAGGCTCGTTGGACGTAGGCTTCTCCTTCAAGATGCCCGAGGTGTTCGGAATCACGAGCGGTGGGACATGCGGCAATCCTTTGACCAACTTGGCCCATGTGTACCTCACCCAGGAGCTCGTCAAGCAGCTCCGCCGTGGCGAAAGTTTTTTCGACTCCGTCGACCATGCTCGCAACAAGACCCTTTCGCGGCTCGCGGACGAGCTCGAGATAAGTACCAGCGCCGGCCTCAGGATAATGCAGGGTCTGAAGAAGGGCATGCTTCATGAAGATACGGTTTTAGATTTGAAGCGCCTTGCCACCGTTCTTGACAGGTTTCCCCAGAGTCCCTGGGATTAGAGATTCTGGCGTTGGGGACATTGGCGACCATAGGGCGGGAAACCTAAAGGCCCAAAGACTCCCAAAGGGCGTTAGTTCAGAGGGGAAAGTAGCCAAAGACCTTTCTCAACCGTCCGTCGTGCGCTGTCGCGTCAACGTTCAGGGGGGAAAAATGGTATCCAAAAATCGGGTGAGTAAGTCCAGACACATGTGGTACACCCTGGGGAAGAGGGATTGACGCGGTAGACAGAAAAGGTACAGGGGCTTATCCTGAGTTTGGCAGGTCTGGCCGGTAAACCAGACTGAAAAAGGAGGTC
>DUSP01000213.1 GCA_012842575.1 Clostridia bacterium
CGTCCAATCCGGGATCCCCCTGTTAGGGATATGTCTCGGCATGCATCTTCTGTTCGAGGCGGGGACGGAGGGTGTGGAATCGAACGACGGCGATTTCGGGGTCCGTGCGAGCAGGGGGCAAAACCAGGGCGACGGTATGGGTTTCAGGGAGGGGCTTCGCCTGCTGGAGGGAGTCGTTAGGCCCTTGAAGGAGGCACCCGTTTTGCCTCACATGGGCTGGGACGGTGTCCGTTGGATCAAAGAGGCCGTCTTCGGGCGCGCGCACGGAGACCTTGACTACTTCTACTTCGCTCACTCCTATGTTCCTACCGACATGAAGATGGAGGACGTCTTGGCCATATGCTCGTACGGTACGCCCTTTGCAGCCGTGGTGCGCCGGGGAAACGTGTTGGGAGTTCAATTTCACCCGGAGAAAAGCGGCCAGAGAGGGCTTTGGTTGCTCGCTTCGTTCATCGAATATTGCCGTGAACGACAGAAGGCGACTATGTAGGCAGTCTAGGAAGCGAAGGTGCGAAATGCTGGTCATCCCATCTATTGACATAATGCAAGGGAAAACGGTCCGGCTTATCGGCGGGAAGCCGGAAGGGGTCGTAGAATACGCCGAAGACCCCGTAAGTGCGGCGGTCCGATGGGAAAGGGAAGGGGCGCCTTATTTGCACGTGGTGGATTTGGACGGGGCATTTCGGGGGAGGCCCGTGAACCATGCCGTCTATGGTGAGATAGCGAGGGCTGTAAGGGTTCCCATTGAGGTGGGAGGCGGCTTACGGTCGGTTTCGGACATCGAAAAGGCTCTTGATCTAGGGTGTTGGCGAGCCGTGATATCTACGGCGGCATTTTCGAAAGAAGGCTTTCTAAAAGAGGTTCGCGGTCGGTTCGGTGATAGGGTCGTGGTATCGGTGGATGCGGGTGGCATCGAAGGGAAAGTAAAAGTGTCAGGCTGGCGAGCCACAGGGAGGATGAACGTCGAAGAAGCCGTGAGGGAGCTAAAAGCTTTGGGTTTCTCGGAATTCATTTTTCAAGATGTATTTACCGACGGCACTTTGGGGGGCCCGCGTTTCAAACTGATAGAAAATGTATGTGCTTTAGGCCTTTCGGTGATTATCGCCGGTGGAGTGTCTTGCCTGGAGGATATAGCCGCCTTGAAGACTCTAGCGGACAGCGTTCGAGGAATCCGTCACTTAAAAATAAAAAACCAACGAGATGAAAGCATCCTTTCCTTTCCGCCAAAGGGCACAGACGAAGTTTTAGGGGAGAGCGCCTCTGAGGAGGGCGCCATTAAGAGGCGTTCCCGGGCAGATACGTTGACGCCGGGTCGTCCGGGAGGCTCATTGAAGGGAGTAATAGTGGGCAGGGCGCTTTACGATGGGCGTATCCGGTTAAGAGACGCACTGATGCTGGGGGGTTGACTTCATGCTGAGAAAGCGTATCATCCCTTGCCTTGACGTAAAGGACGGGAGGGTGGTGAAAGGGGTAAAGTTCGAGGATCTGTCCGACGTAGGCGACCCCGTTGCTCTTGCCCGTAAATACTCCTTGGAAGGAGCCGATGAAATCGTTTTCTTGGACATTTCCGCTACCATCGAGGGACGCAGGACCATGCTCGACACGGTGAGACGCGCCGCCGAGCAGGTATTCACACCCCTTACCGTAGGCGGCGGGGTGAGATGCGTCGAGGATTTTGAGACTTTGCTCAGGGCGGGGGCGGACAAGGTCTCCATCAACTCGGGAGCAGTGGCACGCCCGGAAGTGATCGGCGAAGCCGCAAGCCGTTTCGGCTCTCAATGCGTCGTCGTCGCCATCGACGCGAAGCGGCGGCCCGGAGGTGGATGGGAGGTATACACCCACAGCGGTACGAAACCTACAGGGCTTGACGTCTTGGGATGGGCGAGATTTGTGGTAAGTCTTGGAGCCGGGGAGATCCTGCTCACGAGTATGGACCGTGATGGAACCACGGACGGCTTTGACATAGACCTTACTCGTGCCGTGAGGGCGGTGGTCGACGTACCGGTGATCGCCTCGGGAGGGGCGGGATCGCCGCAACACTTCGTGGACGTCCTCACGGCCGGGTGCGCGGACGCTGCTTTAGCAGCCGGGGTTTTCCACTACGGTCGGCTTGGAATACGCGAGGTGAAGGAAGTATTGGCACGTGCGGGTGTGCCGGTCAGGCTGACTTTGGGTGTAGA
>DUSP01000134.1 GCA_012842575.1 Clostridia bacterium
ATCTTAGCAACATTGAAGCCCAGAATTTCTGAATCCCACTGGGACAGGTAGGCTCCGGCGACTATCCTAAACTCCTTGCTTTCGGCCATGAGCAACCACGAATTAGCGTCAAGAATCCTCGCACGTAATTCCTCCCGTATTAGCGCGCAAATGTGCTTGGCCTGCAAATTCGGAATAAATGAAGTATGACCGGCAGCCCACCGCTCCAAGCACGAAGATAGCTCATCCAAGTTCGACTCTTTTAAAGAAAAGAGTCTAATCACCCACAGCACCCCAGGCAACAGTACTTGCTAGATACCGCCAGTTCTCCAAGGTGACGCTCGTTCGATCATCGCCAAACCGCCCAAATAGCCCTACAAAGGGGACGCTACTAAACTCTCCCGGATGTGGCGTAAGCCCAGCGCTCCGCTCCAAAAACCTTGCAGTCTCTCCTTTCGGATGTCATGCCCGCGGAAGCCGAGCAGGGGATGGTATTTGCAGCCGGGTTGACACCCTGTAGCTAGTTCATGAAACGCGCTACCAGCATATGGAAATACATGGCTTTCCAGAGGCAACCTATACTCAGCCACTCACATTTCTGGAGCCACCCTCCAATGCCTTAATGGACTTTGCCGGCTCCGCGTAGATACCTTCACTGGCCACCACTTTTACCAGTGTACGAGCCACAATGCTGAGGTCAAGCCACAAAGAAACGCGGTTGACGTACTCAATATCGAGCCGCAGTCGCTCCTTCCATGGTAAGTTATTGCGACCGCACACTTGAGCAAGTCCCGTTATGCCGGGCTTTAGGTCCAGTTTCCTTCGCTCTTCTTGAGTATAGAGCTGTGCATGGAAGGGTAGGTCGGGTCGCGGTCCTACAAGACTCATGTCGCCTTTTAGCACATTGATTAGCTGCGGCAGTTCATCAAGGCTATATCGCCGGAGAACTCTACCTAAGCGCGTTATCCTCGGATCGTCTTCGCTGGTCCTAAGAGATCCGTCAGGGTTAAGAACAAACGAGGAGTCACTGCCGACCTTCATGGTCCTAAACTTATACATCCGGAAAGTACGGCCGCCTTTTCCCAATCTTTCCTGAGAAAACAGGGCAGGCCTTCCATCAGCAAGCATGACAAGCAGCCACAGAAGGAGCAATATCGGGCTGAATACTACAAGACAAATACCAGCCGCGAGTCTATCCATGACGTCCTTGACGCACCGCGTATAAAAAGATCTCTTGATACCTGACGTGTAGGGTATGCTATCGTCAGATTTCTTGGCCATAAGAGCATCCTCCATGTTGGCCTTAGCTACTACGCCCGTGATACCCTAGGACTCCGCTTGAAATGCGAGAGTTTACGTAAAAATCCCAGCTACGTCTCTCCGGGTGCCGGCCCTTCGTGATCCCGAAACTTCGCGGCTACAAAGTCAAGAAGAATTATTTCGCCTCGACCACCATGAAACCCCCTCCGCGAAAGGCCTATGGAAAGATGTTTTTCTCCACACTGGCTTCAGGAAGCGAGGATCCGAACGCCTCGATTGGAAGCGTTGACGTAGCACTTCTAGGATCCCCCATGATCCAAAAGATTGGCAAGCGACGACTCGTCCCGGCAATCACCCACCACAAATTCTATGTCGGGATCCGAACGTAGCCGCTGATATCGCTCCTCTATCTCCCCAAGCACCTAAACTGGCTACGATAGCTGAGCTCTCTGAAGCATGGTATAAGGAACCTGCCAGTAAGCCCAGTAACCCCAGTGATCGCTATCATCAATTAACCGCCTGGACTGCCAGTGAGGATCCTTCTGTAGCCCCTCGTACAACGCTGCAATGCGTTCGAGGCATCGAGGTAGAAGAGCCAGGTTACCGATGGAGCGTCGATCAGACGGCAGTGATCAGGCCCCCGTTAATTACCTCTACTACGTGATAGGAATCGTGTAACAGGTTTTTAATCGTTCCTGTTGGCACCGAACGCGTCTCCTAGAGAAATCATCCGCCGTTAGTACACCTCTCAGTCTCGAGCTTTTCGGTCCTATGCTATCGCGTACACGTCGATGGCCTGCAGAAGGCGTCATTGCTCGCCAAAAAACTTCCTTTAACCAAGCTAAGTCAGGATAAGCGACGTCCCCTCCTGGCAGATTTGTGAGCATCTGCACCTCTTCCCCGCACGCGAACGCTTAAGGCAAGCGCTCGTACTAGTTGTTCATATCTGGTCGTACTCGTAGCCCTCGACAGATTACGTACCACGTATTCCCGCGCCACGCGGCCCATCGCCTCCCGACGGTCAGGATCTCGGTAAAGTTCAAAGATTGCTTTTGCCAGAGCGGATGCGTCACCGCAAGGAACCACCATCCCTGTCCCTGTCTGTCTGATGCGTGTCGCCAACTCTGACTCCAGATCGATTGAAGCGATGACGGGTCGTGCACACGCCATGAAACTCCAAGTCTTGCTGGGCATCGGATCGGACTGCGGACGCATGGGAATCACTCCAACATCCCCTGAACTGTAGATATGAGGGACGAGTTCATCCGGTTGGAAACCAAAAAAGGCGCAGTTCTGGAGCCCGAGCTCTTGGGCTTCCTGAAGCATCTCTTCCTTTTGCGGGCCCTCGCCCACTATCACGAAGCTGATATCTGAGACGTCGCACAACAATGAGGCAGCCTTCAAGAGCACTTGCATATCCTGGAGGAATCCGATGGTACCAGCGTATAACACTACGAATCTCCCGTCGAGCTTAGCTATCTTTCTGAAGATGTTGCTTTCCTTGGGTACTGGCTGCATCGTATTGGTGTCTACCCAGTTCGGGACGATCTCCACCTTAGCCATAGGAGCTATCTCGCGGACATGTTGCTCGTACGACTGGCAGATCGTTATGTTGCAGTCAGCTATGGTATACGTCCAGCGCTCAAGCCACCTCAACATCCGATATAGGAGGCTGGAGCGCGAGATCATTCCCGCGGCTGCAGCAGAATCGGGAAAGAGATCCTGCAGGTCGTAGACAGTTGCAAACCGCTTCACTCTCCCGATGAGGCCGATTGGTAAAGCAAGAAGAGGTGGGTTAGATGATACGATGCATACATCGACTCTTCGCGCGAAAGCTACCCGAAAGATGACCCATAGGGAAAACCAAGCATAGTCAAGAAGTTTCAAAAACGCTCCTGGCTTCCTTGCGAAGGGATTAGGCAGGCGCTTAATGCTTACTTCAGACGGATGCTGCTGGATTGACTCAGAACCCGGCTTTTTATGTATCAACAGTGCGCTGCGGGACGGCGTCGACGTCAGAACTCTAACATGATGGCCTGACCTGGCCAAGTCCTCAGTCAGCGCCTTCATCAAAGGCGCAGTTGGGGCTACCTCCGGCCAGAAATAGGGTGTTACGAGCAGAATCTCAGCCACCTATTCTCAACTCCTAAAAAGTGTCTGTGTGGACAAGGAAGGTCACCCCTGGGCGGTGGTTGCGTCCGTTACTTCCGTCCATGGTGCGTCGTCACTTTGTCGTAAGAGATAACGGAAGAGACCTACAAGTCTGGCTCCTTCGAACTTCCAGTGGAAAACATGCTCCGAAGCTTTCAGTCCGTTCTGGCGGTAGAGTTGAAATCTTGACGGATCGTGAAGGATCGCAAGTGCTGCATCCACGTATGCTTTCGGGTCGTCCGGAGGGACCAGCACACCACATCCTGCCGTTTCGACCACTTCGCGGGTAAGCTCAAGGTCAGAGGCCACCACTGGCATGCCCATCGCCATATACTCGAAGATCTTTGTAGGATACCCGTGCTGCTTGCTAGGGGAGTTCTGGGCCACCGATAACCCGATGCAGCCTTTGGAGAGCAGCTGATCAATATGCATAGGTAGCACTTCGGGCTCCAAACGGACTGGCAACCCCTCCCGTTCCACGATCTCGAGGAAGAGCCGCCGTAATCTTTGGTCAGCACCGAATCGATCGGCGACTACCAACGGCAATGGCTGAGCTCGCCGCTTCAACTCCCTGGCGATTCCCAATAGGATATTAACCCCGTAGTTTTCACTCAGCGAACCAGAATGCAACAACCCTGGCTCATGGGGAACGTCGGGACGTGCCCCCCAGCTGGCGAAGTTGCGAACCATTACGCACCGGGCGCCTGCGCGATGGAAACGACGGATCTGGTGCGGAGTGACGGCAAGCACTGCGTCAAACCTGCGAACCGCCCAACCTTCCGCAATCCGTACCGCAGCTGCGAGCGAGCACCGAAATGGCCGCGGGATCCATTCTTTGCCGTGCAGGATCTCTTCATGGTAGTTTTCATGGCAGTCGTAGACAACTGGAACCCGCTTCAGCCATCGGAGAAGAACCGCCCACGGGACGAAGTCCAGATCATGGAACAGGTATGAACGACTTTCAACACGGAATGCGGCGAGGAACGTCCGGGCTCCATGCCTGAGGCGGCCCCAACGGCTCCGCGGCATGGGCAGGGAGATCCATCCTGCACATGGCAGCCGATCCGGGGGGCGCTCCCACGCACTGACGAGGCAGACGGAGAAGCCCGCTTCCACCAAGGTCTGCAGTTCTCTTTGGTAGATTCGAACGTCATAAGGCTCGTGTATGGTGGTGATGATACAAATGTCATGTCTCTTTAAGCGCTTTTCTGCGCTTGAAACCCCATCTCCAGTCGATGTAAAAACAATCATGCCCAGTCTCTCTTCCTCTAAAATCTCAGCCGACGAACATGACATGAGGACATGATTCTCATACTTGAAAGGCGAGCCGTGTGCCGCGGTGGTAGAATTCACGTATATGTTCGCATATCCGATCGATGTCGTCGTCGGTCAAAAACAAGGAACTCGGAAGCCATAAACCTTTCGCGGCCAAACGTTCAGTCACCGGAAATTCGCCCGGAGCTCCCCTGTATGGAACCTGGGTATGAATAGGTGGATAGAAGGGCCTCGTTCCGATACCGTGTTCCTTCAGATAGGCAGCTAGCGACTCGCGATCGTCCACCAGTATATCGATGAACCATGGGGGTGTATCTTCGGGATTGGTCTCGATGAACTGAACGCCTGGCACATCTGCAAGGTTCGATCGATATCGTGCAAACATTTGTTTTTTTCGTTCCACTCTTTCCGGAAGTTTCTTCATTTGCTCGATGCCAACAACAGCCTGAAGGTCCGTGAACTTCATGTTATAACCGAGCGCAATGTGTATGTCCATGCCGGGTTTCTCGCGCCCAAAGTCTCGAATTTTCACGATCTGATCGTATAGGTCTGCGTCATTCGTTATCAACGCGCCGCCCTGTCCTGTCGTGATGATCTTCGGTGCGCTGAACGAAAAAGACCCAATGTGCCCGAAGGTTCCGAGGTGCCTGCCTTTCTGTCGGGCCCCCAGAGCTTGGGCGGCATCCTCAATAATCCACAATCCGTGCGCCTGACACAGGCTAGTTAAGGCAGCCATATCGGGAGCTCGGCCATTCAATGCTACCACCATAATTGCACGCGTGCGGGGTGTAATAGCCGCTTCGGCCTTCTCCAGGTCGAGGCAGAGCGTTTTCTCCTCAATATCTACCAAGACGGGGGTCGCGCCGATCCAACGGACCGCGTTAGCCGTGGCAATCATGGTGAAGTCAGGAACGATCACTTCGTCTCCTGGCCCGATACCGCAGGCCATCAATGCAGCAAATAGGCTCACGGTCCCGTTGGAAACGACTGAGGCAAAAGATGCACCGGTGTAATCAGCTATCATCTTCTCAAACATCCTGGTGTACCGATACTCCGTGAGCCACCCCCCAGACTCAAGATAGGCGCAGACCGCGTCTCGTTCTTCCTTGCCAATCCATGGCTCCATCTGGTAGATGAAACGGTCCTCCATGCGTTTTCATCTCCTTTCCGCAGAAAGCGGCCTGCGGTCTTCCTCAGCCGAAGTGAAGGGCCCGTTTTTGACTTCGAGGACCTTCGTGTTATCCTCTAGAATAGTGTAGGCGTGTCCCCCTGCCACTAAGATGGCTGTATCTCCCTGCCGCAGCACCAGCGAGCGGATGAGATGGCCATTTTCGGTGTAAATGTCAATCTCCACCGCTCCCCGTACAACGTGGATAGCCTCCTGCGTCACATCGCTGCTTCGTGGTCGGTAGACGTGAATGTGAGGAACGGATCGGTGCCCCCGATCGTACAACCACTGTCCGACCTGCAGGAATAAACCAGGCTGAGTAAAGAATTGCAGACCTGGGACTTCCACTGAAGCCGGTATGATAATGGCATAAACCATGCCATCTTCAACGATCTGCTGAGGCATGTCCTCGGCGGTGACTTCAGAATTAGCGGCCATGCTGTTGCATCTCCCTTTCGCGCCAATTGCGGTACCAGGCGACGGTGCGCCGGATTCCCTCGTCGAGGTTTACTCGAGGGCGCCACTTCAACGCAGCGTGCATGCGCGAGACATCGAGCACCTTTTGGGGGGCGCCATCAGGCCGCGATGTGTCATAAACGAACTCGCCACGCCACCCCACTGCCGAGCGAATCCGCTCCGCGATCTCACTGATAGTCCAGCCGCGCCCCCATCCCAGGTTGAGGATGTCGATTGAGTTATAGACCTCTACCGCCTCGGCAATTCCTTCAGCAGCATCTTCAACAAACATCCATTCGCGAACGGGGCGTCCGGTTCCCCATATCGTAACCACGGCATAACCGTCCAAATGTGCATCGACGATCTTACGGATTAGGGCACCCAGAGCGTGGGACCGGATGGGGTCAAAGTGATCCCGCGGACCGTACAGGTTGGGGAGCACAAGATGGATAGAGCTGAGCCGGCTCTCCTGCGCGTATGCCCACGTTTGGACCCACAGAGCCTTCCTGGGCATGCCGTATGTCAGGACGGTCTCATCCATCGGCCCATCCCACCATCCGGGCTCGGAGTACACCTCCGCCACGCCGGGATAAGTGCAGTTCGGCATAATGTTCACGAACTTTCCGGTACGTCCGGCTGCAGCCCGGACCAGGTTGAACCCGATGAGGAGGTTGTCCTCGTAGATCGCCACTGGGCGCTGTGCATTGTACGCGATGCCTCCGACATGAGCCGCAGCGTTTACCACCACGTCCGGCTTGGTATCCCTCAGGAAACGGTCGATCTGTTCAAAATCCCGGATGTCTACCCCTGTCCGTCGGCTGCAGACGCTCACCTCATGGCCTCTGCGCCTCAACGCCTCGGATAATGGTTGTCCGAGAAAGCCTGTCCCGCCAGCGACCACAATTCGCATATACTATCACCCCAGTTCAAACGTGTGTACGCCACTCCTGGTGATGTGCAGCCGTTCCCTCCAGCAGCAGGCGTTCCCGAGCCAGGTCTGCGTCGACCATGATTCGTACCAACTCCTCGAAGCTGGTTTTAGGCCTCCAACCCAGAACCCGCCTTGCCTTGCTTGCATCGCCGCACAGGAGATCCACCTCGGTCGGGCGGAACAAACGGGGATCGATCTTCACGTAATCCCTCCAGTTCATCCCTGCGTACGTAAAAGCCTCCTCGACGAACTCTCGCACGGTATGGGTCTCGCCGGTGGCGATGACGTAATCGTCAGGGTTCGGCTGCTGCAACATGAGCCACATGGCCTCCACGTATTCGGGCGCATAGCCCCAGTCCCTACTCGCGTCCAGGTTGCCCAGGTAGAGACAGTCCTGAACCCCGAGCTTTATTCTCGCTACCGCACGTGTAATCTTACGGGTAACAAACGTTTCACCTCGTCTCGGGGACTCATGGTTGAACAGAATCCCATTCGCCACCCATAAGCCATAGGCCTCCCGATAGTTGCAGGCAAAATAGAAGGCCGCCACTTTGGCCACTGCATATGGGCTGCGGGGACTGAATGGTGTAGTCTCGCTTTGTGGAGCCGGAGCATTGCCAAACATCTCGCTGCTTCCTGCCTGGTAGATCCGTGGGTTCAGTCCGGAATCCCGGACGGCCTCCAGGAGCCGAACCACGCCCATAAAGTCAGCATCAGCGGTGTATTCCGGAGTCTCGAAGCTCACCTTGACGTGGCTTTGAGCCGCCAGATTGTAGATCTCGTCTGGTTGAACGATGCGTAGTATCCTGGCCAGCGAGCTCCCATCCGTCATATCGCCGCGAATGTAGTCAAACCTGTCGCTGTATCTGGGATCCTCAAGCAAATGATCTATCCGTCCAGTGTTGAAGGAACTACTTCTCCTTAACAAACCGATTACTCGATAACCCTTGGAAAGAAGAAATTCAGCCAGGTATGATCCATCTTGTCCTGTAACTCCAGTGATGAGAGCTGTTCGCATTTTTTGCCCCCCTCTTACAGCGTACATGATCACGAAATCCTGTTGTTTCTGACAACATGGCGGTATCCTGAGCGGTCAGGCGTGAAAATCGTTGTGGTATGGGCAACTTTATCGTTGATACTTCTTCGGCCACTAAGCCATGTTATCAAACATAAGAGCAAAAACCCTTTCGTAATGAGGAGGACAGTCACGTTAGTCGATATAAGTGCGAAGACTGACATGACCATTACAGAGTATGCAGCCACAGTGGTAGGTGTCTTTTCGAATGTCCAAATCCAGGCGTTCACGAGCTGTAAGAGCCACCCAAGAAGGAAAGACGTCGCGATAACCCCGGCCCATCCGAAGTTAGCCCACATCTCTGATGAGAATGCCGCATTAGCATAACCCGAAGGATTATCTGCCATTCCCCACGGATAGAAGTTGACGTAAAGAAAGTTGCTGAGAGGGAAAAGCTCCTTTCCCCTGCAGCTGTGCAACGCCACTGATCGATGCCCCATAGAGAAAATCAATGTACCGCGGAAACACCTCGTAATGGATCACAGCCACGCGAGCCGGCACTAATACCAGCCCGCTTCTGAAGTCCGCTAAGGCCTGTGCGAGCGGGGCGTCAGACCCTGCGGAAAGAGCGTTGAAGAGATATACGGCGAAAGGAAACATCAGTGCTGCCGCTATTCGGGTACCAGCGACGGGGCCACCACTTCACACCTTGCGCCCATCTTTGTCAGCTGACGGTATAGCCCGTAGCCACACGGCCCCGCTTCGTAACAGAACACCAGGTTCTTCGGATCACCGAGCTTTTTCACCAACTTTGAGACCGCAGCAGGTTCGTTCTTGATACTCCCGAGGTCCATGGGCGGCATTTCCGGCCGTGCGACGGCAATGTAAATCGAACCGGTGGGTAGAGGATGGCCTTGTGGCCGTAGCCTTCGTGGAGCCTCACCATTTCCCGGCTCTTTCAGGTCGGTGCCCTCACCAGGCCGGCGTAGCACTTGTGCCATCCTCCCCTCTCAGAACCCGGCGTGCGCTATTCACGCACCGGGCTCCCCAGGAGCCTTTCGCCTGAAGACCCGTTCAGACCGTCGGATGAAGGGCTGCTGACGGTCTGGGAAGCTGGAACCAGGTCGCCCCCTTCAGCGAGCTCCAGCTCGCTTTGCTCCTTTGGCTCTGTTGCCGTAACGCCCAGAGCCACAGGACGTGAACCTGGTGCCAGACCCATTTCAGTTTCGGCTGGCTGTGAGGAAGACTAAAATACTGATAGAAGCCCCGAAGCATGGCCGTCAGCTGTGCCCGTTGTTCCCTCTTTGACCAATGAACGTGCGCGGCAAGCCACGCCCTTACCCGGTGGAGAAACTTGCGGCAACTCTTGGTGCTTGGTATGCGTATCACCGCGAACCGTCCCTGTCGGTCCTTGCCGCAGACATGCTTGAAAACCAGGAAGTCGAAGGCCTCCGGCCCAGTCTCTCTTCTGCAAAACGACCAAACACCAGAAGACGTGTCTTCTCCTCGGCCAGTGCCTCTCCCGGAGTTGCCGGCCAAACCGCTCCGCGTCGCCTCGATACTGGAAGCATACCGCGAAGTCGTCAGCCCACCTCGTCAGATATGCCTCACCCGCGCAGGTCGGCTTGAACCTCTTTTCAAACCACAGGTCAAGGGCATAGTGAAGGTAAATGTTGGCGAGTATGGGGGATATCGGACCCCCTTGTGGTGTGCCCTGCTCCGTTCGCACCACTACACCGCCTTCCATTACCCCCGCTTTGAGCCACTTGCCTATAAGACTCAGGATTGCCGGGTCGCCAATGCGCTCCCTCAGCATCATCATGAGCCATGTGTGGTTGATATTGTCGAAGTATCCCCGGATATCCGCCTCGAAGACGCAGTTGACCTTTCTGCAAGAAACTCCGGCTCATAGACGGCCTCCAGTATCCTCGCCACCGCCCTCTGGAGCAGCCTGTCCCCGACGGTGGGGATGCCGAGCGGTCCGGTCCGCCCGTCGCCTTTGGGTATCTCCACCCGGCGTACGGGCAGTGCCTTGTAGCGCTTGGCCTTTAACCTCTCCACCAGGTCCATCACTCGTCGGTCGAGTTCGCTTTCGAACTCAAGTACCGTCTCACCGTCAATCCCGGGCGCACCTTTGCGGTTCATCTGCCTCCACGTCTCCTTCAAGAACTCCGGCGTGAGATGATGCGCCAGGGCGTGAAACGCATCCTCCGGTCTTCTCGCGCCTTCTTCGCTATCCGGTCCAGTCCCGTTGACATGCCCATCCCCGCCTCTGAGCGCAGCACATGTTTCCCCGTAACCGGTCGACTCCTGCCCCGCCGCTTCCCCATGTGCGCGGCTCTCCAGCGCTCCGAGCAATATCAGCGGGTCCGACTTCCCGTACCGCTTCCGGCTCCCTCAGGTTCAGAGGCTTCTCGGTCGCCGTACCCGGTCACCCCCAAGATGGCACGAGATCTCCCAGGTTCCTCGGCGCCTCCCTCTCCCACCCCGCCATGCTCTCGGACCCCGCCGGGGTCTCCGGCAGCCTCGCCGTTTGCGGCTGCCCGCTTTTGCCTTCCAGAACACAAGAGTCTGCCGGCCCCCGGACTGCGACTTCACGAGGCTCAATCGCTTCACTTGCGTTACGGCCGGGTGGTCGCTCTGCCTACGCTTAGCCGGTGTCGTCGCCGTCCGCCGACCCAAGGCTCAATTCCCGGTGGGTGGCTAACCCTTGCCGGGGCGGGAATTTCACCCGCTGGAGACGCCAGGCTTTGGCTGGCGCACCCTGTGTACATCCAACCCCACGAATGTGATATCCTTCATATTGCTGGCCCCCTTTGCGTGTAGCTCTGCGCTCGGTTCTAACATGAGTGTAACCTACGACCTCGGACAGTGGGGCCAGCGCCCCTTCCATTATGTCTAATTAATGATAGGCTGATAGGCTAAACTCAACAGTTCCTCGGGATATGCTTTAACGGACTTATCAGTACAGACCTCACTTTGTTTTCATCGGGCATTTTTACTAAAGAACTACTCTTCTTTCCCTGGAGATCGAGTTTCTAGCACTGCTTCTCCAGTACTTGCTTAATCCCGCAGGTATTCAGCATTTCAGTTACATTTTTGAGGTTCCCGCTGCGCCTCTTGTCTGTTACTAGTATGAAGTCTTCTGAATTCACCACCACCAGATCTTTCACTCCAAAAGTGACGAGAAGCTTGTCTCCGATGGTATTATCAATAATATTTCCGCTCGCCTCGATAGCAATGGCCTCGCCCTTTATCACGTTGCCGTTCTCATCCCTATCGTAAATCCGCTCAAGGGCAGCCCAGGTCCCCACATCATCCCATCCAAAATCCCCAGGCACAACCAGAATGTTATTAGCCCTCTCAAGCAAGGCGTAGTCAATAGATCTACGCTCCAAGGCAAGGAATTTCTCCCGGACCTCAGCGTCGTACCCCCGTTGAAGCAAACCCTCGATCTCGCTCAATCCCTCGTACAGGACAGGAGCATACTCCCTAAACGCCTGCCTTATCGCAGACAGCCTCCATACAAATATCCCCGCATTCCAGAGGTGCTTGCCGTCCTTGAGAAACCTGAGGGCATCATCTACACCCGGCTTCTCGGTAAAGCTCTTGACTCTATAGACCAAGGCCCCCTGTTTCTTACTTCCGCCAATCCCTTCGCGGCCTCGGACGCCTCTTTCTGCAAACGGGTCCTCGCATTCTATATAGCCATAGCCCTCTTCCGGCCGTGTAGGCCTAATCCCTATAGTCACCAGGTAGTCTCCTCCAGATGCCACCTGCACAGCATGCTGCAGGGTCTCCGCAAATCTCTCCTCATCCAGCACCACGTGG
>DUSP01000013.1 GCA_012842575.1 Clostridia bacterium
CATATACCCCCCGGACTTTCCTCCACGGTGCCTTCATCTGTACCGGCCGGCACTGCTCCTTCCCCGGGTGGCTGCGCCAAAGCGCTCTTATCGAACCCGGTTAAAACCCCTCCAAAGAGAATCCACACACAAACGACGAACAGAGGAATAAGAGAAATGACCGCAGACCTTGTCTTGACCCTACCGCTCATGAACTCTCCCCTCCCGGGTCCATCCGCTACTCGAGACCCGGGGTCTCGGGAGGCGTGACCTCCTCTGCTTTCCAGTGTCCGAGAAGTGATATCCCCGACTCGCTGCTGCCTAAAAGGAACTCCTCATCTTTCACCGACAACAGTAACAACAAGCGTCTTTGCCCCAATGGAACGCTCTCTATGATCCGTATCCGGCGTTCACGACCAGCTCCCACCCCTCGATGCGAACCGAGGAACTTAAGCCCGTAGTACCCAAGCCCCAGCACCAAGGCCAAGCTGATCAAAACCCTGAGTACTTGCAGTAGAGGGTCAAAATCCAAGTCATAGGCCCCCCGTTTCGTTGTCGCGTACCTCTTCGCCCAGCTCCGAACTCAAGGTCTCCACCGAACTGATGATTTCCGATATTTTGACTCCAAAATTCTCATCGACGACCACCACTTCCCCTCTAGCCACGATCTTCCCGTTTACCAATACGTCCACCGGTTCCCCTGCCAGCCTGTCAAGTTCTATTACCGACCCAGGCCCGATCGCAAGGATCTCCCGTAGAAGCCGTTGAGTCCGCCCGAGTTCAACCCTCACTTCTAACGGGATGTCCAACAGCATCCTCATGTTTCCAACGGATGGGGCACTGGTTCCCTGCTCCGGTTCGATTTGACTGAAGATGATCCGCCGGACTTCCGTGGGGACGACGTCCGTCGGCCGAGCGCGTCCCTTGTCGGCGGCGTTCCTTTGTCTGACTTTTACAGGTGCTCCTTCACCACTGCCGTCCGTGTGCATGCTTTCAACTCCCTCCGGAACATACCCTCGTATTCCCTTCCGGAAATCCTGTTACGAGGACCGAAAGGGTCCGGCCGACCCTGCATGGCCTTCCCAAGAACAAGGGTTTCCCTTCCACTAAAACCTCCACTGGTTCTTCCGCACGACGTTCGAGACAGATTACGTCTCCAGCTCGTAAGGTGTACAGGTCTGCCAGGCTCATCCTGCCCTCCCCTATTACCACCTTGACCTCAAAGGGAGCATCCAAGAGGGAGGTCAAGATCGCCTCCATAAAGCCGAAGTCCCGGGTCTTTTGGTCTACCCCCGCCCATTGAGGCGAAAGGCGCGAAATCACATTGCGCAGACTCGCATAAGGCATACAAACCTCTACGCCGCCTTCGTACCCCCGTATACTCACACGCATGCGGGCGACCACTATAGCGTCAGAAGGGCCCGCTATCTGAAGGAATATCGGGTTTGAAGCCGTCGCTTTGATCTCGGGTTCGATTTTGACGACCCCGCGCCAAGCTTCGGCGAGAGAATGACAGAGATCCATCAGAAACTTGTTGGCCACTGTCTGTTCTATCTCCGTCAGGGAACGGACTTCCTCGGGTGAGTCTCCGCGCCCGCCAAATAGCCTGTCAAGAAGGATGAACCCGGTGACACCGTCCATGAACAAGAGCCAATTTCCCTGGAGCGGATTCGCTTGCACCGAAGCATATATCCCGGGACTGGGAAGACCCTCAAGATACTTCTCGTAAGTCATTTGCTCGAGGTTCTTCACGCTCACCTCCACCGCAATCCTCGCCCTCCCCGACAGGTAACTTGAGAAGAGGCGCCCGACATGCTGGTAAAGGGCCTCGAGTTCCCTCATTTGATCCTTGCCGATCTTATCGGGATGTCTGAAGTCATACCTCCTGATCCTTCTTGCTCGAAGCTCAGCGTCCGGAGTCACTGTGGATGCTTCCACCCGCTTCTACCCCCTCCGCATTCCCCTCACCGACCGGTAAGGCGAGCGGCTCACCTTCACTCAGTCCAAGTCTTAATATGACGATGTCCACACGCCGGTTCAGTCTTCTGTTTTCGTCGGAATCGTTTGGTTTGAGGGGCCTGTACTCACCGTAGCCCGCGGCCGACATCCTCCTGGGGTCTATTGAGTGAAGGTCTATCATGTATCGGATTACGGCCGTAGCCCGAGCCGTGGAGAGTTCCCAATTCGACGGAAATTTACTTGTCGCTATAGGCAGGTTGTCGGTATGTCCCTCCACCCGAATGTGGTTGGGTATCTTCGCCAACACTTTGGCGATTTCGTCAAGGATCTTACGGGCGTCGGGCCTGAGATCGGCTTTCCCGAGGTCAAAGAGGACGTTCTCGGCAAACCTGATGACTATTCCCCGCTCGTCCATTTCGATCCGTACGGTATCCCCGAAAAGCGACTCTTCGAGAAACTCCGCCAAGAGGAGCTTTACTTCTTCAAGCTGAGCCATCTCCCGCTCGAGTCTCTCAGCCAACGCCTTCTTCAATTCCTCGTCGCCGCTTTCGGAGCCCGCCTCACCCAAAGGTTCTTCCCCGATCGCCGACGGTAAGGGGGGAAATCCCAAAGCGCCCCGAATGGAACGAACGCTCAACAGAAACTGCTGGCTATTGGGCGCCGACACGCTGAACAGAAAAACGAAAAAGGTTAGGATGAGCGTCACCATATCGCCGTAAGTGAGCATCCATGCCGGTGCGCCCTCCTCTTGTTCTTCGTCCGCATTTGCGTTACCGATTCTGCGAAGACCCAATCCCACGTCTGTCGACCTCGCTTACAGTACTTCTCGGGTCCGCATTACCCAACACGCCCCCGGGCAACTCGCCAGTTTTATCCGTACTCCCGGTGTCCGTCCTCGTGTGCTGCGTTGAAGAGGCGACGGCCTCCGCTTTCACGGCAGCCGCTTTTTTGCCCACCCTAGAGCGGTATTTCGGCGGAATGAAGCCCTTCAGCCTGTCCTCGATCAACCTCGGGTTTTGACCGGCCTGAATCGCGAGGATCCCTTCGATCATGAGGTGCTTGAGAAAAACCTCGTCGGCAGAGCGGCTCCTGAGCTTTTTCGCTATGGGTATGAACACGAGATTGGCGGCAATGGCCCCGTAGAAGGTCGTGACCAAGGCGGTAGCCATACCGGGCCCGATCTTGCTCGGGTCGTCCAAGGTCCTCAGCATTTGTATGAGACCTATGAGCGTCCCGATCATACCAAACGCCGGGGCTAGCGCCCCCATGGTTTCGAAAATGCGTTGCCCGGACTTGTGACGCTCCTCGATGCAACTGAGCTCCTTCTCCAGGATATCCCTGGTCAATTCCGGGTCCGTGCCGTCCACTACCAGTTCCACGGCTTTCTTCAAGAACCCATCTTGGGATTCCTGAACTTGCTCTTCGAGGGCGAGCAACCCTTCGCGCCTCGCCTTCTGGGCCATGCTCACCATATCGTCTATGAGCTCGGCGTAATTCGGTTCCCGAGATATAAAGGCGTGCTTCACCACCCTCGCCACCTCGAACAGCTGGGGTAAGGGGTGGGCTATGAGAGTACCCGCTACTGTACCCCCAAAGGTAATCATGACCGATGGGAGATCCCAGAAGGCGCTTGCAGAACCTCCCAACCATATGGCGAGACCCATCAGCACGATTCCGCTCCCGATTCCTATTAACGATGCCACATCCATGCGGCTTACCCTCTCTCGCTCCGTTGGTCGTTGGTCATAGTTCGCTGTGACCTTCAGGGACGCGGTCACGATCGAATTTCACCTTGTGGTGAAATACCTGACCCCTATGACGGGGACACCCGTCGCATCCCGCAACTCGCATACCGTACGGTGCCGCCGATGTTCGACGTCATACCGCAAAGGCTCACATCGCAGCGAGTCGCCGATGATCGGCTTGGCGCCTCAGTGAGCCGACATTGCCTGGGCGAAAGCCACAACTCGGGCCTTGAACTCGACCACCCTGTTTATGACCTCGACGGCCGTTTCCTGTACGATGATCCGTCTTCCGCTCGAGAGCGTCAGTACGGTGTCGGGCGTTTCCTCCACGGTTTCAAGGAGGTCCGCATTTACGACGAGCGGCTCCCCGCCCAATCGGGTCACATAGATCACCGAGTTCACCTCTTAAGATTGACCAGTTCCTGAAGCATCTCGTCAGACGCCGTTATAACCCGCGAATTGGCCTGAAAACCCCTCTGCGTGACGATCATGTCGACGAACTCCTGTGACAAATCCACATTAGAGGCCTCAAGGGTCCTCGCCAGAACCTTTCCCCTCGAGCCGGTATTCGCCTCACCGACTTGGGGTTCACCGGAGTTGTTGGAGGCTTCGAAAAGCGTCTCACCGCGCTTCAGGAGCCCCGCCTCGTTGGTGAAGTCGGCTAGCGCTATCTGAGCGAGTGGTCTCGACACGCCGTTGGAGTACGTCCCGGTTATGACACCGGAAACGTCTACGTAAATATTCTTCAGGTCTCCGGGCTCAAACCCATCCCTGCTCAACGCGAGCGCGGTATATTCCCTTGAATACTGGGTGACCGCTGCGAAGTTCATGTTGATGCTCATCGGTTCATAGCCTGGAATCCCGAATTCCAGGACTTCCCCGGAAACAGTCTTAAGCCCGCCTGTGGCGAGAAACTCAAGGGTCCCTCCGTTTCTGGACGGCGTAATCGACTCCCCGTTAGGGCCCACCACGGAAGACGACCATTTCCAAGCGTTATCGCCGGAGCGTTCAAATGTGGTCACGACGGTGTACGTCTCCCCTTTGGCCCCTAGGACGCTTATGGAAGAGGATCTCGCGGCGGGCGAGTAGGTGGCCTTTACCTGGTCCGGAGGATCATTCGTACTGGAAATGGTCCACGATGCTTTGCCGCCACTGTCGCCGATGATTATGTAATCGTCATTACTTCCGTCGGTTACTCTGACTCCGGTCGGCGGCAGAGCAACGCCATTAAGGTCGGTCACGGACTCGATTGCGCCGTCCGGGCGGAAGGTGATATACCCGGTCGACACATCGAATGCGAGCCCCTGGCCGCTCAAGCTCCACTTCCACTTGTTGAACTCGCTCGTGGGGACAATGCTGATGGAAACCTGAGCAGGAGACCCGCCCAATAACACTGCGAGGGAAGGCTTGTCCAGTCCATACGTCCCCATGTCTCTTGCGTCGAGGTTCCTCGCGAACTCGATGACCTTCGTGGCCTCACCTTCCATCTGGGCCAGGGCGTTTACATTAATCTCTTCGAGGTTCGCCGACGTTCGGCTCGCCGGTAGTACGCCGCCGTCAGCCACCCAGCCCATCACCCTCAGGCCCGCGGGGTTGACGAGGTTACCTCCGGAGTCCCATGAGAAGACGCCCGCCCTGGTGTAGAACTTTTGGCGTCCCGACGATACGATGAAGAACCCGGAACCGTCGATGGCCATGTCCGTCTCGCGCCCGGTGGTTTCGGTCATCCCCTGTGAGTATATGGTATCGATGGAAGAGACCCCGACGCCCAGCCCAATCTGCATCGGATTGGTGCCGCCGCTCTCCTCCGTGGGCGCCGAAGCGCCCCGCATCACCTGGTTGAAAAGGTCGTAGAAGGTGACCCTGTCTCCCTTGAAACCCACGGTGTTGACGTTAGCCACGTTGTTTCCTATTACGTCCATCCGCGTCTGGTGGCTCCTTATGCCGCTCACGCCACAGTAAAGCGACCGCATCATTTCGAATTAACCCCCCTTTTTAGTCGGCCGGTGTTTCCGTTGACGACCAGCCGTCCAGAGGGCCCCCTCGGAGAGGACCGGCCCGTTTCGTCTTAAAATACCGTTTGAAATACCGTTTGGCTCTCACTTCGCACCGATCGGTCATCACTTCACGATGATGGCGCTGTCGATATTGGTAAAGATGTTCTCCTTCAATCTGCTTTGGTGAATCGCCGTTACGACGGTATTCTTCTCTACGTCCACGATCAGCGCCATGCCTTGCATTAGAACTAGCGAATCCTTACAGCCCTTGCTTTTTGCTATTCCTATTCCCCGCGCCAGCATCTGGATTTCCTCTTCGCTCATGTTCCTTCCGGTGCTCTGGAGTCTCTTTTTGGCATGGCCCGAGAGGCAAATGCCGGCGTCCCTCATCTTTTCCTCCAAAACCAGTGAGAACGCCGGAGCAACCGGGCCTTTATCCCAGCCCACCACGGAGGCCACGCCCCTAGGCCCTCGGCGTTGAAGCTCTCGGGAGCTTCCCGTCTCGACTCGCTCAACTGCGTCCCAACCCATTACCCGGCTTTTCGGGTGTACTCCCCCCGAACCGACGGAGTTCATATGTAAACTCACCTTCCCTCCGCACGGGATTGTCGCGGATCGGCCGAAAGCACCCTCACGACGTCCGATATCTCCACAGCTACACTAGGAGATATTCCGCCGTCGCTACTGACGAAAAGCACCGGCACGTCCTCTAAAACAACGGAAGTCACCATACCGTAGGCCGTGTCATCGTCGCCCGTCAATGCCCCATCGCCATCACCCGCACCCGCGCCGGCCACATGGTACTCTACCCACGCCCCCAACATGGAGAGGGCTTTTTGGTTTTCCTCCATCTCCTCTGCGCGCTTTGACGCCTCGTTCACGGCTTCTTTCAGGGCGTTCACGTCGGATCTCATGGAATGGATCTCGGTGAGATTCGCGATCTGGGTGAGCTGTGACAAAAATTCCCCGGTGCTCATGGGTTCGAGCGGGTTTTGATACCTCAATTGCCTGATCACAAGATCAAAGAGGTCCATGTCGCCTATGCCTCTCGATTCCCCAATACTCAAAGACGGTACCTCCCTTCCCTGTCTCCCCTCTAAGCCAAGCAGTCTACGACCCTGCTATGCGTCCTATCGAGGCCGACGATGCGACCCAAGGACTCGAACTCGCCATCCGGTGCCTCCGGCGGACGGGCCGATCCCTTACCCGACATGGATGACCCCGCGCGCCTTCCGGATTTCACAGTACCGCCTTCGCCATCCGCGTCGCCCCGGCCATG
>DUSP01000040.1 GCA_012842575.1 Clostridia bacterium
ATCACCAGGCATACCGGGTCGGGAACGCTGTAAATCCCAATATCTTAATGCTCCGGAATTAGAAGAAATCGTTTGGGGAAGTACATCCGGTTGGCTGACAAATCCGGAAAGGCTTCGCAAAGAGCTGCATGCCGCTTTCCCTGACGAGACTGCCAAGACTTTAGAAATCGAGCTTACCACCATCGAAAAAGAATTAGTTCAAGTCTCCAAAGAACGGTCACGGGTAGCGACTATGTTCCAAAAAGATTTGATACCGGAAGTTGAAATGGAACAGCGGCTCACGGAAATAAAGGAGCGCTGGGAGTACCTCTCGCGCCGCCTGGAGCGGATTTCAAGGGAACTTTCCCGACACGACCTGGCGGCGCAGGAAATGGAACGGTTAGAAGAGCTTGCTGCCCAGGTTGGAGATACTCTTGACACTCTTTCTCCTGAAGAGAAAAAGCGACTGGTTAATCTTTTGATTGAAGAGATTACTATTACCGGGAAGCGTATTGACATCAAAGCCAAAATTCCCGACACTGTGCCCGAAAACGTAGGCATTCTCGAAACTGCTGCTACGGGTAATGGTTTCTATGGTAGACACGACACTGCACATAGTGGACCCGCGAAACCCCGGAGCAGTGGACGAGATAGTACATCTCGGCGACTTCTGGGACGAGGCGTCCATCAGAAAACACAAGGATGAGATAATAAGACTCAATCAGGAGATAACGAGGCTGTTCCAGCGGGCCTACCGCTTTCTCGCCGCAGCAAAACAAGTGTACGACGATTGGGAAGCCGCCAACGTCGAAGCCATGAATTTTGGAATGGCCAACAGAAAGGCTGCCGAACTCATTAGGGAAATATTTGGTTCAAGACCTGTATCTTTCACAGTCGGAAAAGAGCGCCATCTTTTCGCCAGCGCCATCACCCCTGACGGGATGGTCAACTACCTTGATACAATCGTAGGTCCATGTAAGAAAAAGTACATTATCGAGGGTGACCCTGGTACTGGTAAGTCCGTGCTGTTGAACAAAGTAGCCATGGCTGCCATTGAACGCGGATACTATACGGAGATCTACCATTGCCCGTTAAACCCCGAAAAGGCTGAACACGTCATAATTCCGGAGTTGAGCGTGGCTTTGACCAAGTCGATCGAGCCGCATACGTATATCCCGGCTCCGGAGGATACCGTGATCGATATGGACGAATACCTCGACCCGGAAATCGCCAGCAGGTACGCACAGCTGATTGCGGAAAATGAAGAGATCTTCTCGAGCCTCTTCGAGAGGGCGATTAAATTCATCGGCCGAGCTAAAGAAAAACATGATGCCCTGGAGGTGTTCTACTTCCAGAACATGGACTTCGACGGTATCTCTAAGCTTTGTAGGAGCACTCTCGAGCGGATACTCGGGTATGCTGAAGAAGTAAAGCAGGTGTCGTAACGCATATCGATTACTAAGAAGATTCCGATAGGCCATATCCCCTGGCTTTTCTGGTTTGGCTATCACAAGTATGGGTGTCGAGAAGATTTTAATAGGCCCTTGGGTCGCAGGGCAGGACGACCCGAGGGCCGCCATCGCTTGTGCTGGAATGGCCTGTCAACTACAATAGAGAAGTGGAGAGAAGGCCACATTTGCTATAGCTTACGGAACTCGTAGGTCAAGCGGACGATGGAGCGAAAACAAGGTGGGCCCTGCCGGTTGGCTTTTGGCGGTGTGGGGGTCAAGCCAAGCGATGGAGCGAAAACAAGTCCTTCGCATAATGCGTAACTATTTCAAAGACAAGAAGACGTCATTCTCGCCTTCCTATTCGGTTCGATGGCAAGAGGAAAGGCGAACAAGGGCTCATGAACAGAACGGCCCGGGATAGCATCATAAGAAGGATCGAGTTTGCCAGGACTGAGCTTGTTGAAAAATGGATAGCCAAGGAGTGCGACTCTCAACCGTAAACAGTTCAGGGGGGGTGTCTCTTGGACACAGGAAACGAATCGAGCGAGCGTATGTCCTCTCACGAGGTCAAGACCCTCAGCGATGAGCAGGTCAAGCGGTACGCCAGGAACATCGTCCTTCCCGAAGTTGGCGGGAAAGGCCAACGCAAGTTGTTGTCATCCAGGGTGTTGGTGGTGGGCAACGGTGGTTTGGGGTCTCCTTGTGCATACTATCTCGCCGCAGCCGGCGTGGGGCATATCGGGTTAGTCGATGGCGACGTAGCCGACCTCACAAACTTGCAGCGCCAGATACTACACTGGACGCCGGACCTCGGGAAACCAAAGCCCCAGTCTGCCAAGGAAAAACTCACCCGCCTAAACCCGGATGTAGAGGTTACTACATATTTCGAATGGCTGAACCCGGAGAACGCCGTTCGCATAATCCGGGATTACGACGTGGTAGTAGACGCCACCGACAATTTCCCCGCCCGGTACCTCATGAACGACGTGTGCGTACTGTTAGGCAAACCTATGGTACATGGAAGCATCTTCAGGATGGAAGGACAAGCGAGCGTTTTCTGGGCAGCAAAGGGGCCCTGCTACAGATGTCTTTATCCGTCCCCACCGCCACCGGGTGCGGTTCCCTCGTGTGCGCAGGCCGGCGTGCTCGGGTCGGTGGCAGGTTTGATAGGGTGCCTTGAGGCCACTGAAGCGATTAAGATACTGCTCGGAGCAGGCGAAACCCTTGTAGGAAGGCTCGTGCTCTTTAACGGGCTCACCATGGAGTTCACAGAGGTCTCCCTGAAGAAGAACCCGTCATGTCCGGCGTGTGGCGAAGGCGCGAGAATCAGCGCGGAGAGTATAGGGTGGTTTGAGGGAGAAGAAGGTTCAGGTGCTGGTCCCGTCCATGATCCCAACGGGTGCGCGACAGCCAATGCGGATGCGGTAGCAACCATGTCCGGAAAAACCGTAACCCTCGACCTTAAAGGTGACAAGTGCCCGATGACCTACATAAAAAGCAGGATCGCCTTGGACGACCTTAATGTCGGCGACGTACTGGAAATCCTGGTAGATTACGAACCGGCCACTCGAAACCTCCCTGCAGGATTTTCGCTGCAAGGCCAAAAAGTGCTCTCCGTAGAACGGTCGACCAGTGGCGGATGGGCGGTAAGGATAAAGAAGGTAAGGTAAGGTAAGGTAAATAAAATCTGGGGCATGCTTTTTGTACACTGGATCCATGCCCCGGGAACTTTCTTCAGTCAGTGACCAGAAAACAGACTATTTCGCCCCGCCCCAACCAGACTACTACTGGGGGAACTTTCTTCAATCAGTGACCAGAAAACCGGAACTGCTCTAGCGATCTGACCAGAGTACTCCACCCGTGGCCCAGTTGTGTTTAGGGACATCTTCGAAAATCACGACGACGGCCTCGGGCTTCGCACCTGCTATTTTCACCATGTCTTCGGTAATTGCCTTCGCCAATTCTCGTTTTTGCTCAACGGTACGTCCTTCCCACATCTCGACTCTCACTATCGGCATATACAGGACCTCCTGAAAAGATATTATTTTGCTAGCCTCTGCTTTGTCTTCCGTCATCTCTGTCGCCTACACAAAATGCCCTCTGGGTCAAGTCTCCTCGCCACCATAGTGAATCCGTTCAACATTATCTATTTATCGTGATAGTGTATAAGTCATTCGTCATTCCCGTTGGATCCACCCCGTCATCCGGAATCCGTCCAACGTTATCTATCATGATCGTGTATAAGGCCTAATGTTGTACGTCCTTGCTTTACGATTCGCGTCACGTGCGCAACACGTCTACCAAGTCCTCTTACCGTTTCCATTCCCACCTCATCTTCTCTCGCACCCGCTTCGAGGCGATCTCGAGACCATACACTTCCGCCTAAGTAGCCGCCGGGTTCGCCGCCAACGACGATTATTCCCCGGGCTATATAATGGCATAACAGAGTCAAGAGAGCAGTTTCCTGGCCGCCGTGACGAGTACCGCCGGTAGTGATTGCTCCACCCACTTTGTCTATGAGAGCACCTTTGTGCACTTGGTGTATCGGTCTCCACCGGTTAAAGAACGTCTGTAACGGCCCCGATATCGACATGGAGTAGACAGGGCTACCTATGATATACCCATCGGCCCAGAAGATATGGTCGTAAAGCTCTGCCATATCGTCCTTTTGTATGCAAAAAGTGCCGTGACGCTTGCAGTAGTCGCAGTGAAGGCAGGGCTTTATGGTTTTGCCGCGGAGAGTAATGAATCTCGTCGTCACACCTTCAATTTCTTCGGCCGCTTTTAGTGCTTCTTTCACGCAATACTCCGTCGCACCCCTTCGAGGGCTACCGCTGATACCAAGAATCTTTATTTCCATACAGTCCTCCCGATTCTTTAAGCTCGGTCATAGCTTCTATGTAAGCCTCATATAGCTTTTCGCTTAAGATTGTTTTCCCTTTGGAAGTACCGTCGGACCTCATCCTGCCCCGCCGCGGTTCGAGTCCGGGGTCGGCCCCTTGTTGCCCACTCGTCTTTCTTTCAGGATACGAACTCTCCTCTGCAAGTCTTTCTAACCTCTCCTCTACGATTTCAGAAGCCCGACGCCTAACCGCTTCTTCATTGAATGTAAGGATTTTACGATTCTTCATTACAACCTCCCCATCTATTAGCACCGTGTCAACTGTACTACCGTCTTCAACATAAACGAGATGGTTAACTGGGTTGTTCACCGGGGAGTACGACTCCCCCACGTTTAGAATGATGATGTCAGCCCTTCCCCCTACTCTCAATGGAGCACCGCCACAAAGCCACTGATTCCTATTCTTATAGCCAGTAGCCATCTTCAAAACATCAAGAGCCCTTATCCAATAACCATAGTCATCGCAAGTCGACCGCTCGAGCAAGGCTGTCAAGGTGATTGTCCTGAAAATGTTTTGTGAGTCCGATGTAGCCGCTCCGTCCGTCCCTAAGGTTATACTCAGATCCCTGTTTCGCATCTCTGCCACCCTGGGAACGCCACTCCCCAGTTTTAGATTGCTGACGGGACAGAGGGTTACGGTGACGCCATTCTCTGCGAGGATGTCCATGTCTTCGTCGGAAAGCCATACCGCATGTGCTACAGAGGTCCTAGACTTAAGTAAATTGAATTCTTCAAGCTTCCGAACGGGTGGCTTCCCGAATCTCCGTTGCATCGTAATGAGTTCACACTTACTTTCGAGCAAATGAAAGTGTATTGGTAGGTTGAACTCTTTACATAATGAACCGATAATTTGGAGAATCTCATTAGAACATCTCTCCGGCGTGGAAGGCCCTAAACCAAGCGACACCCTGTCATTTGTACTCAGCGCACAAAAGCGAGCGAGTTCCATGAGGGCTTGACGGTTCCAAGTGCCTTGGCGCGCTTTCACCTTGAGGGCCTTACGGATCTCACTCGGGAAGACCAATTCTTCGGGGACCGCTTCGTAGTAAGGCTTATCGGTAAGGCTTACGGCGAGTAAACCGCGCATTCCGCTTTTTTGATAAGCGTAAACGGCACGCTGCAAATCTTCCTCCCACTTCATGCCTGCGCGTAAATGATCGACTACGGCCACGACCCCTGATTTAATCATATCCGCACAGCCTAAAAGGACGTTCACTTCCAAACTATCTTCCGCAAATGTTTTGGGCCTGAGGATGTTGTCCGTCATCCATACTTCAAGCGGAAGAGTGTCCCATGTCCCCCTATCGAGGTTTTGTTGTGAATGCGTATGGGCGTTCACGAAACCCGGTAATGCTATTGCTGTAAAGCCCCCCAGTCTTTCGGCGTTCACCGATCCGAAGAGCCCAGTCGGTCTCATGTCAACTATTCGGCCGTTTTCTACAAGCAGCGAATGCTCCCATAAGACCGGATTTCTCGATTCCAAAGTAACCAGGGCTTTCGCATCTATAAGGTACCTACGTCTCTCCTCCATTGGTGACTGCTCCTGTAAAGGCTACCCCTTAGGGTGTTGAGCACTTCGTGCCCGATAGCTATCGCCAGCAAGGCTATTCCTATTGCGTCCGTAACAATCCCAGGTTGTATTAGCAGAAGACCCCCTATCAAGGTCATCACTCTCTTCCATACCCTTAGGCTCCGACCCAACCAACCGCTCGCCGCCACTGACACGGCTGCAGTACCGCAGAGGGAGGTAGGAATAGCCAATAGCACATCAACTGTATTACCGCTAAGCATTAGAGCATTGTTGAATACGAATATGAATGGGATGACAAATCCCACAAGCCCTAGCCGAGCAGCAGTCCATCCCGTTCTGTTGAAATCGGAACCTGCCAGTCCAGCAGCCGCATACGCCGCCAACGCCACGGGTGGTGTTATAGGCGCCAAGCAAGCAAAATAGAGTACGAAGAGGTGAGCGGCAATTGGGGTTACTCCCAAAGAAACAAGTACAGGAGCGGCGATTACCGCCGTAAGGATGTAAGTCGGGGATATAGTCATTCCCATACCTAAGACGATGGCTATAGCCGCCGCGAATACAAGTGAGAGTGTAACGTAACCGCCTGACAAAGAAATGATAAAGGCAGAAAATTTGCCTCCCAAACCGGTCAATGAGATCGTACCCACTATTATCCCTGCTGCGGCGCACGCCGCAACAATATGTATGGCGGACCTGGCACCATTTTCGAGGGTTTTCGCCAGTCCTGCTAGCGAAATCCGCCTCTTGGGGGAAACGAAGCTTATACCGATGGTTGAAAGGATGGCCCAAAATGCCGCATAGGAGGGCGAATATCCTCTGAGCATCATCCAAATCAGCAAGACCAAAGGTAAAACATAGTAAGACCTCAATAGGATACCCTTCCATGGCGGGAGATCCTCTTTGTTCATTCCTTTGAGGCCGGCCCTTGCCGCTTCCAAGTCAATCGCCACGTATACACCAAAGTAATACAGTAAGGCAGGTAGAATCGATGCTTTTGCAACTGCGAGATATGGGATTCCGAGCATTTCCGCCATGATGAAGGCAGCTGAGCCCATGATCGGGGGAAGAAAGGCCCCACCCGATGATGCCGCTGCTTCGACCGCACCTGCAAAAGTCGGAGAAAACCCGAGTCTTTTCATTAACGGTATTGTAAATGTGCCCGTAGCCATGACGTTGGCAGCCGCACTGCCGTTAATCGATCCAAATAGAGCACTCGAAACAACTGCTACCTTAGCCGGCCCTCCGCGGCTTCTACCGGCAAGCGCGCACGCGAAATCAGTAAAAAACTCTCCGGCGCCCGTAGCAGCCAACACACTGCCGAATATGACAAAAAGAACGATGTAGGTCGACGAGGTGGCGATGGGTAGGCCGAATATCCCTTCCACCGTCATGAAGAGGTTGTCCACTATAGCTGAAACAGAAAAACCGGGGTGTCTCAATGCACCCGGCATATAGGGGCCGAGGATCGAATAAAGCAAGAAGACCAGTGCTACGGCCGGTAGGAGCCATCCGATGAGTCTTCTTGAAAGTTCGAGGATCAAGGCGATAAGCACGATACCCATCAAGATGTCCATGGTTTTAGGTTGGTCAAGGTAGGGTATGTGCATTACGAACCTTTGGTAATTAACATATATGTAGAAGAGAACGGCCGCAGAGGCAATTGCCATAACGTACGTCGCCATTCTCTGACCACGAGACTTCTGTCTTTCCGATAGCACCAAGAACGCCAGTACAAATGCGACTCCAAGGTGTGTGCTTCGGAACATCAACGGCTCAATGCTGCCCGTGTATGTCACGTATAGATGGTAAAGCGCGAATCCAATGCCTATTACCGTGATGAGCAGGCCTGTTACCCCATACTGTCTGGCCTCTCCCTTATTTGACGACACGACCATACCTCCCAGGCCCGAGGTGAAAGCGTTTATCGACTTGTACATCAGTACATTCCTGGACCGGAGGCAAGCGCCGCTTGGTCACTCGCCTCCGGTCGCCGGTCGTATTTTCTTTCTTACGTTACACTGTACTATTTGAGAATGCCTGCCTCGCGATAAGCTTTTTCTGCTCCCGGATGCAAGGGTACACCCAAGTCTTTGGGCATCATCTCTGGAGTGAGTTTCTTGAGTTGCGCGTGGATACCACCGAGCTCCTGCCGATGTTCAATGAGCGACTTGGTGACTTTATATATTATGTCTTCAGGCACGTCGGCTCTGGTATATAAACCTGCTGCTTCAGTAATTGTCGGGATCTCCGACGTTACAGACTTGTAGACCCCTGCGGGTATGTTGCCCAGTGGATAGCCGTACTTCTCCTCTAACTGTTTAGCCACTGGTTCGTCTATCGGTAGCACCTTGAAAGTGTGGTTGAGTTCCAACTCAGTGAAGTTCTTAATTGGTGCAGCACTGAAGCCAAAGTATGCGTCAAGCTGCCCATCGGCCATCATTGACGCGGCCTCGTTGGAACCGACGAAAACCACTTTCCCGCCCCATTTTTCGATATCTTCGTAGGTTATTCCATACAGCTCCAGGGTTCTCTTAGCTGTCGTCTCTATACCTGAGCCTCTCGTGTGGACGGAAATACGAATCGGATACTGTTTCTCTTTAATGTCGGCTATACTGTTGATGCCGATCTTGTCTGATATTATGAACTGAACGTATGCCGTATAAAGCTGGGTTATCCCTCTTATGTTCTTGAGAGGTTCTTTGAAGCTCCCTTCTCCCGCCCAAGCTTCCCGGGCACTTGTATTGGTGCTCATACCGATATCAATGTCGCCGGTGTTAAGCCTTGCCAGATTGCCTTCGCCTGACCCGGGGGTAACCGTGAACGAAACGTCCGGTATATCGGCCCTCAAAATCTGGGCAATACCCTCAACTATGGTATGCCAGTTCCCGCCTACCGCGGAGTGTGCCATCACGATGTCCGTTTTGCTCGCTGACGACTGTTGCTTATCCACCTGTTCGCCACCGCCCGATTTCTGCTCGGATGACCC
>DUSP01000008.1 GCA_012842575.1 Clostridia bacterium
GAACAGAGCGGCTACCGAGTCGCTTCCCGGCGCTGGCCCCAACACACAGCAGCACCTTCTGGCTCTCCGGGTCGAGGTTGGGAATCCACGGGACTACGACAGGTTGCTGGAGGTGGGAGCATGACGCCTGACCAGACGGCCGTCGAAGGCCTGGTGGACCTCTACTGCAAGGAACTGAAATTGCCTGGTGTACGCAGGGGCTACAGTGAGTTGGCCCGAGAGGCAATGGACAAGGGGATATCCCCCACGCAGTTCCTCCTGAGTTGCCTGGAACAGGAGGCCGAGTCCAGGAGGGAGCATCGCCTGCGGAGCCGGTTGCGGGCTGCCAGGTTTCCCTCGATGAAGACGCTGGCCGACTTCGACTTCTCGCTCGTGCCCACGCTGCCGAAGGCAAAGGTGTACAGTCTGGCGGACGGCCAGTTCATCCGGAGGAAGGAAAATCTTGTATGTGTTGGCCCGAGCGGCACCGGGAATTATGCAAAGCTGTTCGTTATGCAAAGACGATGAAACGAAAGCCGGCTTGTCGACCTGCCTTGCTTTAGAACCTTTACATAACCCCCAATAGACACGATACTGAGATAGCATTTCACGTCAGCACACGAGGGGGTTATGGAATGTCCTTATGCCCGCAACCCATTAGGACGCTAATTGAAACGGTGCTTGAAGAACTTCGGAAACTGAACTACAGCGAGAATTCCATTGCGAACTACAGGCGAGCGTACAGTAGGTTGGCCCGATTCGCGGAGGAGGAAGGTGAGACGTTCTACTCAGAAGAATTGGGCAGCCGCTTTCTCGCGAGGTACTACGACTGCAAGGTCGATACGGTCAAGGACACGGCGCCGACAAAGAGATTGCGCGCCCAGATCCGCTACGTCAGGGTCCTCGGAGATTACCAACTCCACGGGGCCATACTGAGAAGAAAGCTCGGAAGACTGGCGGCCACCCCATGCCCAGCTCAATTCAAGAGCGGATACGAGTCTTACCTGGCTGAATGCCGTGCCCGGAATTACTCCGAGAGAGGAACTTACACCAGAGGGAACAGAATCAAGAATCTCTTGCTCTTTTTGCACGACCGCGGCGTGTGCGCCTATGATGACTTCGAGCCGTCGTCGTTATCGGAATATCTCGCCGCGTGTATGGGTCAGAGCGCCAAGACGATGGCAACAACCTTGTCGGCCCTTAGGGCCTTTCTGAGGCACCTCTACCTAAGCGGATTCATAAAAGCCGACCTGACAGAGAAGCTCCCAAAACTGAGGACGTTTTATGCCCCCAAAGTGCCGCGCGTCTGGAAGCCCGAAGAGGTTAGAGCGGTTTTGGGCTCCATCGATCGCGGGAATCCCACGGGCAAAAGGGACTATGCGATCCTCCTGACCATCGCGCGGCTCGGGCTACGGCCAGTTGACATCAAGGAAATGAAATTAGAAAACCTCAAATGGGACAAGAACGTCTTAGAGATCGTGCAGAGCAAGACCGGAAGGCCGCTCGTCTTGCCCATTCTGGAGGACGTGGGCTGGGCAATCATCGATTACTTGAAGAACGCCCGCCCCGCGACGGACTCACCCTTCGTTTTCGTCCGCCATAACGCCCCGTATGAAGCATTCGGGGTCAATTCGGCCCTAAACCGGATTCTCGTCGAGCATATCCGCAGGGCAGGAGTCAAGATACCGCGCGATGTGCCCAAGGGGCTGCATTCGCTTCGGCACACGCTGGCGAGTGCCTTGCTGGAACAGAACACGCCGCTGCCCGTGATCTCCGAAATCCTCGGTCACATGAGCGCGAAATCCACCGATGTTTACCTTCACATCGACGTAAAGAGGCTCCGCCAGTGCGCCTTAGACCCGGAGGAGGTGTTCCAAAATGGCGGGTAGGACGAACCTTACGGATATCATCGGCGATTACGTTCAGGAGCGGAAGGCGCTTGGTTATAGATCGGACAAAGCAGAGCGCGTGCTTCGCGGGGTATCGAGGATGTACCGTGAAATGGGGCTCTTGGGACCCGTCCTTGACAAGGAGCTCGTCATAAAATGGACGGAAAAGCGAGCCTACGAGTCCGAATGCAACCGCGCTCACAGGATCAGCGTAATCAGGGGCCTGGCCGAATACATGATCAGGCAGGGCTATGCCGCCTATCTTTATCCGAGAAGATCGGGCCCACTTTGGCAGAGTAACTATTAGCCACATGTCTTCTCAGATGCAGAAATCGCCTCCTTGTTGCGGCGGGCGGACAGTTGCGAGCTCAACGCGGCATCACCGCACAGGCACCTGGTTTTACCGTTGTTGGTCCGGATCCTGTATGGTGGCGGGCTCAGGGTATCTGAGGCGCTATCGCTAAGAAAGGAAGACGTGGACCTGAATGAGGGCGTCCTATTCGTCAAGGGGGCCAAGTTCGGCAAGGAACGCCTCGTGCCCTTGAGCCGTACCGTGCACGACCGATGCAGGGAGTACGTAGCCGCGATGGAGCGGCTCCGCGTCTGGAAAGATACCGCCTATTTCTTCCCGGCGCCACACGGCGGAAAGTACTCAGTAAGCACTGCATACCAGCACTTCAGGAAGCTCCTTTGGGAAGCCGGAATATCGCACGGGGGGCGGGGGAAAGGCCCCCGACTCCACGATCTGAGGCACACTTATGCGGTTCATTGCCTGCGGAAGTGGGTCAGAGAAGGCGTGGACCTGACCGCGGCGATGCCTTACCTTTCAGCATACCTCGGACATTCCGGCATCAGAGGCACTCAGAGGTACCTGCGCCTTACGGCGGAGCTGTATCCAGATATCGTCAAACGCACGGAAGAGGAATTCTCATGGGTGATACCGGAGGTGAACGCATGATGCCCGGCACGGATTTCGCCAAACACTTGACGGAATACCTGTCCCTTTATCTCCCCGGTCGGCGCAATATGAGTCCGAATACGATAAAGTCGTACCGAGACACCTTCCGCCTTTTCATCATGTTCTGCCGCGACGAGAAGAAGATCAGGCCGGAGAGCCTTTCTTTGGCCATGGTGACGGATAAGGTGGTCTGCGAGTTTCTCGACTGGCTTGAAAAGGAGCGACAATGCGGCATCAGCACGCGGAACCAGCGTCTTGCCGGGCTACGCGCCTTTTTCCGTTATCTGCAGGCAGAAGTCCCAGATGGCCTTTTTATGTTCCAAAAGATCCTTCATATCAAGCCAAAGAAGGGTTTTCGTCGACCGGTGAACTACCTGTCGGCCGAAGCTTTGAAGGAGGTTTTGGCCCAACCCGACGCGACGACCAGCAATGGGCGGAGAGACCTGGCATTGATGGCCCTCCTTTATGATACCGGCGCGCGCGTTCAGGAAATCATCGACCTATCCGTAAGGGATATCCGCCTCGAAGAGCCAGCTACGGTGACTTTGACCGGGAAGGGAAGAAGGACGCGATGCGTTCCCCTCATGTCAAAGACCAGGAACATCGTTGAAGCCTATCTAAGAGAGCAACAACTCCTCGGCAAAACGGCATGCCTGGATAGACCGGTCTTTTTCAACCGGCAAGGGAAGAGGCTGACCAGGGCGGGAGTGGCTTACATCGTCAGAAAACACTTTGCCAAGGCAAAACAGGACGAAAACGCCCTGTTCCCGGATTCCGTCTCTCCTCATGTCTTTCGCCACACCAAGGCCATGCATTTGGTCCAGGCCAACGTCAATCTCATCTACATCCGCGACTTCTTGGGGCATACGAACGTCACCACAACGGAGATCTATGCAAGAGCTGACGCGGAGATCAAGAGAAAGGCACTGGAGCAGTCTTATCCCAACCCCATCGCCGATGATATCCCTCAGTGGAGCGAAGACAAGGACCTGATGAGCTGGTTGAATGCGTTGTGCAAATGAGGTCTGATTGATATGTAAAGCTGGGTGAATTGAGCTGCATGGAAACGCTCCATCGACGCCGTTTGTCTTTGCATAACGAACAGCTTTGCATAATTCCCGTTATGTAAAGCTTTACATAAGGGGAAAACTCACGAGGCTGGCTACCGCGTCCGCTTCATACGGACAGTCACGCTGGCTCAGGAACTGCTACAGGCCCAGCAGGACGCACGGCTGAACAAGTACCTGGCTGGCTGGCGCAAGATCGACCTCGTCATCTGCGACGAGATGGGTTACGTGAAGCTCGGCCCCGGGGCGCCGCTGATTTTTCAGTTCGTGGCCGAAAGATACGAGACCGGCAGTCTGGCGGTAACAAGCAATCTCGAATTCTCCCGCCGGGAGGAAATCTTCGGGGACGCGGCATTGACGACTGCCCTGCTTGACCAGCTCACCCACCACTGCACGGTGCTGCTGTTCCAGGGGGAGTCCTACCGATTCCGGGAAAGCGCCAGGCGTCAACAGGAGGACGTCGCAAAGATGAAATCTCTGGCAATCAACCAGGCTAGCTAGACGGCGCCGGTGGTGGTCAACTTTCTCGTTGTCGATGTGGTCAACTTTATGATTGACAAACACAGTATTATAGTCCGCAACGTGAGAGTCATAAATGAGACGATATCCAAGCCTGGCCTTCCGCATTGCAGCCTGAACAGCAGCTGGATTCCAAAATACATGGTGGACATGCAGTACATCCGGATGTATGCGCTGGAGTAGTGGCCGGAGGGCTCTCAAGTAGCAGATGACCCCATACTCATACGATTTCAAACGGTAGGTTGGTACTTCATTTTCCAGTTGGCATCCATGACGGGTGCGGCGTGGCCCAAGCAGGGGTTACAACATGGTCTTGTACCCTTTCCCCGCAGGCCAAAGACGGTCTGAACTGATTACAGCAACAGTGTGACCCTTTCTCTGCTGATAGCGTGGAATGTACGACAAATGGTAGCCGAGTTTGGCGGGATAATACGCTTCTATGCGGACGATTCGCATCCCCTAACCTCCACGTCGAGACCAAAAGATAGTCACAGGACGACAGCTAGCCCATAACGCATTACACGTCTCCCAGTAAGACTTTTACAAGTGAGCCGGCCTCCTCTCGTCCTGGTGAAGGTGTGGTTTCCGTATCTTCTGTACTCCCATCAGGGTATGCATCTGGATAATGGGGTAACATTTTGACCTAAGGATTAAGAATTAAGCTTGAATTGCCAACCCCTGAAAAACCTGATGAATCTATGTTACACATACTTAAGAAATCTGCAAAGTTCTGTCTCCAGTTAGGAGCCCATAAGGAAGAGTCTTCCATGTGATCGAAGCAGCCCTCATTTGATTGGATGGCCTCGATAAGTTCGGTACTATTCGCTATAAATCGCCCAAACCCAACCGGTATGTAGGCCCGCGACTTAGGGGAATCTAGGACCAGCACTTGGTTACAAAAAGCCCGTGCTTCGAAGAGAACCGTAGAATGCGAACCGACTACCTTCCCACATCTAGATAAGAGCTCGTATATGTGACTGGTCCGGTCTATAACCGCCCCAACGCTGTGGAGCCGACGCTCCTGTTCCTCTGATACTAACTCTGCCGGGTGTGGTCTGAAAACTAATCGATAATTTCTCGATAAAGTCTGTGCAGCTCTTATCAAGTACTCCGTCACTAGCTGTGATACCTCTGGTTGCGATACGAACAGGACTGTATTGGCGTAGTCATTCCGTTTCATGCGGTTAACGGCCTTCCACTCATCCATAAAAGGATTGCCTATCACCACCTTGACCGGCGGATACCGTTTAAGAAGATTAGCCCAATAAACCCCGTAGACTAGGAAGTAATCCGGGAGGTACTCATGGAAGAAAGCGGCAGCAGAACCGTAGTTATAGGCCGGGTGATACTGATTAACCACTCCGTGCTGAGCTTCGACTGTGATAATCCCAAGATCGTGACAGGCCTTACATAGAATTGCTTTTGATCCCCCGTATGAGGCACAATTCACAAAAACAATCCTTGGACGTATTCTCTCTAAAAGACGCCGATAAATTGAATAGCTTGCGATGCTCCTCGTGGCGTTATATGTAATCTGGGCCGTTAGTTCTACGGCTCCAACCGAAGACCCCCGTGATAACTGTAGAAGGGAGAAGATTTGCTCAGGTACACGAGACGCAATTCGCTTCTTAATACTACTGGCAGATGCTTTAGCAAGGGCAAGAGCTTCAATACCGTCAGCGCCAATGACTCTAGAACTCCAGTGCGGCTTTTCAAAATCCATGAAGTGCCTCTTCTCAAAAAACACAGCATCTCCGACGACACTAGCCAAGAGATCGTACGTAACGTCGAGCCAACCTTTCATCGTTTCGAATCGCCGATAAGTTGCATCGCTAAAAACGACGGCTCGGTGATGGCCCTGATAATGGATAGCGCTCCACATCGATTTAATAATCTGTATATATTCTTTAGGATGAACAGGTATATCCTTACCTTTTTGCGCTGGTATGTTGGAATCAGTCAGCAACCTAAAAAACAGTGAAGTTCGGATAATTGGCCATACCTTGAGTCCATACTCCTCCCATTCAAGTAAGCGAGTGTCCTCTTCAAGCGCCAGGAATGCGTCAACTCTTTCTTTCAGGCTCTCTAATGCTTCCATACTGGGAATCATCTGTTTTCCTCCTGGTTCGTGAACGAGCGCCAACAACAGCAAAGAACATTAGATTGCTCCAGCTGAAAACCCAGGCAAGTGCGAGGAACGACGCTATATACACAAGCCAGGCAAGATTGTAGTGGAGAAACCGCGGCAGTCGCCAGGAAGTGGTATCCAGCTTAGAGACACAAAGGATTACGAATAACAACAGACCAAAGACCCCAAAATCAAGAAGCACTTGGAGAAACGTTGAATGCGTCGAGATAAGCTGTCCTGCTCTACGTGCAAGTACGATCCGGGAATAGTTGTAACCCCCTCCCGCCAACTGTACTTCTATAGACTCCCTTGACCACTCTTGGACAGACGCCAGATAAAGATCCAGGCGGTTAGCAGTAAGATCATTTAGGCGGTATAGGTGTGGACTACCAATTGCGAACTCCGCAGGTCGTTCTTGAGTCTGAAACCGCTGGCTCCAGCTGCTAGCAAAAATCTGCAACGCTTGGCCCAGTGAAGTAACACTAACTATAACTAGAATGAAAATGATTACTGTGGCACCTCCAAACACGAGCAAGCTCGATTTGCTTTTTTGAGTTCCACCGGACACTACCTGAATGAGGAGTACAGCTATACCGATGACGAGTCCCATTCTGGAGTAAGTGAGCAAAAGGGCGCCCCAAAGAGAAAGCGTAATAATATGTTTAACCAGGCGCGAATGCCAATTTACTGAAGTAGTAAAGACTATTCCCAACAACATATACTTCGCAAACTCATTGGGGTCTGTGTAACCACCAATAAACCTTTCAATATTGCCGGCATTTATAAAACCCCCTTTGATGAGGCCCGCAAGTGCAGATACAAGCACAGCCAGAATAAACGCCTTGATCGTTCTTTCGCGGTTGATTTCACTTTCCCCAACAAATATGTTTAGCAATAGTGCTAATGCTGCTACACCAAGTAATTGATTCGTCAAGCGACCGTATATCGCCGTAATTGCCACAGAGTAAGCTATAAAAAACACGAGTGGCGGAGTAGACCTTTGTACTCTCACTGGCCGGGCATGTCGTACAAGGTACAGCACAAGGGATATCAGGGCAACCGGAGCGATAATACGGACAGCAGTTGCTTCCTCGGAGATGCTCATAAAGCCGTAGTTAGTCACAGTTACGAATAAACCGTAAACCGCCCAGATTGGATCCGTAAGGCCAAGCGCCAGGCATAACGCCCCATACACGAAAGAAGACATCAACGAGATTTCTGGGAGAAAAGGCAAAAGTGAAACTCCAGTCAGAATAAGGATTCGCACACAAGTAGTCATCCTACTACCTGAGTTAAAGCGAAACATCAACCTGTCCAAATCGGACCTTTTCATAAGGAAACCTCTCTATACAAACATATCCCACTGCAGGATCGTATCTTTCGCAATATCGTCAGCAGCAACCCTCCCGATCACTAAGTCGATTAGCCGGGCGTCAATTCCGGTGCCAGGTCTCTTACATGTTAGATGTTGAGGCCCGATACGAGTCCCTCTTGGTATTGTCTCCGCCGATACTACGCTTCTGCGGGCCAGTCTTCTCGCGGAGATCTCAGAGCCAAGCACTTCACGTGTCTCCCGACCTAATGCCTTCCAAACAACTACAAGGTTATCCACGAAACACCTAAGATCGGCAGGGTCCATAGCATGGTAATGGTCATTGCCTGATTTGGACTTGTCTAGCGTAAAATGTTTCTCGATTACACTTGCACCCAGTAGCGCAGCAGCCGTGAGTAATGCCATGCCCTTATCTGGTTTCGTATGATCGGAATAACCAACGAGGCAATCGGGAAATGCTTTCGCCAAATACTGGATGCTCCGTAAGTTTGCCTCACCATAGTCAGTCGGGTAATGAAGTATACAATGAAGAAGCACGATTTCCGTCACTCCGTATTCATTCAAAAGCTCGACTGCCCCTGATATCTCGCTTAACGTTGACGCGCCCGTTGACAGCAGCACTGGTTTGCCTTTCGATGCTATATACCTGAGTAAGTCCACATTAGTTATGTCAGCAGATGCTACCTTGAACGCGGGAACCAAAGGCTCAAGATAGTCAACCGCTTCCTTGTCAAAAGGCGTTGACAAAAAGACCACATTCGATCGCCGGGCTACTTCAGCAAGGTACCTGTACTCGTTCGGTCCAAACGAATCGTACATCTTAAAGAACTCGCGCTGAGTCCTGTTTTCTTGCCAATATGCTGGGGATTCTGCTGCAGCAAGCGTTTCTGCCTTATATGATTGGAACTTCACCGCGTCGGCTCCCGCCTTAGCTGCTTCTAGGATCATCCGCTCCGCCATAGCCAAGCTGTTTTCGTAGTTAACACCTATTTCGGCTATAATAAAGGGTCGATCTCCCTCTCTCACGATCCTGTCCCCAATCCTGATCTCCTTCATTCCACTTACCTCCGATGAGAACTTCGCCATTTGCGATGTACATCTAAGATCGCATTGACAACTCGCTCAATCCCTGACCTCAAGTCAAACTTGGAAAGATTCTCGTACATGGATCTCCTGGTTTCAGAATCATTCCAGACCCTCGCCAGAGTGCTGGTTAACAGGTGTTCGTCCACCGATGACCCTAGACCCAAATCGATTGCGCCACGACTCAGTCTGCCGAAAGTGTGAGTCGCTTCCCTGGAATTCTGGCTCATTGTTATCATTGGTACCCGGCAACAAGCAAGCTCGAAGACCGTTCGCCCATTGGATGTCAGAGCGAGATCGGCCTTTATCATCACGTCGCTCATTCGAGGAACATCGGTCAAAAGCGATACATTGGGATGTGTTAGGCTACCTTGTGCGACTCGATCACAAATGCGATTTAGGTTCCTGTTCCCTGGACCCACCACTACCGTGATGGATTGGTGAGGTTCGAGAACCTTGAAGGCGGCGCTAAGAGCCTTCAAGGTGAGGCCTGATGGGTCAGTGCCTCCGAAAGTGATAAGCAAATTCTCGGCCTTCGGATTAAACGGTCGTACAGGGGCTAAAAGGAATTCGTCGCGTAGGCAGACATACTGCCAACCATAAAGCTGATTTGCCACTGGAACACTATATTCGTAAAGGTCGTTTATCGTTAACGTCGTCTCAGACGCGCCTGAGCCCAGATCCTCGAAACTAATAACCACCCGTTCATCGTCGCCACGCAAGGCACGTATGTACGAAGCCTCGGTATCTAAGATATCGTTTATGACCAGCGTGTAATTACGTAAACGTACAGCCTCGATGAACTCTTCTTCGTCGGCGAAATCAATCACCGGGAAATGCCTCCGACGGATAAGATCTCCCGCCATGCGTGAACTCGCATCTACGTAAAAGTCCAATACTGGTGTGAATAGTCTCGATGCTATCGTGAGCATGCGGTATACATGCCCTAAACCCAGTTCACGATTACCTACTACCCTTATAGCAACCTTCGGTTGGAACAAGCGACTCTGCGCAACGATGAAGTCGTCATATGAATCGATGTCCAGACTTTCTTCTGGTGGCATCGGATAAAGACAAACCTGACCTCCTAACCGAGTCCCCGCCTCAAGTACTCTTCTACTTGAAATAACGATGGCACCAGTCTCTTTCCAAAAGGGCGGGAGATACTGGCGATTGAGCCTTGCAGTATATGCCGGTACTGGTATACCCCCCGCCGATTCGCTCCAGTACAAATGCCGTGCGTCCGTGACAGCAACACAACAATCCGCGTTCTCTTGTTCCACTTTGGTCATAGCTTCTTTTAGTGAAGCAGAGCTCACTAAAGGGCTAGTTGGCTGTACCGTAATCACCCAATGGAAAGATTTTCCTTTCAATGATTCGATGGTCCGCCACGCATGTATTACCACGGGATCAAGAGGAGTATCGTCTAGCGCAAGTTCAGGCGGCCTCTGTACAACAGCGACACCATGCTGTTCACAGACGGCTCTGATCTCCTCATCATCAGTAGTTACCGCCACGAAATCAGTGAATTCCTTGGCAATGTCTACTACATGAAGTACTAATGGCTTACCATCAAGAAAACGAAGGTTCTTTCGAGGTATGCCCTTCGAGCCGCCTCTTGCTGGAATCACTACGAGAACCTCTGTCAATAGAAAACTACCCCCTTGAAACAATCCAGAGCATCTTTTGTTATGTGTACTCCGTCAATCGGGTACTAGGCGTCTTCAGAGGTACAGCTAGAGGTTTCTCTAAGAAGAACATGATTTCGAGCACCTTGAATATTTAGGGCTACCCTGTCGTGGAGTCCGCTCCGCATTAAAACGGGTACTACATTTACATCAGGACCTCGAACTATACGCCTTAGTACCGCGCCCTTTAATCCCGAAGTTGATCAGCTTCAATCCTGCAGTGAAAATGCCCCGACTGAAATGAGGGTAATAAGCTTCACGGGGTACGGTAACGGATTACCCATAGACCGTCGCTCACAGTTTCCAAACGTTTTCCCTGTTCTCCTGAACATTCCGTGTAGCGTTTCGGGTATCCAAGATCAATTGTGCATTATCCACCACCTTCTGGTAGTCGACCAAGCTATGGTCTGTGGTGATCACCACATTGTCCGCGTTCCTTAAGGTCTCCTCAGTAAGAGGCTGGCTCGTTAGCTTCACCGTTTTTGAATTATTGTAGTTCCCATATCCGAGAGTCACCGAAAGCTCAGGAACATAGGGGTCGTGATAGCTCACTTCTGCCCCTTCCATCAGCAAAAGCTGTATCACCTTAATGGCAGGCGACTCCCTCACATCTGGCAGATCCTTTTTATATGTAACCCCCAGCACAAGGACCTTGGCGCCCCTGAGAGATTTCCTATGCATGCCCAGGAGCCTTCCGGCCTTCTCCACAACGAAGTAGGGCATCCTGAGATTGACTTCCCCTGCTACTTCGATGAATCTCGTGCTAAAATCATACTCCCTTGCCTTCCACGCCAAGTAAAAGGGATCCACCGGTATGCAGTGCCCCCCTACTCCCGGCCCCGGGTAAAACGGCTGGATACCGAAGGGTTTAGTGAACGCCGCATCCAGCACCTCCCACACGTCAAGCCCCATCCTGTCACAGAGAAGGGCCATTTCATTTACGAGGGCGATGTTCACAGCGCGGTACGTGTTCTCGAACACCTTGGCCATCTCCGCCACACTGGGGGAGGATACCGGGATAACCTTGAGGATGGTCTGGGAATAGAAGGTAGTAGCTACGTCAAGGCATGCGGGGGTCACTCCGCCAACGAGCTTGTTTGTGTTCTTAGTGGTATACCGGGCGTTTCCGGGGTCAACACGTTCCGGGGAAAACGCGAGGAAGAAGTCCTCGCCCACTTTGAGACCCGTTTGCGAAAGGCGCGGAAGGATCACTTCCTCCGTGGTTCCGGGGTATGTAGTGCTTTCGAGGCATACGAGTTGCCCCACCTGTAGATGCTTGGCGATCTGCTCCGTGACGTTGATGATATATCTTAAGTCCGGCTCGCGGTTTACGGTAAGCGGAGTGGGCACGCATATTATGATGACATTGGTCTCGGGGAGAACCGAAAAGTCCCCCGTGGCAGTGAGCTTACCGGTCTTCACCGCGTGGGCAAGCTCCTCGTCTTTCACATCGAAGATATAGTTTTCCCCGCGGTTCAGCTTTTCTACCCTGGCTTCGTTCTGATCTATGGCGACGACGGAGAAACCCACCTTGGTCTTTTCCACTGCAAGGGGAAGGCCGACATAGCCCGCCCCGATCACCGCGACCTTGGCGGTCTTATCTAGGATCTTCGCCTTGAGAGTACTGGCGGTCCCGTTCAACTCGGCCGCAGTATTGAGGGTTCTCTCTTTCAATGCTACCGCCATGGCGGGCATCTCCCATCACTTGAATTCCCTGATGGCCTCAGCCACCCTGTATACTTCGTCGTCTGTGAGTTCCGGAAACATAGGAAGCGACAATACCTCTTTCGAGGCGCGTTCCGCTTCTGGGAAATCCCCAAATTTATAGCCGAGGGCGCTGAACGCACCCTGCAGGTGCAAGGGAACCGGATAGTACACGGCAGAACCTATCCCGTTTTCATCGAGGTGCGCCCGGAGCCTTTCGCGGTCGGCAAGCGCTATGGTGAATTGGTGATACACGTGAAAGGTTCCCGGCGCTTCTTCGGGAAGCCTCAGGTTCCTCGAACGGAATAAGGGTGATGATTCCAATAGTTCCATATATAACTTCGCAATCCTTCGCCTCTTTTCGGTCCAGGTCGAAAGATGTTGAAGCTTTAGGCGGAGGACGGCGGCCTGGATCTCGTCGAGCCTTGAGTTACACCCTACGATTTCGCTGTGGTATTTCTTCCTGGCGCCATGAACCCTGAGGATACGGACCCGGTCCGCTATGTCGGGATCGTCGGTGACTACCATTCCGCCGTCACCGAAAGCTCCTAGGTTCTTGGTGGGAAAGAAGCTTATGCAGGCCACATCCCCCAGGGATCCCACGGGCCTACCTTTATAGGTGGCGCCTATGGCCTGGGCCGCGTCCTCTATTACATAGAGGTCGTGCTCTTCGGCGATGGCGATTATGGGATCCATGTCGGCGGGCTGGCCGTAGAGATGAACGGGCAGTATGGCCTTGGTGCGTTCGGTTATAAGGGGTTCTATGCGGTGCGGATCTATGTTATAGGTGACGGGGTCGATGTCACAGAAGACGGGTCTTGCTCCGGCGCGGGCGATGGCGCCGCCCGTCGCGAAGAACGTAAAGGGCGTGGTGATGACCTCGTCTCCCGGGCCGATGCCGCAGGCGAGGAGGGCCAGGTAGAGCGCGTCACTGCAGTTGGCCACGCCTATGGCGAAGCGGACGCCGCAGAGACGGGCTATCTCCTCCTCCAGGGCTGCGACGTTTTCGCCCAGGATGAAATGGCCCTTTTCGATGACCTCGGAGATAACGGAGATGAGTTCGTCGTGGAGGAGCGCATTCTGCCTGGTCAGGTCGAAGGACGGTATCCTCTTTTCAGCTGCAGGCGTATTGTCAGGCATACGGGGTCAGCGACCCCTCCTTCCCGAGGCGGTTTTGCGGACGATGGCGAAATTGAAGGGATTATAGGGATTGCAGAGATTGCGTAGGTCGCAGGGAGCCTCGGGATTACCGAGATCGCATTGCTCGCCTCGGTTTTCGCACTCGCGCTTTTCGTACTCCCTGCCGCACTCACGGCAGACAGCGGTATCTCCTTCGAATTTCAGGGGTATGCCGCATTCGCACGCCCAGCCAATTATCCGGCCCGGAACGCCGGCGACCAGGGCGTAGGGCGGTACGTCCTTGGTGACTACTGCTCCTGCGGCCACAAAGGCCCACTCCCCGATGGTGACTCCGCAGACGACGGTTGCGTTTGCCCCGATGGACGCCCCGCGCTTTACCAGGGTAACCGCGTAGTCATCGCGGGTGTTCCGCGGGAACGCCGAGCGCGGTGTCTTTACGTTCGTGAATACCATGCTGGGGCCGCAGAACACGTCGTCTTCGATGATTACGCCCTCGTAGACTGAGACGTTGTTCTGGATCTTCACGTTGTTTCCTATCTTTACGTTGCGGGCGACGAACACGTTTTGGCCGAGGGTGCAGTTCTCGCCGATCTGGGCGCCCGACATGACGTGGCAGAAGTGCCAGATCTTCGTCCCCTTGCCTATGACGGCGCCGTCGTCGACGAAGGAGGATTCGTGTACGAAGTAGTCCTTTACGAAGTGGTCCTTTACGTCCGCGGAAGCAGGAGGAGAATTCGGGCGACGGCCAGACTCCCTCATGCCCGCTCGACCTCCAGGGCGCGAGTGGCGCGTTCCAGCACGCGGACGACTTCGACGCCGTTAGAGCCGTCGGATATGGGTTTTCGCCTGGTGGCGACGCAGTCGAGGAAGTGCCGGCATTCGAGGGTCAGCGGTTCCTCTCCCCCTTTGAAGATGACCTCGCTTCCCTCGTCGTGGTTGGTGAGGTCGGGGTTGATCGTCTTTCGGTACAGGGTCACGTTTTGGGTCAACTCGTCGTAAACCAACATGCCGTCGGAACCCACCACCACGAGGCGGCGGGTCTTTTCGGGCCAAAGCCACGAGACGTGAAGGTGGGCCTTGACGCCGCCGGGAAAAGAAAGGTGAAGGTAAACCTCGTCTTCGATTTCAGGTTGGAGGACGCGGTGGCCGACGGCCGTGACTTCTGAAGGCTTGTCCCCCACGAGGTGGAGGAGTACGGCCACGTCGTGAACTCCCAGGCTCCATAAGGCGTTTTCGACGGTGCGAACGCGGCCGAGGTTTAAGCGTTCCTGATGGAGGCTATATATCGCGCCGAGTTTCCCGGCGTCGAGGTAAGACTTGATAAACCGTATCGCCGGCTGGTGAAGAAGGAGATGGCCCACCATCAGGATGCGGTCTTTCTGGGCGGCGAGGCGCTCGAGATCCTCTGCTTCCTCGGCGGAGAGCGCCATGGGTTTTTCGACGAATACGTCTTTTCCGGCGAGAATCGCTTCTTTCGCTAAGGCGTAGTGGGTGGCGACGGGAGTGGCGATGACCACGGCCGGGATCTCGTGGTTTTTGCCGTTCAAGATGTCGCTATAGCCGTCATATATCGGAATCGTTGGATATTCGCGTGCCAGGGTCGCGCGAAGGACCGGATCCGTTTCAGCGATGGCTCCCAGCGCACCCAGCGCGTGGAAGTTCTTGACCAGGTTCCTTCCCCACCGGCCCGCGCCGATGACGGCAACAGTGGGGGTGGTCGCGGTGGAAAAAGAAGCCCTGGGAGTGTCGGGAGCACTATATGTGGCACTATATGTAGCGGATCCGACGGATGTACCAGACATCTCAGATGTACCGTGTATTCCAGATGCCTCAGGGGCACAAGTCATGATAAGAACCGCCTTCGAGTAGTACACTCGATTAATTCATACGCGAGGGATTCGATTCTCGGTTATGAAGGTTAATCCTTCCGCAAGGCATGTAATTGTTTCCTTGATGTTTGTTTAAGTCTGGTCGAAGATTGCATTCGTCAACTTAGAAGCCAGCAAGGGGCGTCATGATACCACCCTCTCAACACCTTAGAAGCTCAGAACCTATTCACTTCCGCACAGCTTCGTAAAGTCGCAAGTCCCACACAGGTGGCCTGTCTTGGGTTCGAACCCCTGGTTCTTGATACCGTAAATCCACCTGCATATCTGCTCCTTGAAAAGATCGAGCTCCCTCTCGTCGGTTTCGACGGGTATGGCGGCGCCGTCATCGGAATCCAGATCATGGATGGTGAGGCGGACAGGATTCATCCCCATTATCCTCGTCGCTTCTCGTACAGCCTGAGTTGGTTCTTGTACTGCATCAGGGGCGGTCGGTTCTCGGAAGTCTTAAGCTGCTTTCCGCTCGTCCCTTGAGAGGCCGGCGTGATGGTAAGTAACGCCATCAGACATGAGCTCGGCCAGCTCGGCTGCCTCCTCCTCGTCGTCTGTAGACCGGTAAGCTATCTCCCGCAGCGCTCGCTTGTCCTCTTCGGTCAGAAACAGCATCACGACCTCGCCCAGTTCCTTCAATACTTTCTGACTGGCGGCTTTAGATCTGCAGAAGATGATCGCCTGCTCCCCAGCCCTGAGAACCGGTTCGACCTCGCGGGCAAGCTGGCCCGGTATGTCTTCTTCCACCTCTCATCTGAACTCCCTGACGGAGCGGTCTTTGGTTGATCCGAGGATGAGCGCACCCCAAGCCAACCCGCGAGTTCTTCCGGGTTGGAGACAACCGCGGAGAGGGCACATAGGGATTTGGGCTCCCGCCAGGTCTTCAACCTGACCAGGAGTCCCTCGAGGGCTGGGCCGCGGCTTTCATCGGCAAGGAGGTGTATCTCGTCGACGACGACTCTACCCACCCCGCGATCTGGTGAAGAGAGAAGCGGTGAGAACGTTTCGAAGGTGGCGACCAGGATATCGGTATCGCCGGGATAGAACGGATCTTTATGGTCACGCGTGGAGATCTTCACCCGGCAGCGAATGCCCTTCTGCTCGGTCTTCCTTATGAACGAATCGTACATCTCTGCAGCCAAGCTTCCCGTCATCGGAGAACGTAGCGGATTGATTCTAAGTTGGCCTCCGTAATTGGTGTATAGCCTTTTTGAGCCAAGGTGGAGACGTCTGGTTCAAAACTCACTTCACAGATGTAGGTTCCAAAGACATCGCAAACATCTTCGTTTCCTTGTATAACCAACTCCCCAAACCCACCTTCGCCATAATGGACTGTTGTATTCTCGCGAAAGTAAACCAGCCTTCCTAGCTGGAGGTAGTACTTAGCAACTTCTCTCAAAAAGTTTATAAACGTATCTATAATCTCCTGCTCCCGGGAACGAACGTAGGCCTCAGTTTTAACCCATAAATCTTTTAGTTCTTCGCTCATTCCGAGCACCTACTTCGTAATTACAGTTTTCCAAAGACAGTCTTCTCCAACATGCTTCATAAACCTTCATTTAAACTCGTCCTGGTCATTCTCTTCTTGAAGTACTCATGGGCCTCTAGTGGTCAACCAGTCCAGTTCACCTTTGCAGACGACAAGGGATATCCCTGAACCAGTTTATAACGTGGGCTGTATCGGAAAAAGTCGCTTCGTTACGTCAAGAATTAGATTACCCCAATTTCCACCTGGAATTACCTATCGGCGATAAGCATCCGGATGGGTCACTCCAGTTTTACGAGGTACTGGTATTCGGGTACAGACGAAATAGAACCGGGCAGCGTCCGGCACTTTGGAGAACGCCTTAAGAATGATAAGCTGATTTGCTGTAAGGATGCCCTTACCCGCAAGCACAAAGATAATCCTCCCGCAGTTGTCTCACCGCTTGGCTTAGCTTGGCTTACTCCGGCCAGGGCCTCTAGGAATTAGGAACGCGTAAGATAGTCCTCCCACACTCGCCTCACCGCAGTAGGCAGGTTCATCTCCGGTAGGAGGCGCCGAATTTCTTCCTTATCGAGTTTCGCGACATCCTCGGCCCTTCCGTAGGTAAGGACCTGCTCGTAATAGCGCTTCCTTTGGTCC
>DUSP01000085.1 GCA_012842575.1 Clostridia bacterium
ATGGACGGTTTCAGTGTCAACGAGGGGATAATCGTCATGGCGGCCACCAACAGACCTGACGTTTTGGACCCTGCGCTTCTGAGGCCTGGCAGGTTCGACAGGCAGATCGTAATAGACAAGCCTGACCTAAGAGGGCGCATCGAGATATTCAAGGTTCACAGTCGCGGGAAACCCCTTGACAAGGATGTCAATATCGAGACCCTTGCCAAGAGGACTCCGGGGTTCACGGGTGCCGACATAGAGAACGTGATGAACGAAGCCGCGTTACTTACGGCCAGGGCTAGGAAGAAGAAAATCAGTATGGAAGAACTGGAGCAGGCCATTGACCGGGTTGTGGCGGGGCCCGAGAAGAAGAGCAGGATCATAAGCGAAAAAGAGAAGAAGATCGTGGCCTTCCACGAAGCGGCGCACGCCCTGGTGGCGAAGCTATTGCCCAACACCGATCCCGTTCACAAGGTATCGATAATACCGAGGGGAGGCGCGCTGGGCTATGTCCTGCAGCTTCCCATCGAGGACCGATACCTTATCACAAAGGGCGAGATCCTTGACCGGGTCACTGTGGCGCTGGCTGGCAGGACCGCCGAGGAGATCGTGTTCGGTGAGGTGTCTACAGGCGCCTCGGATGATCTAGATAAGGCTACGAAGTTGGTCAGAAAAATGATCATGGAGTTTGGTATGTCCGATAAACTGGGTCCCTTGACCTTCGGGAACAAGCAGGACCTGGTGTTTCTCGGCAGGGACATCGCTCGCGACAGAAACTACAGTGAAGAAGTGGCTGCGGTCATCGACAAGGAGGTCAGGAACATAATATCTCAGTGCCACGAGAGAGCGCAAAAAATCCTCCAAGACAGGCGGGCGACTTTGAACAAGATCGCGGAGGTGCTGATGGAACGCGAATCCATTGAGGGACAAGAGCTTGAGGCACTCCTCGAAGAAGAAGTGACGGCCAAGGCGAGTTGACCGACGGTTCGACGCTTTGGTGGGCCGGCAAGGGTAGAAAAAGGGTAAAAAGCAGGGTAACAAAGGTAGTATGAGTATGACATAGCAGCGCGACTGCGATGGCGATGGTAAGATGAAAATGACAAAGTAAGACCCGGGGAAAAGCGATCGTCACTTTCCCCCGGGTCCTTTTGCTTTTTGTGGTCCCTTTAGGTTTATCCGCCTCCCCCCAAACGTCATTACCCTTGTCAAGACGCTAGGGGCTACTGCTATGACGTCATTACCTCAAGGAGGAGCTAAGGGCTGCTGGGATGCCCCCTTTAGCCAACGTACCCACCTCTTCCGTAACTTAGACCGGATGCGCGTTTACATAATACGTACGAGGTCCTCATGGCGTTCCCGGCGTACATGGTAGACCGTGATATACATGGTAGATCGTGATAACAAAGAGGATGCCGCTCGCACTTCGGGAGGATCCTCGGGTGAAGAACAGCGTAAACTAGTGAAGTAAGATGCAGGCAAGGTTAAAAGGGCATGGGCATGGCAGGAGATGGGTAGAAAGGAAACGAAGTACTGAGTTCGAATTTTGGTTAGGAGTTAAGGGAAGTTTAGGAGGGTGTCTGATTTGTCTCAGAACTCATCACGCATAAATGTCTCATCGAATTCATCCACCTCGGGCACGGACTTTCACGCCCATGAGCTTGCCAAGGGCGTAAGACTATTCATCAACCAAACGGATAAGTTCAAGACAAATACCGCATTCGTTTTCATCCATCAAAACCTCACTCAAGACCTGGCGACCAAGACGGCTTTACTTCCGATGGTTCTAAAAAGGGGCACCGAGAAATATCCCAGTACGGCCCTTTTGGCGCGGCACTTGGATTGGTTATATGGTGCGGAGATACAAACGAGTGTTCTCAAGATGGGCGAAAGACACATAATATCCATCCGGCTTGAGATGCCCAACGCAAAATATCTGCCTGGCCAGGGCAGAAAGGACGCCAGGGGTACTGAAGCGCACCTCGATCTTCTGGAGGAAGGCTTTCGCACGCTTGGGCAGGTGGTTTTCAAGCCCGTGAGGGAAGGTAAGGGGTTGAAACCGTCTTATGTCGCCCAAGAGAAAGAAAACCTCCGGAGGTTCATCGAAAGCATCATTAACGAAAAGAGCGAATACGCGTCAATGCGTCTTTTCGAAGAGATGTGCAAAGGGGAACGCTATGGCACTTCAAGGCTAGGACGCATTGAGGATATCGAGTCTATTGACCCCTTCTCTCTGGCGCTGTATCATGAGGAACTTTTGGCGCGTAATCCTATAGACATCTTCTTCGTGGGAAACGTGGATACCGACGCCTTGATTCAAATTGCGGGATCCACGTTCCTCGAGCAAGGAAGCCGTTCCGGCGAAATCGCTTACATCCCTCCCGCTGATGTTAACATAACGCCGAACACGGTCAAAACCATAAAGGAACGACAGGATGTGAACCAAGCGAAGCTCGTCATGGGCTTCAGGACAAGAACGTCCAAGGCGGACGACGACTTTTGGGCCCTTCAGTTCTATAACGGCGTCCTCGGCATGTTCCCGCATTCGCGGTTGTTCCGAAACGTGAGAGAGAAACATAGCCTCGCCTACTATGTGTATTCCAGAGTCGAAGCCACCAAGGGATTATTGATGGTGGGCTCAGGAATCGATGCGAAAGCCTTTGATCAGGTAATAGAGATCACGCGCCGCGACATGGAAGAGATCGCGGAAGGAAAGATAACCGACGAGGAAATGGATTTTACGCTCAAGGCATTGATAAACAGGGTTAAGTCGAGGGAAGACGTACCTTCCTCCAAGGTTCTGGATACGTTGGAAAGCGAGATAAATGGAGTGGCCATTAACGGCCAAGAAGAGATAAAGCGTCTTTCCTCCATAACCAAAGAGGACGTTTCAAGGATGGCAAGAAAGGTGCTATTGGATACGATATACTTCCTGTCAAGAGAAGAGGATGAAAACGGGACCCGATCCGGCCAGGGCGATATGAACATAAGCTCAAAACCTGTTTTCATGATCCGGCCGAAGTTCTTCCTCTCTAAAGAAAGACAAGAAGAAGAAGAAGAAAGAGAAGAAGAAAGGGAAAAAGAAGAGGTAAGCCGGTCAGAGGTAGACCGGTCTTGGGTCAGCGTGCTTGCGGCCGAAAGAGAAGCGGGTTATTCCTCCGGGGCCGGGAGTTCGGATGGAAAAAGCAGCGGTAAAAAAGGCGAAAGCCACACTTCAAACGATGATGAAGGAGTGCTCGAGGCGCCGGAGCTATCGGAGACCTTATACTGGAGAATCCTTCCCGGCAGCCTTAAAGCATACGTCCTGCCCAAGCCTGGGTACCTCAAGAAGCATGCGACCTTCGCGACGAATTACGGCTCCATAGACTCCAAGTTCGTGATTCCCGAGACCGGAGAACTCGTGGAGGTCCCCGCGGGGGTCGCTCATTTCCTGGAACACAAGGTGTTCGAGGAAGAGGACGGAAACGCCTTCGACAAGTTCGCCGCCTGGGGCGCTTCCTCCAACGCATATACCACCCACAGTTATACGACTTATCTCTTTTCCACCACCGAGAACTTCGAACTCTGCCTCAAATATCTCTTGAGGTTCGTTCAGTCACTTTATCTGACAGACCAAAACGTCCAGAAAGAAAAAGGAATAATCGAGCAGGAAGTGAGAATGTACGAGGACATGCCGGAATTCAAAGTTCTGGCCAACCTCATGAGGGCGTTGTTTCACGAACATCCGGTGCGTATCGAAATCGGAGGTACGGTGGAGTCCGTCAGGTCTATCAACAGGGAGATCCTGGAGAAATGCTACCGGACCTTCTACCACCCGAGCAACATGGTGGCTTTTGTTGTGGGCGATGTAAACCCCGAGGCGGTATTCGATATCATGGCAAAAGAGATGCAGCGGATCATCGAGGGCAAGAGAGGAGCGGTGATAGTACCCTGGAATGGTAAGAAGGCTGAGGACACGGTCATCAGGCGCCTGTATCCCGAAGAGCCGATGCTCCCAAAGGAAAAAAGGGTGACGCACAATATGGTCGTCGCTCGCCCTATCGTAAATATCGGCTTCAAGGACCGCCGGACCTCGGAAACCGGATGGGACGCCCTGATGAAGGAAATAGCCACTGCGTTTGCCCTGGAGATCGTCTTGGGCAAGGGGTCAGACCTTTACCAGTCCCTATACGAGGAAGGCTTGATAAACGAGAAGTTCTCCATGGGTTATAGCAGCGGCAAAGGGTACGGCCTTACGGTGCTACACGCCGAAACCCCTGACCCTGAACGCCTGGAAAAAGTCATTCTCGAGGGGTTACGAAGGTATCAAGACAAGGGTCTTGAGGAAGAGGATTTCATAAGGGAGCAGCGTAAGGCCATCGGGCAGTTCCTGGGGGTTTTCAACCAGCCTGAGGAGGTGGCCCAGTACTTCAACGAGTATTATTTCCGTGGAATCCATCTCTTTGATTACCTCGAGGCCTTGACGAAGATTACGTTTGAAGAGGTCAGCGCAAGACTCGAGGAACATTTCGACCCCCAACAATGTGCGGTTTCGATGGTCCTTCCGAAGTCATAGAGTCCTCAGCCCTTTCACATCGAATAATCACATTTCCCGGGCAATAACCATAGACCGGGGTGGTGTGAATGGGACGGCCGCGGCGGAGGGGAACGCTGCCCCTTGCAATTCTGTGTCTGGTTTTGCTATTGACGGGGGTTTGGGCGGCCCTTGGGCTACCGGGGCACCGCCTAGAGCGAGACGAGCTATTACCCGGGTGGTTGGGGAAGGGAGTCTCATTACTCCCCTTTTTCGAGTGGACGTACGGGGAGCCAAAAGAGCTGGTTACGATTCCGTGGAGTGGGATTGGGGGCGAAATGGAAAAGAGCCGGGATGGATCCAAGGCGGCGACGGTAGGCCGGGTAACCGGGCGGGATTCGATTATATACGGGCCGCAGGCCATCGCCGTTGTCGGACGCGGCTCATACAGAGTGATATGGATACTTGATAGCTGCAATAAAAGGGTTATCCGTATCGGATTAGAAAAAGGGCGTTATGGCAAAGATATGACGTCAATCGGGCTAGGGTGCAGGGGCTTTCCGGTTTCAATGGCTGTTTTGCCGGCTGATGGAATTGCCGTATTGACGCGTTCAGGGGAAGTCATATTGGCGGGTAAAGAAGGGGAAAAAGCGGGTGGAGTGAGTTTCCGGGTGGTTCCCGGAGGCGAGGCGGGTTTAGTAGGGTCAGCGCAGCGCATCGGGTGTCTGCCAGACGGAAGCGTCCTGGTGTATGATGCGTGGATCGAAATTGACGAGTATAAACAAAGGGTTGCGAAGTACGGCATCGACGGCCGCGTGAAAGGTGCTCTAATAAGACCTGTTGTGCGTAAGAGTTCAAGCGGTGAGGCGCGGCGTCCCGAAAGTGGGGATACGGGAGATGTTAAAGCGCCTCCCGATGGGGTGGCTGGACAATCCTGGACGCAATCCGACAGGCGCGGTATCCGTGGCGATGCTCATGGGAACGGTGCGGCGGGAGCGGTGGGCGACGGCACCTGGTATCTTTCCGATTTCACAGTAGGGTCGGGGGATGACCCACCGGTGTATCTCCTTTATTACCGTACGGGGATGGCGTTACAGCAGCCTGCCCGGTCACGTGGAGATAGTGAATTCTGCGCCGGGACGCCGTTAAGGATCGAAACGATACGTTTTGCAGCGTCCTCGGATTGTTTCCCGATTGCGTCGAATAACCGTTCTGACTTTCATAATTCCGATTATAATACCGAAGATCATTATACTCGAAATCATGAATCGCCCGAGGGGCTAGGCGTAGTGGATTTCAAGGCGCCTTGGACATTTAAAACCTTGGGTTTGCTTGGAGTCGATGGGGAAGGCACGGTATACGTTGGCGGATTCGATGAGTTCGGGTTGAAGTGGGTTATGGCCTTCGAAAAGGGGTCCCGACTCAGGGGGCAATGGAAGATCAGGAAAGAGGGTAAAGCCTGGGCAGAAGGCGACCGGGATGGAGCGCGCGGATCCGAAGGCCGGAATGGTGTCGATACGAATGGTATCAATATGAGGATGAACGGCAACGTACAGGGGGGCACGGGGTGGCCTGAGGGCTCGACGCGGCCGGTTATGATGGCGTTTCCCGCTACCGTGCTCGCTGACGGCGACGTGGTCCAAATGGTCGCGACAGACTCGGCGCTTTCGATCCAGCAGTATGATATGGTACTAAGACTGAGGAGAAGTGGAGGGGATGGGAGTTGAACTCGCGGTCAAAAGAGACGCCAAAATCAACACAGATGAAAACCCAAAAAACGAGACCCGAAATCGTGGAGTGTGTTCCGAATTTCAGTGAGGGCAGAAGGCCCGAGGTAATCGAGACCATAGTGGGCGCCATCAGGGACGTACCCGGTGTAACCGTACTGGATTATTCCTCCGATCCGGATCATAACCGTATGGTTGTCACGTTTATCGGCAACAAAGAGACCGTGTTGGATGGCGCGTTTGCGGGCGTCGCGAAGGCCGTGGAATTGATCGACATGGAGAAGCACCAAGGGGGTCACCCGCGTATCGGTGCGGCAGACGTAGTTCCCTTCATCCCCATATCTGGTGTCGAGATGAAGGACTGCGTGGAAATCGCTAAGCGGCTCGGCGCGATGATTGCGGACAAGCTTTCGGTGCCAGTTTACCTCTACGGAGAGGCTGCCCAAGATCCGGCAAGGCGCGATCTGGCCAACGTAAGAAAGGGGCAGTATGAAGGGCTGAAGGTGGCGATCACTGACCCCGATCGTACTCCCGACTTCGGACCGGCGAGGATGCACCCATCAGCGGGGGCGACGGCGGTCGGGGCACGGGGGCCTCTTGTGGCTTACAACATTAACCTTGGTACCAGGGACGTCCGGGTCGCTAAGGAGATAGTAAAGGCCGTAAGGGCAGCGACGGGCGGGTTTACCACGGTAAAGGCTATGGCGGTGGAATTGGAGGAAGCAGGGCAAGTTCAGGTGTCCATGAACCTGACCGACTGCTTCAAGACGCCTATCCACAGAGTGTTCGAGGCGGTCAAACGTGAAGCCATGGCTCGCGGCGTCTTGGTGACGAAGAGCGAGGTCATAGGGTTGTTACCGGTCCAGGCGTTAGTAGATCTCGCCAGATTCTATATTCAGGCGCACGATCTGACTGTGGAAAACGTCCTCGAAGCGAGATTGCTAGAAGGGCAATGAGCAGGGCTGGGAGCGAATAGGGGAGGGTAATATGGAAAAGCGTTCGTTTTCGGATGGTTCCCGTAGCGGAGGGAGCAAACTCATCGGAGGAAGTCGGTCCTTCGGAAGAAGTGGACCCACCGAAGAAAGCAGCTCCACCGAAAGTAGTGGGTTCACGGGCAAAAGCGGACCCATCGAAGTCGACTTTTTGCTGAAGAACGCCGGATCCCTGGTAACGATTAAGGATGAGGACGATGATGATGCGAAGGGCCTCGGCCTCATCACCGATGGGTCGGTAGCGGCGCACGAAGGCGTAATAGTCGCGGTAGGAACCACGGCCGAGATAGAAAAAGCGTTTAAGGATGGCGTGTTTGTCTTAAGAAACGACGCCACAGTTTTTGACGCTTCGGGTTGCTTGGTTACACCCGGCCTTGTGGATGCCCACACTCACCTCATATTCGCCGGATGGCGAGCGGAGGAATTCGCGTTACGGTTGAAAGGAGCGTCGTACCTCGACATTCTCGCCAGGGGCGGTGGGATACTCAGCACCGTGAGGGCCACAAGGAGGGCGTCCGAGGACGAGCTCTTCCTCCTGGGGATGGATCGGCTCGATCAAATGCTCCTTTGTGGTACCACGACGGTGGAGGTGAAGAGTGGTTACGGCCTCAGCACCGAAGACGAGATCAAGTCGCTTCGAGTGGCGGCGAGATTGGGCCGCGAACACCCAGCTGATGTAATCCCTACCTTTCTTGGCGCCCATGCCATACCGGAGGAGTATGCAGGAAATGTAGAGGGGTATATAGAAGTACTGGTGTCTGAAATGATACCCAGGGTTGCGGAGGAGCGCCTTGCCAAGTTCGTTGACGTTTTTTGCGAAGAAGGGGTCTTCTCGGTCGATCAGTCAAGGCGCATCCTCAGCTCGGCGAAAGATTACGGCTTCGGACTCAAAATACACGCGGACGAGCTCTCCCCGTTGGGTGGGGCCGTCCTTGCGGCCGAATTGGATGCCGTTTCGGCCGACCACCTGGTGATGGTGGACGAGAGGGGCATCCGTTATATGGCTGAAAAGAAGGTCTCAGCCGTTCTCCTGCCCGGGACATCGTTTTTCCTGGCCATGGATAGGTACGCTCCGGCGAGGCGCATCATCGAAGAGGGCGTGCCGCTTGCGCTGGCTACGGATTTTAACCCGGGTACTTGTACGATCCAATCACTTCCCCTAGTCATGGGAATCGCGTGTTTGAGGATGGGGCTTTCGCCCGAGGAGGTCATAAAGGCTTGCACCCTGGGAGCGGCTCGGGCCCTCGGTATGGAAGAAGAGATAGGGAGCCTAGAGGCGAAAAAAGCGGCGGACATGGTGGTATTCGACGTTCCGAGCTTCCATCATCTTCCTTACAGGTTCGGAGCCAATCTGGTGAAAGGAGTGATAAAAAGGGGCAAGATAGTCGTGAAAGATGGTTGTCTAACCTATGCCAGGAGCCAACCGGGAACGCGAAGCGATATGTGATGCGCGGCGATTCTTACTATAGGGAGCCTTAGGCAATCTCGTCGCAATGCTAAAGCGAGTGATAGCCCGGCCGGCTACGATACATAGCACGTTTCTTAAAGGTAATTGTAGCACGCTTCGTCACCGGAATCGGCCCGCCAGGATGGACACGTACGAGATAGCCACGTAAAAGGAGTGGAGCCAAGAGTGAAAAGTGACCTGGAAATCGCCCAAGAGGCGACTATGAAACCTATCGTAGAAATAGCGAAAGGAATGGGTCTCGAAGAAGACGACATAGAGCTTTATGGCAAGTATAAGTGCAAGGTTTCTCTGGACGTCCTCAAAAAGTTCAAGGATAGGCCGACCGCAAAGTATGTCGTGGTTACTGCCATAACACCGACACCGTTTGGTGAGGGCAAGACCGTCACCACCATCGGGCTGGGCCAGGCGCTGAATAGGATAGGGAAGAAGACCATTAACTGCATTCGTCAACCCTCTTTGGGTCCGGTATTCGGCATCAAAGGAGGCGCGGCAGGGGGCGGTTACTCGCAGTGCGTGCCCATGGAAGACTTCAACCTTCACTTCACCGGGGATACGCATGCGGTGGCCTTGGCTCATAACCTCTGCTCGGCTTTTCTCGATGCCCACATACTCCACGGAAATGAACTCGACATTGATCCCTTCACCATTACGTGGCCCCGCGTGGTTGACGTGAGTGACAGGGCCTTGAGGAAGATCATCGTAGGTCTCGGAGGAAAAGAGAACGGCGTTCCCAGAGAGACCGGGTTTGACATAGCCGTGGCCTCTGAAGTCATGGCGATTTTGGCCCTGACCACCGACATCTTCGATCTCAGAAAGCGGTTAGGGCGTATTGTGGTCGGGTACAGCAGGTCTGGAAAAGCGGTGACCGCGGAAGACCTGAAAGTGGCGGGCGCCATGACGGTATTGCTCAAGGATGCAATAAAACCGAACCTAATCCAGACACTGGAGAACACTCCGGTGTTCGTGCACGCCGGTCCCTTCGCCAACATCGCGCACGGTAACAGCTCGATCCTTGCGGACTTGATCGCGACCAAACTTGGGGATTATGTGGTTACGGAAGCCGGATTCGGCGCCGACATCGGTGCTGAAAAGATGTTCAACATCAAGTGCCGTTACAGCGGCCTGAAGGTAAACGCGGCCGTCCTGGTATGCACCGTCAGGGCGTTGAAAATGCACGGCGGTGCCTTCAAGGCCATCCCTGGCAAGGAGCTCGACAAGAGCCTCGTGGCCAAGGAGAACTTCGAAGCCCTTGACAAGGGTTGCGAGAACCTCGACAAGCAAATCGAGAACGTCCTGCTGCACGGCGTGCCGGTGGTAGTGGCCATCAATAGGATGGACACCGATACTGACAAGGAGATCGAGTTCATCAAGCAAAGGGCGATATCCGCGGGTGCTTCTGACTGCGTGCTCAGTGAAGTGTGGGCAAAGGGTGGCGCTGGCGGCGAGGATCTGGCGCGGGCTGTAGTGAAGGCGGCAGAAGGGCCGAGCGCGTTCAGACACCTGTACGATCTTAACCTCTCCATAAAGGAGAAGATAGAGACCATAGCCACCAAGGTATACGGTGCCAAGGGAGTAACGTACGAGCCA
>DUSP01000194.1 GCA_012842575.1 Clostridia bacterium
ATGACGACAGTACTTGAAAATAAAAGACACGAAAGTATCAAAACCACCGCTAAGATACGACTGAGCGGTCTTCTTGAGAAATGACGCCTCCAGGAGATCACGATACTCTCGTTCATCATCGTGAGAGCCCTCCCCAACTATCATGATGTCGCCATGATGTCGCCGGAATTCCGCTTTCGCACCGCCCGACTGAAGGGTCATGTCGGTCGTCGCAAGACCGGAGGCGACGCAACAAGCCTTCCGGTCTCGGAGAAACTGAAGTGGGTCTTCTGCATCGCACCTTTTGCCCCTGCATAGTATCCCTAGCGCGTCGGCCCAAACCGCGGTCAAGCTCGTCGTCGCGCGGAGAGTGGGCGATTTTGACGCCTAGATTTCGATGCCTATCCGAGACGGGTTATCGTAGTGACCTTTTCCTCTATGACGATCGGCCATCCTCGTTCCGGGAGGATGTCCATGAACGGTTTCGGATCGAGACACTCGGGAAGGAGTACGCCGGGTGTGGTGATTTCACCATGGGCCAAGAGTTCCGCTGCCACGACCGGCGGTATACCGGTTTGGAGGACCGTGGCGTTGACCCCCATCTTCCTATACGACTCTTCATGATTGGTTACGTTGTATAGGAACATCTCCACCTTGGCCTCGCCCCGGCGCCCTTTTACGAGCGTCCCTACTAGAGCATCCCCCTTGATCTTTCCTCCGAGGTCGCGAGGTTCCGGAAGTAACGCGGTTACGACGTCCCGGGGTACGACCCGAACCCCCTTCACCGTGACCTCGTCAATCCGGTGAAGGCCCACGAGTCTCAAAGAGTGAAGAAGGCTTACGAATTCGTCGGAGAGGGCGTATTTGAAGTCGCAATGTTTTAGTCCCTTCTTAATGTGGAGGGGGATTGTGCCCACTTCCTCGTGAGAGACCGCGTAGGTCTTTCTAGGCCCTATGGGATCGGGGAAATTGAAGACTTCAACGCCGGTGACGAGAGGTTCCTTATAAACGAAATGCCCATCTTCGAAGACCAGTGGAGGTTGCAAGCACTCCTCTATATTCGTGTCGGGCGAGAAATACAGGGCGAAATTATAGCCTTCGACTACGGAGTTATCGCCGTCCCTTATCAAGATGGCTTCCACTTCGTCAAGGGTATCGGCGGCGTACCGCGCGAAAATGTTGGTGGCACCCGGATCGGCACCCAGGCACAGGATAGCAGTCCTCTCGACGTCTTTGAACTTTTGATCGTACTCCATTTGAGAGAATACGTCCACGCGGCCGGGGAGTTTGACCGGCCCGTCCGAGGCCATGTCCATGTAGTGGCACCGGGCATCCAGCGCCGCGTCCATGATTATGAGGTTGAATCGAGGGATTGTGGCGTTTATGACGAGGTCCACGCCCTGTAAGAAGGCTTTGACCTGCGGTGAGTCGGAGGCATCCAACCGTCTTGGCTCAAACCGTGGATCGCCGACTTCATCCGTCAGTTGCCTCACCCGCTGTTCGTCTATATCGCCGAGGATGATTTTCTCGAAGGTGTCGCTCTTGGCCAGTTCCTTGGCGATAACCGTTCCCACTCCGCCTATACCGATTACGGCCACCTTCATGATATGACCTCCCAATAGTTTTCACAAAAGCGATCCCATGAAAGCGATCCCATGCGAGTCGGTCCGGATTCACGCGGTGTTTGAACTCATCACCATGTTATACGTCTCTTCAAAAGCCGCTTGGAAACCCCGACGCTGGCCCTCGACATCTCATGATAAAACGAGACCATACCTCTAGCACTTACCTTGATGCTCCTTGATTATCGACCTCGCTTCCTTCAAGTACCATCCAAAACAGAGGATCGGGCCGACGATCAATAACAGGCCGAATATCACCGTGGCCACTTCCCAGCCGTTCATGCTGCCGTCACCTCCCGCTCTTCCTTAGCCGGTCCTGTTCCCGGTCCGATGGATGGGGTAGCCTTTTCTTTACCCAGTACGAGTCCGATGATATAGGCGAGTAGCACGAAGGGCGGGATGAGGAATATCCCATATTCTTGCCAAAGTGTATATGTCCTTCCGCCGATGGTGATATCGATCATGAGGGTGTCCCACTCTTCTGAGAAGTAACCCAGCCCACCCACGACGAGGTAATACCCTAAGGTGCCGAAGAAACCCACTGCCGTGGCAAGGGCTCCGGCGAGGCTGGTTTTCTTGATTCCTTTAAAGAAGACAGCGGCGTAAAGCGGTATCAGCACGGTGTTCACTATGACGCTTGCCTGAAAGACCCATACCCCCATTATCCTTTGGAAAAGGAAGGCTACGACTACGGAAACGACGGCGGATATCAAGACACCGTAACGCGTCAGCCTGACGAGATCCGCGTCGGATGCGTTAGGCTTGAAGATCGGACGGTAAATGTCGTACACCAGGTTGCCCGAAGAGACCAGGAAATAGGAGTCGGCCGTGGACATCGACGCGGCGAGGGCGCCTGCCAAAAAGAATCCTATGAACCCTGGAGGTATATACTTCGCAACTACCATGAGAAGGGCCTGGTTCGCGTGGGGTTCGGGTATCAGTTCGAGTCCGACGGCGGCCGCCGCCATGAGGCCGAGCATCATGCAAGCCCACTCATAGGAACACCAAATCGGAGTACCGATGAGGAGAGCGTTTCGCGCCTCTTTAGGGCCTCTGGAGGCGAATATCCGCTGGAAGAACGCGGGTTCGCAAAGGACGGCGAGTGATGTCAAACCGTAGGCCAGGATGAGACCGGGGGTCAAATACCCTCCGAGTGGGTGGAAGTAATACCACGGGTCCTCGCCCAAGTACGCCTCAAGACCGGTATAGATATTGGAAAACCCGCCTATGTCATACCAGCAGAGTATGACCGCCACTCCCAACGTCACGGCCATTACCAGGAACTGTATCATGTCGGTCATGGCTACGGCCCAGAGGCCGCCAGAATAGGTGTACACGACGACTATCGCCGCTGCCAGCAAGACACCCACCCAAAATGGGATGTGGAACACCAAAGAGAAGATGAAACCCATTCCCATGAGCTCCATGGTATTCATACTGTACACGAACGAACAAAAAGCGCTGATAATTTGCGAGGTTTTGCCGTACGTTTCGCCGAGGATATCGGAGAAGGTCTTCGCCCCATACTCCCTGAACCTTGGAGCGAGAAACGACATCACGAGATACATCAAGGTGTACGGTAGACCATACGCGAAGAATGCGTCGACTCCTTCCATAAAGCCTATCTCCGATGTACCGAAGAGGGTGTCAAGCCCGTAGAACGTCGAAACCAGCGTTCCCACTAGCAAAGGTGTAGAGATCTTTTTCGAGGCGAGGTAGTAGTCATCAAAGGTCTTCATCTTACTCGCGAAGTAGAAGCCGATGTAGAGCATACCTGCCATATACACGAGGATTACTACCCAATCCGCGGGCGCCAACCGGATAACCAGCTCTCCCTCCATAGGCTACTGTCGCCCTCCTCTTAGATCGTTGACTACAATCTCCCGCTGACCCAAAGCCTCACCGCACGCGCAAAGGGCGGGAGAACCTGACCGCTTTCCCGGGCATCCCCCCTAACCCAAAGCCTTACTGCACGCGCAAAGCAAGAGTCATACCAATGTAACCGGCAACCTCGCTAAGGAGACGTCCTCCAACGGACATTCAGAAGGACACGGAAACTGGGTCTGCCTGGAGAATTCCTGACGGTACGCTAAAGACCATGAGCCAAGAGGTTATTTCGCAAGGATAGAATTGATCTCGCTTATCATATATAACAATACCCGAAGCTCAATGCCTCGGGTTACGGGTAAGACCACAACGCGCAAAAACATATACCAACAGGGGTATTCAGCCAATCAGCGTATCTGCACAGGAAGACCAAATCAATAGGAATGGGGGGTATCTACTCCATAACTGTCTCGACGGAGAATCTTACTTCTGAGACAAGCGTTCGCGAAAATGAGAACAGCCCATAAAAACATGGTGGGCGGCACTGGAGTCGAACCAGTGACCTCCTGCTTGTCGAGCAGGCACTCTCACCAGCTGAGCTAGCCGCCCATATACTTTTCCTTGAACATTGGAGGCGACGGGCGGATTTGAACCGCCGAATAAGGGTTTTGCAGACCCCCGCCTTGCCACTTGGCTACGTCGCCATCCCTAGTTCCCGTATCCTGTTTTCATGGGGGGAATTTCCACTGCGGAAACCGGTTAAGCAACGGAACCTGTTAAAGAATGGAGCGGAAGACGGGATTTGAACCCGCGACCCTCGCCTTGGCAAGGCGATGCTCTACCACTGAGCCACTTCCGCTCGTCATTCAATCTGCGCTATTCATTCTAACCGCTGCCGGTCAAATAGTCAAGAAAAGGAGCGATAGAAAAAATAGATCCGGAACCAACGGCTGCGGAATGCTATAAAGTCCGTTGCTTATGCTAGCGAATCTGCCCGTTCCCAAAGACGATGTATTTCGTCGTTGTCAGTTCCTCAAGTCCCATCGGCCCCCTCGCGTGAAGCTTTTGGGTGCTGATGCCGACTTCCGCTCCGAGCCCGAACTCAAACCCATCGGTGAACCGGGTCGATGCGTTTACGTACACCGCTGCGGCGTCCACATCGTTTAGGAATTTCCAGGCGTTTTCATAATCCGCGGTGACGATCGCCTCCGAATGTCCTGTTCCATAGCGGTTTATATGAGCAATGGCCTCGTCGATGTCTTCGACCACTTTCACCGCCATGATAAGATCCAAGTACTCCGTCTCCCAGTCGCCCTCTTCGGCCAAGACCAGGCCAGGGCACAGTTTAAGGGCCTCCTTACACCCCCGTACCTCGACGCCGCGCTCCGTGAGGTCGTTGACGATGACTGGGAGGAGGGAAGGCGCAACGGCACGGTGTATCAAAAGCTTTTCGGCGGCGTTACATACTGCTGGATTTGATGTTTTAGCGTTTATGACGATGCGTCGTGCGGTCGCCGGTTCGGCCGAAAGGTCGACGTAAATATGGCAATTACCCACTCCGGTTTCTATTACGGGTACCTTGGCGTTCTCTTTCACGAAGCGGATTAGGGAAGAACCGCCCCTTGGGATGAGGAGGTCTATGTATTCGTACAGAGCCATCATTTCTTGTGCGGCTTCTCGATCCGTATCTGAGATAAACTGAATGGCATCGGCAGGGATGCCCGCTTGTTCGATGGCGCGCTTCGCTATCTCGACGATGGCGGCATTGGTCCTCAACGCTTCCGATCCGCCCTTGAGGATAACGGAGTTGGACGTTTTCAGGCAAAGCCCGATGGCATCCACCGTGACGTTGGGTCTTGACTCATATATCATACCCACTACGCCGAGGGGCACCCTCATTTTTCCGATCAGGAGGCCATTGGGACGTCTTCTCATTTCGAGTATGTTGCCTATGGGGTCTGGGAGGGAGACTAGGGTCTGTAAGCCCTGGCACGCGTTTCGGATCGAATCCTTTGTGAAGGAAAGTCGCTTGAGGAGAGGGCCTGACATACCGGCGTTCCGCGCGGAATCGACGTCTACGCGATTAGCCTCTATTAGGACCTCTTGATTTTCTAGGAGCGCTTCCGAAAAAGCCCAAAGTGCGCGGTTCTTTTGATCCGCACTCATGGTGACCAAGGTGTGGGAGGCCGCTTTAGCCAACGCGGCTTGGGTTCGGACTTTTTGCCTTGCTGTTGTCATTTTGCCCGCACTTCCTTCCGATCTCTAAGAAATACAATGAAATACGATGAAATACTTTGAAAATGACATACTCTGACTAAAGGTACTTCACACAAGCCTAAACCTTTATACCTTATAGGCCCAAACCTCATAAGACACAGGCAAAAGCGTAATTTCACTAGTCCGTCGGGCGAAGGGTTAGGACCATGTTGTCTCTGTGAACGACTTCATCCGATTGTTTGTACCCCAAGACCGCCTCTACTTGTGAGGTATGAAGCCCTACTATTCTCCGAAGGTCACTGGACGGGTAGTTTACCATTCCCTTTGCGAGCTCGTTACCCGCTAGGTCTACGATGGATACGACGCTACCTTCAGTAAATCGTCCCGATACGGCGACGAGGCCGCTCGGTAGCAGACTTTTGCCTCCTTCGGTAATAGCCGCTTCGGCGCCCTTATCGACGACGAGTCTGCCCCTAGGTGCCGCGGAAGCCAACCAGGAAGCCTTCATTGATATTCTGGTGGCCGTGGGGGCGAATACGGTTCCCCGGGGTTTACCCGTGAGGATGTCCTCTAATACGTGGGGTGTAGCGCCGTTTGCTATAACTGTGGGAATACCGGAACTCGAACAGATCGCGGCCGCGGCGATTTTGGTTCTCATTCCGCCCGTTCCTCGCTTACCGGACGAGGCCTCTCGTATGTTCAGCATGTTCTGGATGTTCGGGGCGTTATTTTTAAGTGCCGCGTTGCCTTTTGACCTGTTTACCGTCAATTCCTCAGAGGCGCCAGGGGCGCCCGAGGATAAAGGGTATAGTGTATTGGAAGATAGGGTGAAATCTAACTCTCGGGCACGGCGGGATGTAAGCGTGGCGCCGGTAAGAGTTTCATGTGAGGTAAGATGATGATCCGCAATCTGAAAACGGCCTGTCACTCGGGAGGTATTGCCTACAAAGGAAATGAAGGACGCCTCAGAGTTAGTCCTCGGATCGGCGGTATATAGGCCGTCAGTATCCGTTAAAATGACGAGGACATCGGCTTCAAGCAGCATCGCGACGAGAGCGGCGAGAGTATCATTGTCTCCAAAACGTATTTCGTCGGCCGAGACGGTATCGTTTTCGTTTATGATCGGGATTACGCCTTTATGCAAGAGATAAAGCAGAGTCGTCCTGACGTTAAGGTACCGTTTCCTGTCGTCGAGATCTTCGCGGGTTATGAGGATCTGGGCGACTAGTCTTTGGTATTCGGCGAAGAGTTTTTCGTACATGTGGACGAGAACGCCCTGGCCCACCGCAGCGGCGGCTTGCTTTTCAAATATGGTCGGGGGTTTTGGTGGAAGACCGAGGCGGGGGGCACCTGCCCCCACGGCACCTGAGGATACGACGGCCACTTCTTTTCCGGCATTGACTATACCGCTAATTTCTCTGACAATATGTTCAAGTCGTAAAAGGTTAATAAGTCCGGATTCGTGGGTAATGGTGGAAGTACCCACCTTGACGACTATGCGACGGGCAAGGGATATGTTGGCCCTGATCTGGGATTCGGAAATACCGTCCGAATTTGCCACGGACGGGAGAGCATTCTTGCCCTGGTTTTGTATGTTGGTCGCTTTGTTGTGATTTTTCATGTCAACGCCCCCGAGACGACTATAAATGCCCTCTGCCTGACAGGACGGAGGGCATTCCGTGGTACCACCTGACTTGAGCGCCATTACGTATAAAGACGGGTCAAAGTAAGATCGGGTCAGCAAAACCGGGTCAGCACGCTAAAAGGGTGAAACGTGGTGATAAGGAGCGTGATGATAACCGGCCCATTGCGCTCCTCTCGAATTGATAACGGGCAAGACGACCAATCCAACGCCCGGCCGGATTTCACGCTTGACGAGACCCTGCATCGAGCTAGGCTTCATCCATGGCGTTCCCGGCGCTCCGAAGCGGGTTCCGAGGTCCTACTGCTGCAGGGCTTCCACCTTTATCCCCGCTCTCTATAGCAGGGTACCTCGTACTATTCTTCATCATCGGTTTCGCAATCATCGGTTTCGCAAAAGGCGTCCAATCACGCGGTTTACGCCTTTTGGCTATAAAGGGTATCAAAGAAGTGCTGCTCAGTCAACATTTAACCCACCAAATCCACATCCGAGAACTTAGGAATTGAAGTACCCCGAGAAAAATGGTTTTGACTCACCGTTGATTCTTGTGTATACTAAGAGTCGCTGACGGAAGGCAGACTTCGGGCTCGGACTCGAGATCAAGGGTGCGACACGAAGCTCTGGTTCGTTCAGCAGAAGGGCGAATAGCTCAGAGGGAGAGCGCCTGCCTTACAAGCAGGAGGTCACAGGTTCGAGCCCTGTTTCGCCCACCATGGAAGTGGATAATTGACGGAGGCGTGGTGTAGCTGGCCTAACATAACAGACTGTCGATCTGTAGACCGCGGGTTCGAATCCCGTCGCCTCCGCCATACAACTTCTTAGAGCAACTTCTTAAAGCGAGTGTGCCGCGGTAGCTCAGGTGGTAGAGCAGCGGACTGAAAATCCGCGTGTCGCCAGTTCGACTCTGGCCTGCGGCACCATCTTTTTCCCAGCATAGAGCGCATTTTTTAAGCGGCCCGGAATCGGGCCGCTGGTAATTTATAGTAGAACGGTGCCATTTCGGTGCCATTTTTGTTTTGTATATTTCTGGCAGATTTTATATTCTGTCTCGGACAGGCGCATTTGTACCACTTGGGTTGACACATTCTTGACACAGTTTCGACACAGTTTTGTAGGGAATCGGTGTAGTCTGACAGGATAGAATTGGGTATAAGAATTAGGATATGAAAGTCGTTTTTCTTTTTCTCCCACGCTTTTCTCCTGTACGTACACTGGGGGTGTTCTTGGATGATAAGAAGGCGTTGGCGGTTGTGGGTGAGTCTGCTTGCCCTCGCGGCGATTGCCTGGGGAGGTTGGCGCTGGTATAGACAGGCTACAGCCGTGTCTTCCGGACAGGCAACATATCTAACGGCGACCGTCCGAAAAGGACCCATTGAGGTGAACGTTCAGGGCACGGGGACGGTTAAAGCCGCGGCCCGCAAGGAGTTACGCCCTGGAGTGAGTGGAAAAGTAATACGGATAGGTGCAGAGAAGGGCGACAAGGTAGTCTCCGGGCAGTTGCTGGTCGAGCTCGAAAACGAGAACCTGAAGTTACAGTTGGAAAAGGCGCGGCTGGACTTACAGGAGATGCGGCGAGATTTCGAGGACCTGGTCGGCAAGCGAGGCTCCCTTGTAATAAGGGCCCCGTTCCGCGGTCGCGTGGTTACACTATCCGCAACCGAGGGCCAGCGTGTGGCGGAGAACGCAGTAGTGGCCACGCTTGTGGACGACACCCGTCTGGAAATCCAGGCGCGTTTCACTCCGAGCCAGTTAAAAGACATATCCGTGGGACAAACGGCGGAAGTGTTCTTGCCGGATTATCTTTCAAGCCTGTCCGGTAAAGTGACCAAGGTTAACCCCCTGGGCGAACCCGGTGAGGGGGGGACGGTTCTTTGCCCGGTGACTATTGAAGTGCAAAACCCCGGCGGTCTGGCCGAGGGTACACCGACGGAAGTTCGAGTTCAAGGCCCCGAGGGACCTATACTGGCTGCACAGACGTCAGCGCTTAGCACACCACGTCCCCGAGAGGTGCGCGTACTAGCGGGCGGGGAGATCGTCCGAGTCGCGGTAAAAGAAGGGGACCGGGTCGAGGAGGGTCAAGTCCTGGTGACCTTAGCGGACGACGATTTAGAGGAACAGATAAACTCCCAGAGAATTCGAGTGCAACAGGCTGAGCTCGAGGTCGCTTCTCTCGAGGAACAGCTGGCTTCTACGAAGGTCGTATCCCCCTTTGACGGTACGGTCGTAGATGTTTCCGTGGCCGAGGGCGATGAGGTGGGTGCAAACACGACGGTCGCGGTGGTGGCCAGCCACGACCGGCTGGAAGTCGTGGTGCCGGTGGACGAACTGGACATCTCCAAGGTGAAAATCGGACAGGAGGCGGTGATTGTCACGGAGGCCCTGCCGGGTAAGTCGTTCCGGGCGACGGTGACGGAAGTGGCCGAAGAAGGCTATTCACAGGGAGGCGTGGGAGTGTTTGACGTCACCCTCGACCTCCTTGACCGCGGGGAACTGAAGGCCGGCATGACGGTGGAGGCTAAGTTGCGGATTGCGTCGAAACAAGACGCCCTGTTGGTACCAATAGAAGCCGTTCAGCAGAGAGGCGAAGAGTACTACGTGTGGCTGATGGGAGGTGCGCACGCCCAGGCGGGAAGTAGTACTGGAGATTCGAGAGACTCGAGCCACAGATCGGTGCGGAGTGCGGACCGTAAAAACACAGGGCTGCCCCCGGAGGCCCGGCAGGTCAGAGTACAAGTGGGTTTGGTCAACGCCACGACGGCTGAGATCACAGAGGGCGTCAACGAGGGTGACCAGGTGTTGATCGTGTACACAGCGTCGGAGCAAACCCAACCAAGATATGGCCCTGCTCCGGGTGGGCCGATACCGGGCGGCGGCCAGTTCTTCCTGGGTAGCCGGGCGCGACGCGAATCCTGATTACTTGGGGGTTGCGTGACGTGATACGGGTGGAAAACCTGGTTAAAACCTACCGGATGGGATCGATTGAAGTGGAGGCTCTCAGGGGAGTCACCTTGGAGATCGCGCGCGGTGAATTCGTGGCGGTCGTAGGCCCCTCGGGTTCCGGCAAGTCGACGCTCATGCACTTATTGGGATGCCTGGACACGCCTACGCGTGGATCCTACTACCTCGACGGGTCCCTTGTTTCCGGATTGAACTCGGATGATCTCGCGCGCATCAGGAGCCGCACGATTGGCTTTGTGTTTCAAGGGTTCAACCTTCTGCCCCGCCTTACTGCCCTTGAGAACGTCGAACTCCCCCTTGTTTACCAGGGGGTAAACCCAACGGCTAGGCGGCTCAAGGCTCGGGAGTGCCTGGAGGAAGTCGGCTTGTCGGATCGCGCGAATCACCTTCCAAGCCAGCTCTCTGGCGGGCAACAGCAGCGCGTTGCCATAGCCCGCGCCCTTGCCGGGGACGCATCCCTCATTCTGGCGGATGAGCCCACAGGGAACCTGGACAGGCGTTCGGGCCGGGAAATTCTCGATCTATTCTCCAGGCTGCACCGAGCTGGCCGAACCATCGTGGTGGTAACCCACGATATGGAGGTAGCAGCTCGAGCCCACCGGTTGCTCAGATTGCAGGACGGCCTTCTCGTAGGCGACGAAAGGGTGGGTTGAGATGAACCTGTTTTCAGCAGTGCGACTGGCATTCGGCAGCATAATGACCAACAAGCTTCGTTCTTTTCTCACCATGATCGGAGTGACCATCGGCGTCGCTGCCGTAATCGCGCTTGTGGCCATAGGTCAGGGAACCCAACGCCAGATTCGGAGCCAAATAGAGTCGCTCGGCTCCTACCTCCTTACGGTCAACATCAGAGGGCGGGGGGCCGACGTCGCCATGACCTACCGAGAAGCCCGCGACCTCACTTCCGATCTTCCGCAGGTTGTAGCCGCCGCACCGGTGGTATCGAGTTCCGTGACGACGAAGTACGGAACCCGCGAGCACGATACGAACCTTTTGGGGACGGATCAGAATCTCGCTGTCGTACGGGGGATGGATGTCGAGAGGGGCCGTTTTTTGGCTCCGCTGGACGTGGAGTGTCGGCAGAGGGTGGCGGTCCTCGGTCAGGATGTGGTGAGGGAGCTGTTCGGATTCGCAGACCCCATCGGGCAGGAGGTTAAAATCAACGGCATCAGTTTTCTCGTGGTGGGAGTGCTGGCTCCTCAGGGCACCAGCATGATGGGGTCCGGAGACGACCAGATCATTGTTCCGGTCACTGCCGCAAGGCAGTTGGTAGAAAGCAGTGGGGTGCGGACCTTATACGTGAAGGGACGGGATGCCGAGGGAGTCGAAGTCGTTACGGCGGTGTTGGAGCAAAGACTCTCCCGGAGGTTCAAGGACCCGGACGCCTTCAGGATATTCAGCCAGACTCAAATGCTCGAGACCGTGACCCAGGTGACTAGCACCATGACGCTGATGCTGGCCGCCATCGCCGGCATATCCCTTATCGTAGGCGGTATCGGTGTCATGAACATCATGCTCGTTACCGTTACCGAGCGAACCCGTGAGATCGGCATCCGCAAAGCTATCGGCGCGAGAAACCGGGACATTTTGAGGCAGTTCTTGATCGAATCTGCTGTACTCGGTAGCCTCGGCGGGTCGTTCGGAATAGTGATGGGGCTGTTACTTGCCCGGCTCGCAGGAAGGGCAATAGGCGTAACGGCTGTGGCGTCCCCGCTTGTCGTTGGGGGAGCTTTTGTCTTCTCTGCCGGCGTAGGGATCTTGTTTGGCGTGTACCCGGCCACCCGAGCAGCACGTCTTGACCCCATTCAGGCACTGCGCTTCGAGTGAACTGTTCCCGGGGTGGTAAGAAATACCCTGATAACGATTTGAACTTCATCGATTGTATGAGCTTCTTTCCAAACGGCCTACGTGCATAATCGAGTACATGGTGAATGAAGTGCCCTCCCTGCTAGGAAGTTGGGGGGTTCCGTAGAGTCCGGACTAGCAGGGATGGGCACTTCATCACTCATATCCGAAACTCTGCGTTGCACTTCTCACTTGCCTCTGATAGGGTGAATCGGGGGAAGTATCATGACAGAAGTACCAACGAGAAATCAGCGGCGCGAGCCCGCACCGGAGGGATTCCTTTTGAAGATATTCATGATAGGCTTCGGTAATGTGGGGAGGGCTTTGGATGCGGCGGCCAAGACAGCCGTCTTGGCAAACGTGTTGATGGGAGCCGGCCTCACTCCACTTCAAATAGTAAAGAGAGGGCATAGAAGGCGTGACGCCCTACGAAGAGACCGCCCCGAATATATGGGCCATTGACCTCAGGGGCCTTTGCAGTTTTCCTTCAAGCGAATAGGTCATTCTGTCGAAGAGAGAGTCATACCAAGCTTGACCTAAACCTTTCGTATGCCAGTCGTATACCAGAACTCGAAAAGGAGATTGATGCCATGATGATCGGATGCATCGTTAACCCTTATGCGGGTGGCGGTGTTTATCGTCGCGGGAGCGAGAGTTCGAAGGAAGATCCGGATTTCTTCGAACGACTCCTGTCGGCCGTGAATACACTGCTGTCCGGTTGCGAAGTCATGGCTCCCCAGGGTGCTATGGGCGAGGATTTGCTAAACATGGCGGGCATTTCTGTAAGTAGCGTCATACCGACTAGGGATGTATCCGGGCCCGAGCGCGGACGAGGCGCTGACCGAAAACACCTGTTACGGGGATCTGACTCTGTGGGAGCCGCCGCTTTTATGGCGCGCTCGGGTGTGGAGGCGTTGGTAGTCATAGGTGGAGACGGTACCATGGCGGATGCGGCCCTGGGGATCGTACTTTCCGGCTGCGCGCCGGAGAAGTGTCCGATTCTCGGTATCGGTGTTGGCACTTCGAATGTGGGCGGGCTGATATCACTACGACTTAAATCTCTCACCCGCCGAGGGAGAATTGATGCCATACCCCGAACCCGCGCCGACATAAGCGAAAACGTTCCGGTGAAGTCCCTCCGTGACGCCGACGCCTTCATTCGAGTTCCGTGTAAAGGGCTTGTGGCAAGTGCGGACGGAGAGATAATCGGAGTGGCCTTCAACGACGTTGTTATGGGAGATACCGTTTTGGCGACGATAGACGATAGGAAAGTGGACGTTAAAGCGTCGTCATTCATAAGGGGTGAGTTAGAACCTGCCACCCCGTCGTGCATTTATGGGTCCAATTGCGAGGTTACGCTGATCAGAAATGAGAATGGGGGTTCTTCGATCACGGGTGGCAGCCGACGTTCTACGATCGTGGTAGCGAGCGGAACCCAAGTGGGGCAAGCGGTCGTCTCGATCTTGGACGGGCGATTCGTCGGTAAAGCGGTCTCGGGGGGAGCGTGTCTTGGAGATTTGCTCGCCATGCCTGCCGCGGTGGCGGTGAGTGATCGTCCTGTTGTAAGAGTGAACCTCGATATGGATGAGCTTTATGAATGTAGTCCCATAACCACCCGCACGGCGAGTTTTGGAGAGAAGGATACCGTACGAATAAAGGGTATTCGACACGGGGCGTGTGTATGCTGTGATGGAAACCCTGTGTTGGAGGTTTCCGAAAACGACGGCGGATTACAGGTCGAAGTGACGGTAAGATCCAACCTCGTATATCGGTTAACAGTCCTGGACGACAAGACTCGTGGTTAACAGTCCAAGTCGAGAGAAAAGGGAAAGAGGGTTCCTTTTTTAAAGTACCTATCCCTGTTGACGGACTTTGGAAACGATGGTACTATATAGGCATAGTCATCCGATGAGTGATTGATACATCCGATAGCCTGCTACAACATCCGATATCTAGATCGAGCTGCATTCAGCCTCAAATGGATGCTAGATGGAATGCTTCATGGAATGCTAGATGAGGGCAACCGACATTCCACAATACATGACATTCCAAACATTCCAATGAGCGACCGGAGGGCCGGGCTTGAGTAGATTGCCGCTCTATGTTCAAATTGCCAGGCGACTTGTCGAGTATATGGACGAACACCCGGATCAGTGCAGTGGCAACAGACTTCCTCCCGAAGAACGCCTTGCTCAATTGTTGAACGCGGGGCGCAACACGGTTCGCGAAGCATTGATGTACCTCGAGCGGGAAGGGATCGTGACGAAACGACAAGGTTCCGGTAACTACCTTCATCGTAGTGTCCTCGCCACCCGTGCTCACGTTGACACCAGCATTAGATTCGCAGACCTCATAAGACGAAAAGGCCTTGAACCGTCTGCGACCCCATTATCGCTGAAAGAACGTAGGCCCGATGCCATTATGGCACGTAAGCTCGATCTGCCGGAGGACACGGTTTTCGAGGTACTGGAACGCATGTATCTGGGCGATGGTCATCCGGCAGCATATTGTGTGAACTTCGTTCCATCCGAAATCATTGTGAATCCCAACAGCGCTGCTTACTTTGGATCCATATTCGCATTCCTGAAAGACTGCTGTGCTCAGGATTTGTCTCACACTATCGAGGAGATCTCCACGGAGCGCGCAACGGGCGAAGTGGCTTCGGCTCTTCGTATTTCGGAAGGGCAGCCCGTGCTGGTATGGGAAGAGGTGCACTATAACATCCTGGACCGACCGGTTGCTACGACGGTGGCCTACCTGAACACGGGCTATATAAAGTTGGTTCTCCTTCATAAACTTCCTTAACCTCTTAAGCTACAGGAAGCTACAGGGCTACAAAGATCGGAAATCCTGGACGCTAAAGGGTTACCGAAACCGAGAAGGTTTGGGTCTACGGAGCGACAAACGGAGTGAGGGCCTGTGCCGGAAACCTCGGCAAGCGTCAGTTGCGACGCTGTGATAATCGGAGCTGGGATAGTGGGTTCCTTGACTGCTTGGAACTTGAGCCGCATGGGTTTCAAGGTGGCGGTCGTCGAGTCCCAGGACCCTGCGTCAGGTGCCACGGGCGCTTGCAACGGAGGACTAAGCTACACCGGTAAGCCTTCGGCGCTTTTGGAGCCTGCCCTCGAAAGCCTGTCCATTTACAAAAGCCTCGAGAAAGCCCTGAATTTCGATCTGGAATGCGACCAGAAGCGCGGACTCGTCCTCCTCGCCGAGAGGGAGGAGGACGTTCCGCCGATGCTTGAGATGGTGGCCGAATATAAAAAGATGGGCTTGAAATCGGAATTCGTGCCGGGAAGTCGCATTAGAGATCTGGTACCCGTCGAATCCGACCTCTTGGGCGGTGTCACGTCCCATGACGGCCTCGAAGGTTTGGTTAACCCTTTCAGAGTCGTTTATGGATGCTTAAAGAGAACCATAGAAGACGGCGGGCGACTTTACACAAAAACCCAAGTGACGGCCGTGGAGCTACAGGGCGGGAGCGTCTCGGGAGTGGTCTGCGAAGGAGAGGGACCCGCGACCATTCGTTCGCCCTTGGTGGTGGACTGTTCGGGCGTAGCCGCGGGGAACTTGGAAAGGCCGTTCGGCTTACACTTTCCCATCGCGCCATGCAAAGGAATAGTCCTTGTAACCGAAGAGACCTCTCTGAGACTTCATAAAAATATCATGACGCGTTCGCTATTTTCCGATAGTGCGGGTGGTATCGCTAGTACGGGTAATACCGCTAATACCGCGCTTTACAGGGAATACAGCGTCGCGCTGGAACAGACCGCAAACTCCAACATTCTGATCGGTAGCTCGAGGGATTTTTCCGATCCACAATCGGGGTGGCGGGTCGATGCCGAGGTCGTCAAGGCGATTGCCCGCAACGCCCGGCGTTATGTTTCAGGGCTCAAAAATCTGAATATAATCAGGACCTTTACAGGGTTGCGCCCGTATACCCCTGATGGACTCCCGGTGATCGGAGAGACCGGAATACCTGGCCTGCTTGTGGCATCGGGACTTGGCGGTTACGGTATAACCCTCGGCCCCTGGGTGGCCAGGGTGATATCGGACATGGCGTCGGGCGGCAGGGTCCGGTGGGGGAACCCCGTCGTCGAAAGGGCTGTTTCTCCCCTGAGGTTTCATTAGACGGGCAGGAAACCTAGCCAAGACACGGGAAGCGTCATCGGAACTCCGGTCCGAGGTTTCACTAGATAGTTTCACTAGATAAACGAGGGACCCTCCGTTCAGACGGGAGACTCAGTAGAAGACTGACTTACGGCGACGAGGAAGCTCAAGAGGGTGTGCGTTGATGAAAGGGATTCTCGTATATAACGCTACCATAGTGACCATGGACGAGGATTACGGTGTCATAACCGGTGGTTATCTGCTCACCGACGGTCCGCTCATTCATGATATTGGATCTGGAAAGCCTGCATGGCTTGACGCGGAGAACCCCGAGGAAACCCTCGCCCGCCGCGGACTGAAAGGAATCGATGCGACTGGCAAAATAGTCTTCCCTGGGCTGGTCAATACACACTGTCATACATTTCAGTCGTTACTCAAGGGACTGGGGGCTGGCCTTCCGCTTGAAGAGTGGTGGCCGGTTACGATCGGACCCGCCGCGTCAGCCCTAAAGGCCGCTGATGTCCGCTATGCCGCGCTGGCCGCCGGGATAGAGGCTTTGAGGAGCGGTACCACCACCATCCTCGACTTCATGTACGCTCACCCGTCCCCGCGTTTATCCGATGAGGTCATCTGCGCTCTCAACGAAGTGGGTTTAAGATGCGTTTATGCGCGCGCCTTCAGGGATCTCGGATCCGATTCGAAGGGCCATTCCTTCCCGAGTAATTTGGTGGAAGATGTCCGGGACGTTCTAAAGGATGTATCAAGACTGGTCAGGACATTCGGGTCGCCCTCGGCCGACGGGATGATCCGGATACGGCTTGCACCTACCGCGATTTGGGGAGTTTCCACCGAGGCTTTAGTCGCCGCACGCCGGTTTGCGAACGAGAATGGTCTCGGTCTTACCATGCACCTCTGCGAGACGTCCCTTGACGACGCCATAGCCATGGAAAGAAGCGGGATGAAGGCCGTTGAGTTTTTGGACAACATCGGCTTTCTAGGGTCTGACATGTTGGCCGTCCACTGCGTTACGTTGGGTGAAGACGATGTGGACAGGATGGCGACCACGGGAACGCCTGTTTCGCACAATGCCGTATCCAACTTGTATCTTGGGTCCGGAGTGGCGCCGGTTCCCGCTATGGTTTCGGCTGGAGTGACCGTCTCATTGGGAACCGATGGTGCTGCGAGCAACAATTGTCTCGATATGCTCGAAACCGTAAAATTCACGGCGCTTCTCCATAACGGTCAGTTAAAGAATCGGCTAGGGATGACAGCGGATAAGGCACTTTACATGGCTACAATAGGCGGCGCAAAGGCGCTCGGCATGGAGCGTGAAATCGGTTCCCTTTCTTTAGGGAAGAGCGCCGACTTCTTCATATATAATCCGCTTTGCGCCAAGTCGTGCCCTGTTCATGACCCCATTGCTTCACTGGTGTTTTCCTCTGGCACTGAGAACGTCGAAACCGTCGTGGTCAACGGTCGACCGGTGCTGGAAGATGGCGAGGTCCGCTCGGTTTGCGAACGGGAAGTTCTCGAGACCATGGCGGATAAGGCTAAAGCTCTTGTACGTCGCAGCTGCCCCGAGGGGTACGCGAAGAGAAGGTACCTGCGCCAACCCTTTGAGGTTATCAGGTTGTGTTCGGGCACGGCTTCGAATTCGGAGACCCCGTCAAGAAGGTGGCGCCCGATTTCCCGGATACGAAGTTCTTCGTAATAAACGGTGCGGTAGAGGGGCCGAATTTTGCGTCGCTGCGCTTTGCTAACTGGGAAACCGACTATATCATAGGGATCCTGGCGGCAAAAATGACCAAGACCAATGTCCTCGGTTGTGTGGCCGCGTTCGAGATCCCGTCGCTCGTACGTCCCATGGAGGCCTTCAAGCTGGGTGCAAAATCCATCAATCCTGACATTAAGATAAAACACGCCTTCGTCGGGAGCTGGGAGGACGTCAATAAGGCTAAGGAAGCCGCGCTGGCGTTGATCGATCAGGGGGCGGACATACTCCACATAAATGCCGATGCGGCAGCGCACGGAGCGCTCGAAGCGGCCAAGTCACGCGGCGTCATGGCCATTGGAAACACGAGCGACCAGAACCCGCTCTACCCCGATACCGTACTGACGAGTAGCCTCCGGAACGTCGATAGGATGTTCGAACTCGCCATCGGCGCAGTCGAGCAGGGCACGTTTGAAGGTAAGGTGTATTTGTACGGGCTCAAGGACGGCGCAGTCGGTTGGGCGCCCTTCCACGGGTTTGACTCCAAGATCCCGCAAGAAGTAAAGGATCTTATGGAGAAAACGAAGCAGGATATCATTGACGGGAAAATACAGGTTCCTCAGATAGACAAGCCGACTGAGTGAAGCAGAAGATGAGAAGCAGGAAGTACAGGAAGTAAGAGTAAAAAGACGCATCGACCTATATACGTCACGCGTGCCACAGGCGTAACAAGGGGAACGCGCCACAGGGGAGGGAGTGGGTTTGTCCGAACCGTATCTCGTAGAACTCAAAGGGATCACGAAATCGTTTCCTGGCGTCGTGGCCAACGACAGCGTTGATCTTTCCGTGGCGAAGGGAGAGATACACGCCCTTCTCGGAGAGAACGGTGCGGGAAAGTCGACGTTAATGAACATCCTTTACGGGCTGTACGAGGCCGATGCCGGGATCATTTACGTGAGAGGCCGTAAGGTTTCCATTTCCTCCCCTAAAGATGCCATCGCCCTGGGCATAGGTATGGTTCATCAGGAATTCATGTTGATCCCTGCCCTCACTGTGATCGAAAACGTTGCCTTGGGTATGCATTCTACCAAAGAACCCTTTACCGACCTGGATACAGTAGGAAAGAAGCTTCGGGAACTGGCTAAGGTTTATAACTTCAAGATTAGACTGGACGCAAAAATCGCTGACCTCGGCGTCGGGGAGCAACAGCGGGTTGAAATATTGAAGGCGCTTTACCGTGGTGCCGAAGTTTTGATCCTTGACGAGCCAACTGCCGTCTTGACGCCTCAGGAAACCAGGGAGCTCTTCGCTACCCTGAGGTTACTGGTCGCCGAAGGGAAATCGGTGGTGTTTATAAGTCATAAACTGAACGAGGTAATGGAGATCAGTCATAGAATAACGGTACTGAGGTCCGGAAAGGTCATGGGGACCGTACTCGCCAAGGACACGAGTAAAGAGGAACTCGCGAGGATGATGGTAGGTCGTAGTGTAGCCTTTGAGGTAGAGCGGGGGACTGCCAAGACGGGGGAAGCCGTTCTTGAAGTAAAAGACCTGGTGGTCAAAGACGCTTGGGGCCTCAACGTGGTCAACGGTGCGACGTTTGAGGTCCGGGCCGGGGAAATCCTCGGTGTGGCAGGAGTGGACGGAAACGGTCAGGAAGAGCTGGTCGAAGCCATAGCCGGTATGAGACGCGTCTCGGAGGGGGCGGTCAGGATCGAGGGGCGTGATATCGCGGGGTTGAGCCCGCGTCAAGTAGCCGGCATGGGAGTGGCTCATATTCCCGCGAGCAGGCACAAGACGGGTTTGATCCTTGACATGACCGTGGCCGAGAATCTGATACTTCAATCCCAGTATCGGAGCCCATTCTCACGCAGAGGGAACCTTGACTTCAAAGTGATCAGGGAAACGGCAAGGAATTTGATGAAGGAGTTCGACATACGCGCACCCGGTGAAGATACCAAGGTGAGACTGCTTTCCGGAGGAAACCAACAAAAAGTGATTTTAGCCAGGGAACTGGCCAGAAAGCCGAAGGTGCTTTTGGCGGTACACCCCACAAGGGGTCTTGACGTCGGTGCAACTGAATACATCAGGAGGAAGATCGTCGAGGCGAGGGACTCCGGTTGCGCCGTATTGCTAGTTTCCACTGAACTCGACGAGATTCTGAACCTCTCCGACCGGATAGCCGTGATGTACGAAGGCCAAATCATGGGTATTGTAGACGCGCGGTACGCGGAAATCGAAAAGCTGGGATTGATGATGGCGGGGTCGCTGAGGATGGCGGGGTAGGCAGACTGAAGCGACGGACTTTGGAGCGCGGGCACGTTCTTTATTCTAGGTTCTAATGCCCTATGACTCTCAACAAGGACTCGATTAACAGAGGACTACGGTACCTTTTCTTAGGAGCGAGCTACTTCCTCGTATGTTTCCACAGAAACTCCTTGGCTGTCATAGGGCCGAGGATTTCTGCGGATTTCGGCCTCACGACCTCCTCTCTAGGAGTCGTGGGGTCGCTTTTCATGTATCCATACGCGTTGATGCAGGTACCGTCGGGTCTCTTGGCAGACAGGGTACATCCCATCACAGTACTTCGTGCTTCGGTAGCCCTTGTCACTTTGGGGGCAGTCCTCTTTGCCACGTGTAGCTCTTATACTTCACTCTGTTTATCCCGCCTGGTCCTTGGATTAGGATCAGGGTTATTCTATGTCCCCGCAGCAAAGCTGATGAGCGGCAGAGACGCGTCCTCCTCTGTAGGTGCCATGCTGGGGCTTTTCATTTCCGTTGGGAACGCGGGAACTATCTTCGCTTCCGCTCCACTTACGCTACTCGTGATGCGTTGGAGTTGGAGGACAATAGTACTACTCACGGGGCTTTTGTCAGGGGGTCTTTTTTTGATTTCTTTCGGGACGCATTGGGGCGGCTTCCCAAAACGCACGGCCGCTGGGCAATTGCGGTTCGACGGCATGCCGGCTTCCGGGCTACACTATGTCATTTCGGTCTATCGTAAGTTTACCCGGGAAATCGTGATACTTGGCCTCTGGTCATTCTTTCTGGTAGGCGCGGAGATCTCATTTCGAAGCGTCTTTGCCGTGGACTACCTCATGAAAGCCAGGGGATTTGCCATGGATAAAGCCGGTGTAGTATTACTGGCTATGACCATGGGATCCAGCATAGGAAGTCCGCTGGTGGGCTGGATTTCCGACAGGTTCCGCCCGAGGAAACGAGTAGTATTGGTATTCTCGCTCGCCTGCGTATTTTGGTGGGCTATTCAGCCCCTCGGTTTTCCGTACCTGGGTATCATCATTCCGACGACTTCCTACTTCATAATGGGAATAACCTGCGGTTGCTTCATTATCGCATTTGCATGGGCCAAGGAGGAACTACCCGAGCACCTTGTCGGGCTTACAATCGGGATCTTCAATCTTGCGGGTTTCCTTGGGAGTGCAATGTTGTCACACATCTTGGGAAACGTGGCTGAAGGTAAATTGGGCTACACTGGTGTTTTTTTGATCAACGCTGTAGCGCTGCTGTTTTCCACACTCCCAGTCATTCTCGTCAGGGAACCAGGTACTGACCTATCAGGCGTGGAAGCTGGGAAGGGGACTCATCGGTTGACATAGGGAAAAAAGGGCGATCATCAGGGTAAAACCCAAGCCGGAGAGTAAGTGTCCCCGACTAAAATCGCCGGGCCAAGACTCAGTCGGGAATCGTCGCAATCCCTTTCAGAGGCTTAACCTACCTTATCACATATCACAAAAAAATCCCTCTTTAAGCTTCATCTTGATAAGAAGCGGCGTTCCAAAGGAATGTAATGAGGTATAATGTTAAATGTTATTTACACATGTGCTCTTGACGAAGGCAACACAGCGGCCTTGTGTTCCAAAGCGTCGTGTTCCAAAGTTCTGGTGAGTGGTCATAGGAGGTGGGCTTGGCGATGTCGTCTGGCAGATCTTGGAATGGCCTGGAGTCTTATGTTTCAGATGTTTCAGATGTTTTACAGACTGTGGTTTCAGAGATACGCGGGGAAAACAGAGATCTCACCTTACATGACACAGCTTTGCCGGAAAGCAAGGTGAAGATCGAAACACAGTCCGGGCCACGGTTCTTCAGGCCAACCTGGGCCGAAGTAAACCTCAAGGTGCTGAAAGAAAACGTGAAAGAACTCATCTCTCTCACCGCTCCCGGTGCGGTGATGATGGCGGTGGTGAAGGCTTCGTCCTACGGGCACGGCGCCGTTCCCGTTGCCAAAGCCTGCCTCGAAGCGGGGGCGAAATGGCTCGGAGTGGCGCTCCTCGAAGAAGCCCTAGAGTTGCGTCGGGCCGGTATCACTTCTCCCGTCCTCGTCCTGGGTGCCATACCTCCAGAGGGGATGGAGGTCGCCGTGAGGGAAGAGATCTCGTTTACC
>DUSP01000066.1 GCA_012842575.1 Clostridia bacterium
ATAACCTGAGACGTATAGCGGAACTCGCCTGACCCCTCCGGGAACAAATGAACCATGATCGATTGTCAAGGATCGAATGCCGGAAAACTAAGCCGGCAACGAGACTTTTTCAGCTGAAACTAACTAGCACAACTGCAAGGCCCTTGAAAACCTCGTCGGATTACTATTGAACGTCCCGACCAGTCAAACGCAAGTACCAGCTGAACACTTCTTTAAGGAGATGGGGTGTATGGCCCCCTGAAGTATGCAAGGCCCGGCAGTAGTAATCGTGCAGAAGCGACCTGTAAGAAGGATGCGCACACCTGTTTATAATCATAGCTGCTCGTTCTCTAGGAGAAAGCCCCCTAAGGTCTGCTACACCGACGTCGGTGACGATGACGTGGACATCGTGTTCGGTATGGTCAACGTGGGACACCATGGGCACTATCGTCGATACGTTGCCTTCTTTAGCGGTTGATGGCATAACAAAGATGGAAAGGTATGCGTTCCTTGCAAAGTCTCCAGATCCTCCTATACCGTTCATGATGTTTGAGCCGAAGACATGAGTCGAATTGACGTTACCGTAAATATCAACCTCAAGGGCTGCGTTAATCGAAATGACCCCAAGCCTTCGTATCACCTCAGGGTTGTTAGTTATCTCTTGCGGTCTCAATACAAGATGCTTCTTCCAATAAGAGAGGTCCCGTAAACACGATTTCGATAAGTCCTGTGACAGCGTCAACGAACATCCGGAGGCAAATTCGGCCTTACCTTGCTCAATAAGGCGGACCATTGAGTCTTGTATAACCTCGGTATAGAAGAGAAGACCAGCATAGGTAGAATACGAAAACCCCTCTAAAACTGCATTAGCGATGCTGCCCACGCCTGCCTGAATGGGAAGCAATGCTCTCGGGATACGACCGGCCTCTATTTCACTATCAATAAAGTTAAGCAGGTTTTCGCTCACCTTTTTTATGATTTCATTGTTATTGATTAGCCTTTTGCTTTCATCCGGGATTTCTGTGGGGACAATCGCAGCTATTTTTTTCTTCTCCACTTTAATCCATGGGGTACCTATCCTGTCTTTGGGATGATATATGGGAATGGTCTTTCGGAACGGAGGGTCCTCAGGCACATAGATATCGTGAAGCCCGTAGAGGTCAATCGGTTGCTTTACGTTGAGTTCCACCAGCACGGTATCGGCTACCTTCGCGAACGTCGGGGAATTTCCAACTGAGGTGGTGGGAATCAAGTAACCTTCGTCGGTAATTGCCGCCGCTTCTATGATTGCTATGTCCGGCTTTCCCCAAAACCCGTATCTGATCTGCTGGGCAACGTGGCTCAAATGCACGTCTACGTAGTCAATTGCTCCTGAGTTTATTGCCTCTCTTGTATACGGGTTGGACTGATAAGGCATCCTCCTCGACAAGAGTCCGGCACGACTTAAAGCTCCATCCAATTCATCCCCGACTGACGCGCCTGTCCACAAGGCTATGCTGGAAATGTGCTCTCCCGCTTCTTGGCTTCGTCGTACGAGTGCCTTTGGTATCGCTTTAGGATACCCACAAGGGGTGAAACCCGAGCAAGCGATAATCATATTTGGCCTGATCATGCTAGCTGCTTCGTCTTCGGACATCATCTTGCCATGTAGATCAGCGGCCCCAATTCTCGATCTAGCTTGTTCCCAGACGTCTCCCGTCATGGACATGCACCGACCTGCCTTCTTTAGTGGCTCTCATATCCCCCGTCTATATTGATGGCTTGACCCGTTATGAAATACGCATCGTCAGACGCCAGAAAAGCGACGAGCCCCGCGATGTCCTCAGGTTCTTCAGGTTTGCTAATGGGAGTCGCCTCGAGCAGCTTCTCCATTGGTGTCTGTCCGGGCTTCAGTTGAAGGTATTTCCCCATTTCTTGGTTAAGCTTTTTCCACATGTCGGTCTTGACCATCCCCGGGCAAATACAATTTGCCCTGGCGTTAAAAGGTGCCAGTTCTTTGGCCAATACGTTTGTCAGCAGTATGACAGCGGCTTTACTGGCACAGTAGGCACCAAAAGAGGGGGTGCCTGTTTTGCCTGCAATGGAGGCTGTATTAATGATTGAGCCGCTTCTTTGATCCATGAAAAGCCTAGCGACAGCTCTACAGGTTATGAAAGTACCAGTAGCATTGACGCGGATGACGCGTTCCCAATCCTCCAACGTCGTTTCATGAACAAGCTTTGTAAGAGCAACTCCGGCATTATTGCTCAGAATATCAACTCTCCCGAATTCCTTTAAGGCCAGGGTTATCACGTCATTGACTTCTCCTTCAACAGTGATGTCCGCATATATTCCTACCGCATTTCCCCCTCCGGACCGTATCTCGTCGACGACGCTCATTACCGATTGAGGTTCCTTGATAAAGTCATCCGTCTTTAACCAAGGGGCTCGCGGGTCTAAATCGCAGGCGACTACAGATACGCCCTCGGCCGCTAGGCGGATGGCAACGGCTCTGCCTATGCCTCTGGCTGCTCCGGTAACTATGGCAACTTTACCCTGCAATCCCATCATGACCATCTGCCCCCCGTATAGACTCCTTCGAGCAGTGCGGACAGCGTAGCCATCTTGCTACCCTTATGGTCTTAAAAGCATTTCCCTAGTCCAACCCTGTAAACAAGTTCTTGCCTATAACCAGTTATCACTCTTATGTAACCGCTTAACATGTCATCGGTTTCGTCGTCTCCTGTGTCCACAAGGAGCGGCCTCCCTCCCAACGAAGCCATTTTATGCCCGGTAGCAACAACTATCACATGCTCCTTCCCCACTTTTTTGATTACGTCGGGGCTTATCTGCTGGTTTCCCCTGCCGAATATAAAGCCTTGTCCACCGATCGGTGTAACCAGGATTTTGGCCTTCTTGTCACAGACGAGTCTCAATATCTGGTTTTCGTTGACATCCGATGCCACTATCTGCCTGTCTCTTATCACATCGACACCCAGTAACGTTTTTGGAAGACCGAGCCTTTCGTGAATGGCTCTAGTTGTCGTTCCTGGACCGACTATGTATAGGTAATCATCTTCAATCTCCTCTGCAAAGTACTCGGCAATCCCGTTCATGCTGGACCTTTCTCCTGCGATACTTCCGCGCTTTGGCCCTTGGAACAACCGATCCTGGTAAGGAATCTTAAGATACCCATAAAGCTTGGTAGAAAGCAGACCCCTTCTAAATGCTTCTTCGTCCACATCCATGACCTCGGCTTCCCACAGTTCGGCAGGTTCCCGCAAGAACATCATCACCAAGTCGCCTGCGCTTTGGGCGTTTATGGCGAACACGGCCGAATGAATTTTTACGCCTGCCGGTATCCCAATGACCGGTAACCTGCCTCCAATAGCATCGTATATGTCCCTGGCCGTCCCATCGCCACCCGCGAACAACAATGCGTCGACTCGCGCTTCCGCCATGTCCCTTGCGGCGCTTTTAGTGTCTTCCGATGTGGTCTCCCCTTTCTTTATCGAACCGATGACAATGGGTTCGAAACCACACTCTCTCGCCTCGTCCTCGCCCATTTCATGTGGATACGTTAGGATATCCAGCTCATGCTTAATTGAGGCCATCCTGAGAAGTGCCTCTTTTGCCCGTTTCGGAGATTCAGGCTTCCCACCCAACTCCCTGGCCTTCCTTAGGGCTTCCCGCCCGTCACTGCCTTTTAACCCTACCCTCCCACCGATTCCGGCAATTGGGTTGACAATTAGGCCAATTCTCTTTTTTACAGGCTTCATCGTTTAATCACTCTTTCGGAAACGAGCCGACTCTCACGCCAACATGGACCCCAAACCGACCTCTATTGTCCCTGGCTGTCCCAGGAGTGCCTCTTATTGAGGTAAGCCCTCCACGTCATTGCCCATTTCTTAGGATCATTGAGTATTCTCTCGTCAATTCTTGTGATGGTGCTTTTGTGAGGAGCATTCTTGACGGTATCAGGGCTTACGTACGCCTCTTGCGATATGTAACGCAGAATTTCCGCATATTCATCGATGTCGTCCTTGGAGTACGTTTCGGTCGGTTCGGGAGTAAACGGCTCCGGAACCACCCAGGGATGGTGGCTTTCGAAATAGCTCTGGACCCCAAAATCCACTACCCTACGACGCACGTCTTCCGTTCCAACGCCTGTCTCTCGCCGTAATTGCTCCCAGCTATATCTGATTTGATCTAACCTACACTTTGCTTTCGGATAGCTCATGCCTATCCCGGAAACTTGCGAAAGTTTTTTTGCAAGGTAGTTATTGTTGATCACGGACACCTCAGCAACGTCCCTTATGCCGTCCGGTCCAAGACTCATGACCCACGCATAAGCCCTCAACACCACGGGGATATTCCCCAAGAAACTTCTCACCTTTCCAATACTGAAGGGTCGCTCGTAAACAATGTGGTATTTTTCACCATCAAATTCTACAACTGGTACGGGCAAGAACTTTTCAAGGTAATCTCTTACACCAACAGCTCCACATCCTGGCCCTGAACACCCATGAGGTGACGAAAAAGTCTTGTGGAGATTAAAGTGACACATGTCAAAACCTGCCTCTTTCGCCCTACATATGCCCAATATGCCGTTGGCGTTGGCTTGATCGTAAGAACAAAGACCACCTGCCTCATGTACTATATCTACGTATTCCCGGACCCGCGGGTTGTAAATGCCGGTGTCTTCCGGATTCGTTATCATCATTCCGGCGGTTCGTTTTGACACGGCTGCCTTGAGCGCCTCGAGATCGGGGTAGCCGTTTTCGTCAGGCATCAGAGTTATGACCTTAAAGCCAGCCGTAGCAGGGGTCGCAGCATCTGCGGGGTGCGAGAAAAGCGTCGTAATAATCTCGTCTCTTTGACTCTCCCCTCGGGCAGCATGATACGCTCTGATTATACAGGCGTTTGTGTAAATGGCCTGAGCACCGCCACCAGGCTGAAAGGTAAACTTATCCATTCCGGAGATTTCGGATAAGAAACCGGCGAACTTGTAGATGATTTCGAGAATCCCTTGGACCGTTTCTTCGTCCTGTAACGGATGAAGCTCTGATATATCGGGCAATCTGGCAAGATACTCGTTTACTTTTGGACTGTATTTCATGGTACACGTCCCTTGGCCTATATCTATATTCAAGTCCGTGCCAAGGCACATTTGAGAAAGTCGAAGAAAGTGGCGTACGACCTGGGGTTGAGAAATTTCGGGCAGCTTTGGCGGCTCTGTGCGACGCAGATCGGTTGGTATTCTTGACAGGACGTCTCCGACGACTTCCTTTATCTCCTCTTCTGCCTCAGGAACAAGTATTCCCCTCTCTCCTTTTCGGCCCATTTGCATGATAATAGGCTCATTCCAGGCTGCGGCATGGTAGTTTTGCTTTAGCAGGCTCCTCTCGTTTCTCATTTAAGCACCTCCTTCAGCGCACTAGCCAGCCTATCTATGTCTTCCTTGGTGTGTATTTCGGTTACACAATACAGTGCACTATTACCTAGTTCGGGGAACTCCCTTGTTATATCCTTCCCTCCGTGGATCTTATGCCGTAAAAGGCCTTTGTTTATGTCCCTTACGCTCTTCCCCGCGGCGTCGAAGTTCACGACGAATTCCTTAAAAACCACGGATGAAAACATTGGGGCTTTCACCCCGTCAATCTCTGAAATGACTTTCATGGCATAGTGTGATCTTTCCATGATCGACTCGCCGAGATCCCGCAGGCCTTGCGGTCCCAACAGTGCGAGATAGACCGCGGCGCTAATACCCCAAAGGCACTGGGTCGTCCCCGTGAAGTCCGTTGCTCTTTCCCTTTTGTAAAATGAGGTCCGTTCATGGGTACACCAACCGAAACCGAACTCCCCTGCGCGTCGTGTCGGAGCGATACTTATCAGAAACGTGGGATATTCAGCTACATATTGCTCTTCATCCCTACTGGCGATAAAACCACATAGTCCACCGCCATAGTTCATGTGCACACCCAAAGGTTGAGCCTCACCGCATACTATGTCGGCTCCGTACTCGCTGGGTGGAGCCAAAATTCCCAACGACGTTGGATCCACACCTACTACGCTCAGTGCCCCGTGAGCATGCGCTATCCGGGAGATTTCGGCTGCGTGGGTCTCGATGAATCCGAGATAAGAAGGGTTTTCAAAATATACCGCTGCGGTCTTTGACGAAATCTTCTTTTCTAAGTCTTCAAGGTCGAGCTGACCGGTTTCGTGGTCGTATTCGACCACCTCGATATCAACTGTAGATCGGAAGAAGTTTCTCATGTGCCATAGTTTCTCCGGGTTTACTACCCTGGGAATCAACACCTGACTTCGCCCTGTAATCCTGGCAGCCATGAGTAACGAGCTGCTGCAAGCCGATGCCCAATCATACGTGGGAGCGCTTACCACGTCCATGCCAACGAGTTCGCCCATCATGCTTTGGAACTCAAACAGAGCCTGGTATTTTCCTAGGTCTGAATATGTATCGCCTACATAAGCCGTGAGGAACTCGGCCCGCGAACTGATTTCGTCACAGACCGCAGGAACGTAGTGTTGCCAGCAGCCAGCACCCAGGAAATTCAAGTATTCTTTACAGCTCTTGTTCTTCGACAACAACCCTTCTACATGTCTTCTCAAGATATATTCGGATAACAGCGGCTTCGGGAGGTTTAATACCCCCTTGAACCTCAGCTCATTTGGGATTCCAGAGAAGAGCTCGCTTACGTCACTTACGCCTATCTCGTCAAGCATCTCTTCCTTAGTCTTCGCAACAGAGTTCGGAATGTAAGGATGTGCGACCTGGCGTCTCGTTCGGGCCACGACTTTCTCCCCCTAAGAGTCAAGTTTGGGGCCGGACCAGCAGGCTTCAAACGTCTTCCAATCCCCCTGCGCAGTTTTTTGCCCGTTCTCGCTGTCGTCCGACGGCAAGAGAGGCAGCCGTATGTCGTAAACACCGGCTGCCTCTCCATCAGTCTCTTTAGTCGATTCCACACCACTTCAGTGCAATGGCAGCATAAACCTTACAAGCGGTTATAACTTCCTCCACATCTACATGTTCGTTCGCAGAGTGTGCCACAAGTAAGCTCCCTGGGCCATATGTAATTGTGGGGATGCCTCCCATCTGTAAATAGGTAGCGTCATCGACTGCGGCAAACCCGTGAAAAACAGCCGGTCGCCCAACTACATCGGCGTGCGCTTCAGCTGCCACTTTACAAATGGGATGCTCAATAGGTGTGTCATAGGACGGCCAATGGTGGGGCCACTCTACGACTGGCCGATTGACCCTGAGCCAAGGATCTTGGTCGAAAACGCTTTCCAGGAACGCTTCGACCTCAGCCTTCACGTCCTCGGGGCTCTCCTCCGGCTTATACATCACTATGTAGTCGATATAGCAAAGGTGTGGCACTATGAATGGTACCATGGGTCCTGGGGGAGTCCCGAGAATAACGTTAGGACCTATGGTGAAATGACCCGGCGCGAACAGGGGGTGCAACTTACTCATGCCCCAATTATGCTCTAGTTTCTTAAGGGAATCTGCTATGAAGAATGCCTTCTCTATTGCGTTCACCCCAATACGGTCTCCCTCGCCCCCAGGCCATATGAAGTTTCCCCGAACACATACGTGTGTAGGTTTCCCCTTGACCGTAATCTTGAGCCAAAATAGACCGGGAGAGCATGGAACTACTGCAAGTGAACATGGCGGGCCGGAGGGCTCTGATACCACCGCCGCATCGGCCAGATAGCCGCGCTTAATTGTTGCTGTGGTACCAGCGTTATGGTCCATCGTCTCTTCGCCCACAACGCTTTCCAGTATTAGATCGCCCTTTAACTTAATGCCGGCTTTCGAAAGGGCCTCTGCAGCCTTTGCTTGAGCTACCACTCCGGCCTTCATGTCGCAAGAACCAAGGCCATATAGCTTGCCGTCTTCGATTCGTCCGCTAAAAGGATCACCCCACTTCCACGCCGACGATTCTCCGGGAGGTACTGTGTCGATATGGCCATTAAATATCAACGACCTACCTCCGCCTGTTCCTTTTAGCACTCCAATGAGGTTTGCCCGAAGAGGTTCCTCCTCCCACATGTCTATGTGGCAGCCAGCTGCCTCGTAAGTGTGCCTTAGAGCTTTATTGCATTCAGTTTCGCCACCGATGACTTCCTCCCGGTTGATCCCGGGATACTTTGGAGTGATACTTGGGATTCTTACCAGTTGTGACAGTGTCGCCAGGATATCCTCCCTCATCTTGTCAATCTGGTCTATGACTACCTGCAAGGCTTCAACCTCTGACATCCCGCGACCCTCCCCGATGAGGTTCAGAATAAGCAAGGTTACTCACCGTTACTTATGTTCTCAATCAGCAGGGGCTACGGGCTTAGCAGCCTCCTCCTTCAACGCTTGAACCTCCTGGAACAACTCTTCGGTGCGTTTGGACGGGGGCAAAGCATATCCAAGTGCCACGTACACGATGAGATTGACAAGGAGGCCCCACATCCCGGCAGTCCAACCCCCGAACCCGGTCCCAGTCACGTCTATAAAAGTAAGATATAGAGCTACGCCCACTCCTGCTAGTAAACCTGCAACCGCCCCATAAACGTTTCCGCGTTTCCACCAAAGTCCGATCAATTGGCCGGGCCCTAACTGTATTATGAATTGGTAGGTCAACAGCGCTATGAATACAAGGGCCGGCAGCTTCATGTTTGCGAATATAAACGCTACCACCGATATGAGTATCACTATGATCTGCGCGTATCGCGTGGCGCTTTTTTCATGGAGCTTGGGGTTTAGCGTTCTCATGACGTCGGAAGCGATCGATACGCCGAAAAAGTGGATCAGGCTGGATACGGTTCCGAGTGCTGTAGAGAGGGCAACGATGAAAGCAATTCCCACGTATAGTGGCCCGCCCATTTTGTCGGCAAACCATAGCCAGGCCTCTTGCGGATGAGCCCTTGCATACTCAAGGTGATGGGCACTAATGCCAAAGAAGAAAAACCCGAATAGGCATACGAGGGTTGACACATATACACTTTGCCAGCTTGCCCTCCGAATGGTCCTTACAGAGTCAGCCGCAAATGCACGGTTCATACACCAAGGCCAGAGGAATCCGCCGACCGAGCTCGTGACGATGATGGACGTCCAGTATGGGTTTGGTGGATTCCAGCCGGGACCCGGGTACGTGAGTACCTCGGGAAAAAGTTCAAGTGCTGATCGCATCGTGGCTCCAATGCCGCCAACGTTCTTTGACACCATAAAGTAAGTGAATACAATCGCACCCAAGATAAAGAAAAGCCCTTGGACAAAGTGAGCGGACACAACCGCCCTCATGCCCCCCATGGTTACATAGAAAGCGACTACAAGGGCGCCAATTGCCATGGCCCAGACGAACGGGAGGTGCTGGTAGCTAGCATAAGATATTAGGTATCCTAGAGTCCAGAATTCCATGATAAGCCACGGAAACGAAGCACTCAAACCGACTATTCCGACGAGGGCTTTAAGCCAGCGGGCATCATACCTTAGTGCCCATACATCTCCTTGTGTGCTCAACTGGTGAGCCTTGCCCCACAGCCATAGCTTGTCGGCTATGAGGTAGAATAGGATTACGCAGTAGGCGCCATAAATGGGCCCATAGAGATAGATGAAACCGTAGTTTACAGCCATACCCATCCAAGCAGTATATGAAGCCCCGACGAACCAAGTCGCCATCATGCTGAAAGTGATAGCCCACGTACCAAAGGTCTGATTAGCCGTAGCAAATTCTTGAAATTGCTGCTCGCCATAGGCTCTTCGAATAAGCCATAGCATCACTAACATGAACGCTATGCCCATTCCCAACGGGACTATTCCAGCTGACACGGGTCCCTCCATGTCTTATCGCCCCTCCTATGTGGTAGGGTTACATGCCCCTGCGTGTTTCATAGTTTTCGAGCAGTGCCAGAAGAAATCCGGCCACAAAAAGCATGATGATAATAAACCCTGCTCCAAATGGCAATGGCCCGATCCATGGCTCTACCCGGTTGAACAACGGCAGTGTCCACGGGGATGCCAGTACGAAGAAAATTACAAAGATACATGCTATCAGCGCTGGTTTAACGCACTTCATTTCTCATCACCTCCATCGGAAACTTCGCCTACTACTGGTGGAAGGTCTTCTACGCCCTTTGCCACACTCCCTACTATGCAGGGTGCCAGAAGATTGCGATGGATTTTGTGGCAATAGAACAATTGGAGTAACAACAACGCCGAATGCACTTGGTCCGACATGTGTCTACATATAAGTGCATATTCCGGCGTGATCCGACCACCTGATCCGGCGCGAGCCGACCACTTGGTCCGGTAGTATCCGTCCACTGAATCCGATCCCGTCCGACCACCACCCGATCCGATTTCATCCGACCACTTGATCCGGAGGCGTCCGACCACCGAATCCGATCTGTGCCGACCACTTTTGTCGGCTTTCCGGATTGAGTGGTCGGGAGTCTTCGGAAACCTCCCGGGAAAAGCGTTGGCGACATACCCTGCCGTAGGGTTCTTGTTCCCTGGCCTCCAAGTGTACAGAGAGCGCAACACTTATGGAGGAGTGAACGAGACCCATGGCACAGAAGCGGAGGTTATCCATGCGCAAAGTGAAAGAGATCCTGAGGCTGAGGTGGGGGTTAGGGTTAGGGGTGCGGCAGATCGCTAGGAGCTGTTCGGTGTCTCACAGCACCGTGAGCGAGGTCCTGGCCAGGGCGGAGACCGCCGGGCTTTCTTGGCCTCTCCCTGAGGACCTGGACGAGGCCACGCTCGAAGCCATGTTGTACCCGGCGCCGTCTCAGACGAAGGGCAGCAAGCCCCTGCCTGACATGGAGTACATCCATAAAGAACTTAGGCGGAAAGGCGTAACGCTTCAACTTCTCTGGGAGGAATACAAGCAGGCCCACCCGGACGGCTACCAGCGCAGCCAGTTCTGCCAGCTGTACCGTGACTGGGCAAAGACAATCGACGTGTCGATGCGGCAGATACATATTGCGGGCGAGAAGATGTTTGTAGACTACGCGGGGCAGAAGGTCCCCGTCATTGAGCTGTCCACCGGCGAGGTCCGTGAGGCCTCGGTATTTATCGCGGTCCTCGGTGCCAGCAACTACACCTACGCTGAACCGACCTGGGACCAGACCCTGGAGGCGTGGATCTCCGCCCACGTAAGGGCATTCGAGTTCTTCGGCGGCGTCCCAAGGGTAATTGTACCTGATAACCTTAAGTCCGGGGTGAAGCAGCCCGATTACTACGAGCCTGACATAAACCTCACCTACCAGGAGATGGCCGCCCACTACAACGCGGTAGTGCTGCCGGCACGCGTGAGGAAGCCCAAGGACAAGGCAAAAGTGGAGGAAGCCGTTCAAAACTCGGAGCGCCGGATACTGGCCAGATTGAGGAACCGGACCTTCTTCGGGCTGGCAGAACTCAGGGAGGCCATTCGGGAGGCCCTGGAGGACCTGAACAACAGGCCCTTTCAGAAGATGGACGGTTGCCGCCGGTCGCTCTTCCTCTCCCTCGACAAGCCCGCTCTGCAGCCTCTGCCAGGCACACGGTACGAATTTGCTCTCTGGAAGAAGGCCCGGGCAAATGTAGATTATCACGTCGAAGTGGACCACAACTACTACAGCGTGCCTTACCAGCTGGCGAGGCAGGAGGTTGAGGTCAGACTCACCGCCTCCACTGTGGAAGTGCTGTTCAAGGGCAAACGGATGGCCAGTCACAGGCGTCTTTACGGCAAGGGCCAGTATTCCACCCTCAAAGACCAGTACGGTGAGGGCCGGTTGGGCAACCCAGGTTGGTAAGGCTGTTTTCTCATGTGGCGAATCCAGCCCGCCTCCCAATCGTGGGAAGGCCATCATAGCCAGGGAATTCCCCCATTTCTTGAACCGTGCTTTGACAAGCTGGAAGATGTTATGTGCGCACGCTGCAAGCAGCGCCTGGATCGTCACTGCCGTGTTCCCTCGGTAGTGTGCTCGGGAGAAAGACCGGTTGTTTTTGAGATCCGCATTTACAGTCTCTACCCAACACTTCCTCTGTGCCATTGCTCGCTTGCCTCTGTCGCAACCCCGGCACTCATACCGGTGAGCCCTGTAACACACCGTTTCTCCTACTTGCTGAGCCTTGTAGAGTTTCTTTCCACGTGGGCATATGTACACATCTTGCTTGGGGTCGTAAGTGAACCCTAGTTCCTGCTTTTTGCGTACCCGCGCCTTCCTGGTTCGATGCTTGGGGATTATCGGGGTTATGCCCTGCTTATGCAGGAAAACGTACACACCCTGCTTGCCATACCCTCGATCTGCTACTACTTCCCGAGGCTTTTTCCGGCAGTTGAAAGTATGTTTGCCCAGCAGGAGTGGAACCTGCTTGTACTCGGCTTCGGCACCGGGCGTGACAGCAACGGCAGTGATTATCCTGGACTGACCTGCGTCTACTGCCAGATGTACCTTGTGGGCAAGAAAAGTACCATTGCGCATAGTGGTGACGATCGAACAGTCAGGATCGGTCCTGCTCACTGTGATCTCATTGGTCTTTTCCACGTCCGGCTCGTTCTCATCCCACATGCTATCCACGAACTCTCGCACATCCGGCAGCTGGCGGTAGAGGCTCTTGCTCACCAGAGACTCGAAGGAAGCATTTGCCTTCAATAGAGTGGCGTCAAGGTATACCCTGTCTCCTTCCGCCAATCCCTCCTCCCGGCAGATCTCTAGCACCTTCCCGAAAAAGGCTTCGTAGACTTCCTTGCCGAAGCGTCTCCTGGCTTTGGACAGGATACTGTGGTCAGGAGGCAACTCATCAATGTCGTACCCCAAAAACCGCAAGAAGGCCAGGTTTAGCCGCACTTCTTCTGCGAGTTTCCTTTCACTTGGGATGTCCTATAAGTAGCCGATCAGAGCCATCTTTAACACCACCACTGGGTCCACTGAGGGTGCGCCGGTATGGCTGTAATAAGGCTTCACCATCGAATAAACAAAGCTGAAATCGATCGCCTTGGCCAGTCTGCGGAGGAAGTGATCACGGGGAACACGTTCTTCAAGCGAAAACTCATAGAATAGCTTCCTAGTCGCCTGCTTCCTGCCCATCATCTCGAGATATCGCCTTCTTTCTCGCAGTATCTCCTCCTTTCAATAGGATACACGTCCAGACGGCATCTGACAACTGGAGTTTGGCAACAGCCCC
>DUSP01000033.1 GCA_012842575.1 Clostridia bacterium
AGCGAATCATCGAGATCCACCGGTCAAGCCGGGGGACATACGGGGCGCCGAGGATCCACGCGGAGCTCGTCATGGGGTCGGGCATCCGCTGCTCAAAGAAGAGGGTCGCAAGGCTGATGCGCCAGGCGGGCATACAGGGGGTCCACCGTAGGAGGCTCAGAGGATGCACCCGCAGGAATCCCACCCGTCCCATCTGCCCCGACCTCGTCAACAGGACCTTTAAAGCCGACGTGCCAGACCGGCTATGGGTCGCGGACCTTACCCAGCACCCAACGAACGAGGGATTCCTCTACCTCGCCGTCGTGATAGACGCCTTCTCCAGGACGGTCGTCGGCTGGTCGATGGGCGACCGCCCCGTGGCCGACCTGGTCGTCGGCGCGGTGGACATGGCCGTCTGGAACCGGCGTCCGGAAGAGGGGGTAATCCACCACTCCGACCACGGTTCCCAGTACACCTCTCTCGTCTTCTCAGAGAGGCTCCGCGAGGCCGGGATCATGGGCTCTATGGGATCGGTCGGCGACGCGCTGGATAACGCCGTCGCGGAAAGCTTCTTCGCCAGCTTACAGACGGAGCTCCTCGACAAGGGATGCCTGGCCGACGAGACGGAAGCTCCAGACGGCCATATTCGAATACATCGAGGCCTTCTACAATCGCCGCAGGCGGCATTCGACCCTGGGGTATCTTGCTCCACTCGAGTTCGAAGAAAGGTGGCGTGCCGGGCAGAGACAGCTAGCATCAGCCTGAAAACCAAAGCCTAACGGCGTCCAGTAAACCGGGGCAACTCCAAATCGAGATACTGGAGGGGTCGGGGGAGGTCGAGCCCGGGGTCTTGTGTATTAGCTTCAAGGCCCCGTCTGTGAACAGGTTCCGGGAGGAGCCGGCCACCTTCACTGAGTGGGATGCGTAATCCTTGGTCTCCAGCTCCGTCAGGGGAGGGATGTGGTACCTCACCAGTATCCTCTACAAAGCCGGGAAGACCAAGCTCCTGCTGCCCTAAGCTCTCCAACCAGGATACGGCAGGCGGATATCCCCGCAGAATGTCGACCATTACGTCGGTATCGAGGATAATCACTCTTTACGGTCTCCCGCCTTTTTCCGCCTCCTCCCGCAGGCGGCGGGCATAAGCGGCGCTGTCCGCGATGTCGGTGCGATCGGTCCACAGGCCGGGCAAACCGTGGCAGGTAGTTCGGGAAGGAAGGTGTTCGAGCCGCTTTTGAAACGCCGTCCTTTCTGAAGAGCACGCTTTGGGGGGCGAGAACAATGAGGCCAAATCGAACCAACGGGGGGAAACGCCGGGGAATGCGACGGATTCTGTGGCAGAGAGCGCGGTAGTGACCGTGAAGCGGGCGTGAATCTGACATCATGGATGCCGCGCGGAACTTATGAAATCCAAGGCTTCGCTTTCGGGGACACCTTTAGCCTTTCTGCCGATGACGACCGCTAATTCCGCTTCGTACTGGAGTTCCTGAGTCGGCGGGGGTGGGGGTAAAGGATATCCTGGCCGGGCCCTATGAGACTTGTAAAGGGTTTGAGGAACATGATGGGCTCGGACGGTGGGTCTTTGCCCAGCTCCTCCGCGTGATCGCGATAATTCAATCGCGGTAATTCAATCCTATTAAAATACAGACGACTTTCCTAGGTTCGTATGGAGCCAAAAGCCGGATATGCAACATCTCATGGACCGCACGGTTTTTCGGTAACACAGAGAACCCAATTCTACATAACCTGAGCTAAAGAGTAGGGGTACCGCGCGATTTCGCATGGGGGTAGGGGGCAGCTATTTTGCTGAAGATATTGCGGCCGACGTTGGCGTTACCGCGCATCTTCTCAAGACGGATCCAGCGCCCGCCGCTTGAATACGTGAGGCGGCGTGATAGGGGAGCCATAGTAGCCTCTGGCGTGAAGTTCGGCGATATACAAATCAATGATGTCAACATTGACGAAGTGGGGATACGCCTTTTCGGCGTCGACGTGTTCGTCAGGCGCTGGTTTACCTCAGACGTTCCTCATGAGGTATCGGCTTTTATACCCCGTGCTGAAGTCGAATTCAAACAAGGTTTTCTCAGGAAAACCGTAAAGATGACGCTGAACAGTATTACTATCGTCCATGCACCCAGGTTTCCGCCCACTAGACCTTAATGGAAGTGCGCTAAGAGTTTAGAACATAAGAGTTTAGGACAAAGGGCGTTTAGAACCATGCTGACTCTAGAACCCGGCGCATCCCACGACGGAAATCCCGAGCTGTCCAGGGCGTCTAGAACCATACTGACTCTAGAACAGTGCTACCCTAAACCCAACTTCCCGCCAACTAGACCCTGACGTTACTGAGTACCTGGCATTTTACCTTTTACGCCTGTCACATTGGTTCACTTCTTGGTTAGCATTGGCGAGAACGCTCGTCACTTCCGCTCCTATATTTACCTGGGAACGTAGTGTCCGAAGCGGCTTCCTTGGCCGCCTGGGTCACTTCCGCTCCTATATTTACCTGGGAACCTGCCTACCACCCGGAGCCTTGCACTCGATCCAGGTCAATTCCTCTCCTATATTTACCTGGGAACTCCAGGGTAGTGAAGGGCTAAACGCTTTGAGGACCGGGCTATACCTAGGCCTAGCTGCTAGACTCCTTCAGGAACTCCATTTCCGTCTCTTTCGTCATCTCCTCCCAGGTGGCCCTTGGGGTGGCTAACATTCTCTCCAAAAGCAGCCCAAAAACTCTTCTAGCCGGTGTCGACGATTGAGCCTTCCATCTGTGGATGACCTCGGACAACGCGCGGGATCCGGGCTCCGGTAGAATACGCGGGAGCGACCGGGACCCTCTCGGTAATTGCCTCACGAAAGGCCAGCGCAGAATCCAGGTCAAGAGCGGCGGCGGCGCTACTCTCTTGACGTGCCCGGGCTTACCTCCTGTGGCATCTCGGTCTACGCGGCCAAAATGCCTCCATTCGAGGTTATACCAGGGGATTTCGTACCACCCGTTCTTCTTCTCTATCTCTTGGGCTAGTTCGCACGTGAATTCGTAACATAGGTTATCTGTGGGCGAACAATGGTCCTGGGCGTCCTGAGCTAGGCGGGTTTCGGCAAGTCTGTCCCACTTGATATGCCCGACTTCGCGACCGAACAAACCCCCGGCTTTTGTTCTTTGAGTCGCTGGTTGTTTCCATACCCCTGCTTCTGCCGCTGGTACCTCCCGGATCTTGGGTTCCTCTTCCTCGGGCACTTCGGGCTTGATGAGGAACTCCGTAACTGCATCAACGGCTTTCTGGAATTGGTTGCCAGAAGGGTACACAGGACTTTCGAAATCGGAGTAAAAAGCCATAATCGAATTACGGGTGTCTTCGGGAAGCCTTGATATCAACCAGCGAAAGGCCGCTACGACCCTGCTCCAAGCGGCGCCCATTTGGTCGGCCGAGCTTGCCGTTATGAGTTTTGCTTCCGAGTCCACCTCGAGGGTCCATAATAAAGAGGCCTCTTCCATCAAAAAAGGGTTCCAGTACACTGGCGCAGCCTGGTCTTTCTCATAGTCGACCCCGTACTTGTAAAACATTATGGTGTCCACTCCGAATTCGGCAAGACCATGGTTTACCGCCCTGACCCAATGGCTGTTGGCGGGGAGGAATCTGAGTGTCCGCTTGGTATTACTGTAGCCAACAGGGGCGTCAGAGATCATGTCGGCCACCTGGTGACTTGCCCACGCCCTGGCCACGGCCATGTCGTACGACGTAACGGCCCTTCTCATTGCAGGGAGGTTTTCCTCTATGACTCTAGCCATAAGCATCCCGAACAACGGTTTTCCGTTCAACGGTAAGTGGGCGTAATCGAAGTCCCTATGCCCGACCACTGAGAAGAGTGAAATCATGTCCGGACCGTTACCGGCCCACTTGTATATCATCCGGCCGATTTGGTCTTCGTAGTATTTGTTGCCCGAACGATGCAGCGCTTGTGAAGCGGATGCGAGAGCAACCTCGTTTATCTTTGGATGTGCGAGTACGCCCCAGAGGGCGAGCAATGGAAGTACCACCGAGGTGACTATGCCGAGAACGAAGGCACTCTCTTTTAAGGTGATCTGGAAGATGATCTGGCTTGCGAGAACCACGGGGGAAGGGTCTGGCGCCATTTGACGAGACCTCCACTCGGAACCCGGACAAGACGTGGAAAGTGTTAATCCTGATTCTCTCAGTGGCATACGTATGCTACGGTAGAAGCCGTTGTGATCCCATCTCGACTTCCGGATGGAGAACCCGGCGGGGTGGCATACGTATGCTGCGGCCGGAGGCGTTGTGATTGCCAGGTTGTGGGGAGGCACTCGGGTGTAGCGAACAAGGTCGAGTTTGCGCCCGAACCCCAACCGTTTTGGGTTGAAGGAGGTACTCGGGTGTAGCGAACCCGCACCCGCTGAGGTGGCTCTAATCGGCTGTGACGAGTATGGGTTCTCCCTCCTCTGTTATACGATAGACCCGAAGACTCACACCCTGAAGCGACGAAGGCCTTGTTTCCGGAGGGCTCTGTGTTAAGGTGCGGGAAAGCGACTTCCACTCGGCCGGTGAGAGTCTTATAGCGAGCCCGCAGTCGGCGGAAATCTTCCTAGGGGTTGGGATGATCTGATAAGCCAATCCCAACCCCCTCAGTATGGTCTCAAAGCGAAGGGTCGAATGGACGGATTCGAATACGACTACATAATGCTCTGTATAATGCTCTGTTTCATTGGGGTCAGCTTTCATATTCCGCACTTGTTCTGTACCTGTTCCGCACTTGACTTCAGTTCCGGTCAGGCTCTCGAGCCGGCATGGCGATCTATGGTTACGGAACTGTGGTTACGGAATATTGAGGTCTTCCAGCAATTTGCCCCCTACTCCCACGTTTTCCCTTGGCGTCTCGAAAAGGTATACGACAAACGACTCCTTTTTGATGCCCGTTAGCTTGCTGGCAGTCTCCGTGAAGGATTGCACCATTTCCTGTCTCTTTTCTTTGTCAAGTTTCGGTCCATAGAAAAAGATCGTGGGCATTTCACATCACTCCTCACCTAAAAAGAGGGTATTGTGGAAAACGCCTATATGAGTGAAATCGAGGCTCTGGCATCACTCCTTACCTAAAAAAGAGGATATTGTACCACTGGATTCTACGACGACGTCTTAAACCCTTCGTATATTTTAGGCTGCAATAACGGCAGCCTATATATTCGGTAACCGGCTGAAAGACTTGGCGAGGGGGTGATGGTCATGCCGGAAGTTAGGTGTTCGGTGACCAGTTGCGAATACTGGGGCAAGGGAGACGTTTGTCGTGCAGATATAATAAAGGTTAAGGATAATATGGTGGCGGATGTTGATGACGATTTCGCCGAGGACGCGGCGGGTATGGAAATCGGGATCCTCGGAACCAGTGCGAGGACTTCGGGGCAAACATGCTGCGAAACGTTCAAACCGCGGGATAGACGCATAATCCCGAGCCGTTGAGGCCCAAGACTTTAATCTCAAAAACTACCGATTAGAACGAACTTTCGCTCGCTGCTTGATTCTTTCAAAGGATTGACGAGCCCCCCTGTAGAACATACCGATGGAAGTCGAATCGGACCCAACGGGAAGCCCGTTTTCGGCCCGAGCTTGAGCTTCCATGAACTGGTATGTCGACGGGGGGTTTTTTCGATGTCTTCTTTGATCAGTCTTTTCTGGTTCTTGATATTCTTCGGATTTGCCCTGATGCCCATGCTCAAGCAAGCGCGCTTGGAAGCCATGAGGGTACGCTTGATCAGGCAATTCGAAGAACGCCGCTCGTCGAGACTCATCACCATGATCCACAGACAAGAAGCCTTAAGTCTTCTCGGATTTCCCATATCCAGGTACATCAACATCGAAGACTCTGAGCAAGTCCTCCGCGCCATCAGGTTGACGCCATCCGACATGCCCATCGACATCCTTCTACATACGCCCGGTGGGCTTGTTCTTGCCGCCGAACAAATAGCCCATGCCATCAGGAAGCACAAAGCGAAGGTTACCGTCTTCGTTCCTCATTACGCGATGTCGGGTGGTACGCTGATAGCCCTCGCCGCTGACGAGATCGTTATGGACCCCAATGCAGTCCTGGGACCCGTGGACCCGCAAATTGGCGAGTACCCTGCGGTGTCCATCTTGAAGGCCGTCTCTTTGAAAGACAAGAATGAACTAGATGATAGAACGCTCATATTGGCGGATGTGGCGGAAAAGGCAATGAACCAAGTCAAGAAGACGCTCAAGGCGATACTCCTCGACAAGATGTCCCCAGAGCGGGCGGAGGAGCTCGCGACAAGACTTTCGGAAGGCCGCTGGACCCACGATCACCCGATTACCTGTGAAGAAGTCGCCGAGATGGGCCTACCGGTCTGTAAGGAGCTCCCCAAGGAGATATATGAGCTCATGGATCTCTATCCGCAACCGGTGCAGCGTAGGCCGTCGGTGCAGTACATACCCGTTCCGTACGGCCCTGGACCGTTCCGACCCGGAGTTCCGCACAAAAGCAAGGAGAAGGCATGGACAGGCCAGGGCTGATCGAACCGTGATGAAAGAGACATCGTGGTACCCGCCACCGACGACGAGTGTCTTGTGCCTTCGACGATGCGGCCGCGGTTCACCACGAAATAGGCAACCGTTGACACCACGAGTTGTATTTCCGGAGTAAGAGGCAACGGCTTTCTGACTGCTTTGGGAGATCCTGTACCGGGGAATGTGAGTTCTTAGTAGGCATAGCTAGTCCGGACTTACCCCGAATTCGCGAAGCGCTTCCTCAGGAATGTAAGTTCTTGGTAGGCGTAGCTAGAGGAGATAAGGGAAGAGTGGAAGACCCCAGGGTGATTGACGAGTGGTACCGACCGTGGTAGGATTATGACGGAGGGATACCCCATCGGGTATCCCCCAACAGGCCTCACAAGGAGGTTCGATCCGGTGCCACTCTACGAATTCCGATGTCAATCGTGCAAGGAGCAATTTACAGAACTCGTTTCTGCGAGCGAAAAGGACAAAGTGGTATGCCCCAAGTGCGGAAGCAGGGACTTAAAGCAGGTGTGGAGTCCTATCGGCTTCCTCAAAGGCTATTTTGGTTCTGGTGGTTCTTGCGGCACGACCGGCGGCCGGCGTTCGGGCTTTGGTTGAGGGTTCTAACTTGGCGGGGCCGTGCGCCCCGCTTTGTCGTTGGCTTTCCCTTGACTCCTTAGCTCGTTTACTCCTCTTACCCTTGCCCTTCGCGGCTACTTTGCCGCCCGGCTTTTCGCCGCCGATCACTTTTCGCCGCCGATAAGAAGTCGGGTATCGCGAAACGTGTATGCCCTATTGCGAGCAGGTATGCCCGTACAGGTATGCCCGTATATGCAGAGCGGCACATTGAGGTATCGCAGAACGTGTATGCCCCATTACCTCATAGCGGAGGGAGGATATCTTGTCTTTATCCGTCGTGGACTTCCTCAAGGAGTGTTCTCAGATCGAACGATTTTCCGGAGGGCGGGATTTCGCGACCGTTTCCCAAGACGACATCCGGCATGCGGCGGAGCGATTCAATCTCCCCCTCCGTCACGTTGAGATAGCTGCCTTGCTGGAGAACTTGATACCCCGGCGTTATGTCGAGAATATACCCGTCTTGGGTAGGGAGGGGCAGGTCAAACTCCTCAGATCCACTGTGGCGGTGGTCGGGGCAGGTGGCTCGGGAGGCTATGTGTGCGAACTACTGGCGCGAGCGGGCGTAGGCCACCTGATCATAATAGATCCGGACCATTTCGACGAGACGAACCTCAACAGGCAACTCCTCTCCACCGAAGTAGACATCGGGAAACCCAAAGCCGCGGTGGCATCATCTCGCATTGCCAAGGTGAATTCAGCCGTCGAAGTCCGGTACGTCATAGAACGCGCAACGGAGGAAACCGTTTTACCTCTGATCGAAGGCGCTACCGTCCTGGTAGACTGCGTGAATACGGACGGAGCGCGCATTGCTCTCCAAATGGCGTGCAAGAGACTCAAGATACCTATGGTCCACGGAACCATCGGGGGGTATATCGGGCGCGTTATGACGATCATGCCGGGGGATATAGGGGTCCTTGCTTTCTACGATAACCTCAAGAAAACGACCCGGCCTAATTCCTGCAAGGAAGAAGCCAAAGAAGCCGACTACTTTCTTTCCTTGGGAAGCCCTACCGTCACTCCGGCCGCAATTGCCCCCTGGCAGGTGGCGGAGACTATAAAGATAATTACCGGGAAAGGTGAAATCCTGAGAAACCGGGTACTAGTAATAGATATGTTGAGTGGAAGTGCGGCGGTGATACCCTTAGGTGCCGTCCGACTCGGCAAACTAATACGGAGGATTTTTAGGCCGACGCACGGCGATATGCGAGTTCCGAAATGAAACGTACGGCGAAACGTACGGCGTGAGGTATACGAAATGAAACGTACGGCGAAAGGCAGGGCAGCACCGCTTTCACCCCTCTTGGCCTGCCGCCGTTAGGTATGGGTCTATGATCCCTTTTGCGTGATGGCTCCGGTGGGACAAATCCTGCATTCGTCGCAGTCGATGCAGTTGAGGCTTTCGACGAGCACGTCAGGGAATCCAGTCGCCGATGTGCTCGGGTCAAGACCCACAGGACACGCTTTCCCACAAAGCGAGCACGCATTGCATTTTTCTAAGAGGAATTCGCGCTTGTGCCACCTGGAACCGGTAAGGGCCGCAACTCCTCCTCCCAGGCCGAGCAGAAAACCCATCGGACACACGAACCTACAAAACGGCCGCCTCGAGGACAGCGCGAGTAACACGGTGACGGCCAGGAGGCCGATCTTGAACCAATAAAAGGTTCCGATCAAAGTGCGAACCCCCGGCCTCACAAAAGGAATCCAGATACCTCCCTCGAGGGTGCCGGCAGGACACAGACGACAAAACCAGGGATTGCTGGTGAGAGAAGGTAGCAAGAGCACGAGGACTACTATGATCAGGAGTCTCGAGATAATCTGGGTAAGGCCGCCTGGGAGCTTGATTTCTCGGATTCGGAGGGCCGCCCCGCCTCGCCGGAGGACGTCTTGTGCGAACCCAAAAGGGCAAAGCCATCCGCAAGGGAGACGGCTCATTAGAAGGCCCACCGCAGCGACGAAGCCCACTAGAAAGAGGGGTATCTCTCCCACAATGATGAAATGCTGAAGTGTCCCGATAGGACAGGCGGCGACGGCCAAAGGACAGGCATAACAGTGAAGGAACGGATACGATAGGAACTTCAAGACCCCAGCGAGGGATAAATTCGACAACACCAAAGAAGCCAATTGATATCGTAGCCTCGTTCGGTAGTGAAATCGTGACGTTTTCCTCATCTCCCGAGCCCCAAACACGACAGGCAGAGCGTGACGGCGTTGAGTCGGATTTCCAAAAGCTCGCCTCTAGCGACGCCGAGTGTCATCAACACTCCGGACAGGAGGAGTAACCATTTTACGGCGCCGGGTAATACGGGTAATAGGTGCCGTCCCACCGTAAGGTTCGCCGGACCTGCCGTATCCCCCGTATCCCCTGTATTCTCCGTATCCCCCGTATCTTTCGCATCCTCAGGACGCAATCTGTTCATGAATCTAACCCCTCTGCTGCTCCGTTCCTGTGTGCCCTTATGGTCTGTCTAACGCTTGGGTCGTCTTGACCTGACAATAAGGAAGATTCCAGCGCCCGAGAGGATCACTACCGCCAGAACAATGATCAAAACCCGTGAGCCTCCGGCTTTTGCTGCGGGCTCGGCGCTCGGTTCGACCTCTAGCGGTTCCCCGAGGATTTTCTCGAACTCTCCGACGAGCCAGCCGTTACCGGGATACCCTTCCTGTACCGCGGTGACCCGCCCTGATCCGTCCAATACGAAATTCAACGGTATTACGTCAACGCCAAAGAGAGCGGCGACTTGCGTCTTGGGGTCAAGGAGGATCGGGAATTCTATGCCGTTTTCCTCAGCGAACCTCCTTGCATCGTCTACATCGGAGTCAAGGCTTACCACCACGAATTCCACCTTGTCTTTTACGGAGGGATATATCCGCTGCAACTGCAGCAGTTCAGGGCCGCAGCTCGGTCACCAGGTGGACCAGAACGTGAGTAAGGCGGGCTTTCCGCCGGTAAACCGCGGCATCGCTATATCCTTTCCTTGTACATCCGGGAGTGTAAACGGGGGTATGGGCGACCCCGGTTCGGGGCGTCCGTCGCCCTGCGCGAAAACCGCGCCTGGCGTAAGTCCGGCCGCGAGGGAGCACAAGGCCAGGTACCCTAGCGCAAGAATTGCATGGAACGCGGTTCTTCGCCTAGACATGGGCCGAATCCCTCCTCCTTATAATGGGACGTTCCGTGGAACGTTTCGCTTTCACGCATCGTTTCACCCATCTCAATGGACATGAAACAGTGCCTTAATGGAGCCATCCGGTCTTACTCTGGCAGCCTTTCGCCGAGGTCAATCGATATGAAACTCCCTTGCTACCCGGTCGTTCTTTTCCTTGATCAACTTCCTCACGCCGCCGCGTGGATTCCTTACATCCCCCCAGCGACGGGGGATGCAGTGAACGTGCAAGTGCATCACTGTTTGCCCGGCGGCAGGGCCTACGTTGATTCCGATGTTGAAGCCGTCGGCGTCAAATTCCCGTTCGAGATCGGCTTTAACCCGTTTGAGTATGTCGAACATAGCGAGGATTTCCTGCTCGGATGCTTCCCACAGGCTTTGGATATGGCGTTTCGGGATGATCAAGGTATGTCCGGGCGTAACCGGACGGTGGTCGCGGACCGCCAAGGCTAAGCTGTTTTCCATAAGAACCCGGTCCGCGCTCAAACGGCAAAAAGGACAAGACACGTTGTGGGAAACCTCATTCATCTCTTTATCCATCTCGGAGACTTTATCCATTGAAAGCCTCACTTCCGTGGGATCCGTGATTTTCCGCTTGTCCAGGCCTTAAACCAAAAGACGCTATTTACCTCCGGATTGTCGAGCGGCTAGGTCCCTAGCCACTTTCTGTAGTTCCAAGAGGTCGAAAGGTTTGGGCAGCATTACTACGTTTTCCCCCAAGTCGAACCGGTTGGTGGTATAACTTGCCGAGATGAATACTGTGGGAAGGTTCTGAAGGTCGGGGAGAGCCCTTATCCTTTCGGCAAGTACCTTACCGCTTTGGGTTTTCAAGAGAAGATCCACCACCAGGAGCTCGGGGTGTTCTGCCAAGGCGAGGCGATAGGCTGTTTCAGAATCTTGCGCACACGCGACCTCCCAACCATCAGCCGAAAGGCATATCTTAAGGAGCTCTAGAATGTCGGGTTCATCGTCCACAACTAGGGCCCTCAATTTCCGGCGCCTCCTTCCCTTTCGATGGATGGGCGAAATCCGTCAATGCAGATGAGGTACACCTCTCCGCCCTCGGCTCCTTTCCTTTCGATGGATGGCGAAATCTTGCTATTTCACACGACGCCAAGAAAAATACTACCATACGAGGGATCACGAATCCACCGCTTATCCCACCGCAGGACTCGCGTTGCCAGTTCGATACCTAACATAGTCAACGCCCTCTAATCCGAGGTAGCTCCAGACGTAGATATGGGATGCGTAGCCAACCCGCGAATATCGGAATGCTAACCGTCGACACAGCCAGAGTCTCAGAAAGAGCCCAATGAGCAGGTAGGGCTGACGGCCTCGTTCATGTCAGGATGGGATGATACCCGCCCGAGACCGCGTCCACGAGCATCTTGGAGTTATCCGGGTGGCTCTGGATCTCCATGATCCAAAACGGCTTGAGAATAAGAACTGGTGCGCCCAACGTTACCTCTGACGCGCACCTTCGCAGCCTCCTGGATTTGGTTGCGATAAAGGTGAGAAACGTGAGCGCCGTTTTATTCGCGTCGTCCATCGTAATACGCGCGTCCAGTACCTTGCCCGGAGGGAAACCCTCCCTTGCCGGAACCGTCAATGCGAACGGAAGGTGCGGCAGGGGGTCGGGACCGAACGCCTCGAGTTGCTCCCGGGTTATGTCGGTGACGGCGGCTTGGCCCTCGAGGAGGTCCACGATTATGCTAATACGCTCGGGCACGCCGGTGTCTTCGGAACAAAAGAGGCCCGACAGGGGGCTCGGCCGGGATCCCCTCGGGCTTCCGATTGCCACTGGAAAACCGAAATAGGGGTAGTATATCAGGCGCGCCGATACCTGTGTGACTCCCGGGTACCTTTCTTCAAGTGAGCAGGTCGCATCGACCTCTCTTATCAAGGGTTTCAGCAGAAAACACTTGGGCGGTATCGATACTTCCAAGGATGGCGTCATAACTCCTCCTTAAAATGTATATGTATGAGGCACAATGTATATGTATAAGGCGCTGTATATCAGGCGCCATGAAGTCCGAGGGTGGCCGAAACCCCCGAAGCCCAATCGTCGCTTGGCTGTGCGGCATCTTCGCCTTCGTGTCTTTCGTATCGTTCGTAAGGCCCCTTAGGCGGTAACTCCTTCCTCCCTCAAGAATCTCGCGACGGCCTTGGCTTCCGGTGCCATCATGGCGCTGATGCCGCTTTCCACTCCTTTAGGGATCCGAACTCCCATCGCGCGCCGTACCGCATCTTTGATTTCCTGCGACGGGTCGCGACCGAAGCGGTTGAATATCACAAAGAAAACCGCTGAGACGATTAGCCCGGCGAGGAACGGGTGAATCGCCGTCGTCCGATCGAGGGCGCCCGCCGTCCATATGATGTTGGTGATCGCGCCGCTTATCATCGCTGCCAACGCCCCTACCTTGTTCGCCTTCTCATAGTAGACCGCAGCGATATACGGGACGATGAAGGAGTCGCCAAGGGTTCCGAACGCGAATACTACGATGCCGAAGACCGTAGGGGGTTGAAGGACGGCGAGTATAATACCGAAGACACCTACTGCGAATACCAAGAGGCGTGATACGAAGACCATTTGCTTTTGCGACGCATTGGGCCTGAAGAACCTTTGGTAGACGTCCCTGGCAAGTATCGAACCCGCTTGCATCAAGAGGGAGTCGGCAGTGGACATGATGGCCGCCATTATAGCGGTCAGGAGCAAAGCCGAGAAGATCCCAGGGAATACCTCATGTGCCAGGGCCGGGACCACCATCTCAGGGTCTTTCAGGTTGGGTAGGAGAGCGATACCGATGAGCCCCAGCACGTAAGGTGAATAGACGAAGAGTATGTTCCAGATAGTAGAATACACAGCAGCCACCTTTGCGGTCTTTGGGGACTTCATGGACATATGGCGGACGACGACGTGAGGCAGCCCCATGTATCCGATAGCGTAGATGAGAAGCGCTCCGAGGGCGACTCCCCATTGGTTATTGTATTCAAGTCCCTTCCCCCACAGGCTGAGATAGGTGGGGTCCATCTTCCCCAGGGCGTTGTTCAGACCCGTTAGGCCACCCACACGTGACAATCCCATTATCAGAATTCCGAACATTCCTAAGACCATGATTATCCCCTGAAAGAAGTCAGTCCAGCATACTGCCAGATATCCACCGCTTACCGTGTAACCGATGATCACGCCCACCCCGATCAAAAGGGATACGGCGAAAGGCCATCCCGTAAGGGTTTCCAGAGTCTTTCCGGAGGCTATGAATTGGCCTATTACGTAGCACGATAGAAAGACGATGGATATAAGAGAGCCTATGATAGTGATGGCTTTACATTCATATCGTTTTTCCAGGTATTCGATGGGGGTCAATGCGCCGAGGATTTGAGAAAGCCTCCTCATCCTCTTACCCAGGATCGCGAGATTCACGAGCCCTCCCCCGACATCTCCGGTGGCGTACCAAAACCCAAACCACCCTGATTTGAACGTCAACGCGGGCCCGCCCATGAACATGTATCCCGACATGGAAGTTGATTGCATAGTCAAGGCGGTAACAGCCGGCCCAATGGTACGTCCTCCGAGCAGGTAGTCTTCCAGGGTCTCATCTCTTCTAGAGAAGTAATACCCGATGAACAACATACCTGCCAAGTAGACTATGAATACGATCTTTTCGATCATGTAACTTCACCCCTTTCAAGAATCACTCGCCTTCTTCGCTTCGCTCCTCCCGCGTCATCTTGATGTAGACGAGTATCGCCAAGACTGCCCAGATCACAGGCCACGAAAGGAACCACCAAAAGCTTGCTGCCGGCATTCCGAACAAGTTCATTACCTCCTTTCGATTTCGCGCGCTACGAGCTACAAGCGCGCTCTGTAACTTCGGAGAATCACGAAAGCCTGCTTGAAGCGCGGAATCATATCACATCCTCACCTCCCGGGATGGGAAAATGCCCCAAAAGCGGACGCAACCTAAGTGGTGGGCGACAACGCCCGGAGGCCGGGGGCGAGTAGTAAAAGCGAACGTAGAAGCCACAGGAAGCTGCGAACGGCATCGTAAACAGTACAGTATAGTGCGGTAAAGATACCGCGGCAGGCGATAGGCGGTGGGTGGTAGATGGTTCGGTGGTAGAAGTCTTAGGAATTGCCAGAAAATACTGCCCCTAGAATAATCTATGCGTTCGCTGGCCTAAAAATCCTTTGAGGCACAAAGGGGTTGGGTGGGGAAATAATGGCGGTAGCAAGCCACATGCAAAACGTACGTAGAGTCCTTACCGCCGCGTTCGGGTTGGGAAAGAATGGCGATAGCAGGAAAGCAGGAAAATGGAACCCCAGCGTAAATCGACAAGGCAAGCTCCGACGCCTTGACCTCCCTTTGGCCTTCTATACGGAGATCCTTCCCTGATGTACAGTACAATTGTAAGATTGCGATTCTTAAAGGAATCGTTACTAAACCTTAGGGATTGTTATCCCATTCACAATTCCCGGTCCCAACGGGCGTTTTACCGCCTGTCGCCGTAGCCTTATCATAAGCAAGGAGGTTCAAAAATCTGTCGCTTTCTTTGCGTCGGATCCGTCTTGGCGATAAACTAGGAACCGCCGTATTAGCGTTCGCCGCATTAGCGTTTATGAGGCCTAGGATTGCAAGGTCGAAAAATCGGGGGAGTTCCTTTCGCAATGAGTGTGGTGACCACCATTGAAGGGCGGTGCCGCAAGTGTTATTCCTGCGTGCGCCACTGCCCCGCGAAAGCCATAAAAGTGGAAAACGAGCAAGCAAAGGTACTACCGGAAAGGTGTATTTCCTGTGGCTACTGTGTTACGGTGTGCTCGCAGAAGGCAAAATACGTCGAACGCGATCTGTACAAGGTCCGGCAGTGGCTCAATTCGGGGGAATACCCTGTTGTAGCCCTCATAGCGCCATCCTTTGTGGCGCAATGGTATGAGGTATCGCCCGGACAGGTTTCGGCGGCGCTGCGGACGCTGGGGTTTGATGCGGTTTTCGAGGTCGCCTACGGCGCAGAGGTGGTCACAAGAGAATATGGCTTGCTCCTTTCCGAAAACGTCGCCCAAGGCATCTACGGTGGCCACGGCTCTTACGTCGGCCGCGATGAATACGAGGGGCGTGGTCATGGCGGCCGCGGCTTCATCAGCACGCCTTGTCCGGCCATAATCAATCTTGTCGAAAAACACTACCCCGAACTCATACCTTGGCTTGCGCCCGTCGTTTCTCCTATGGTGGCGGCGGGGAGAGCCGCGCGGGTGCTGCTCGCCAGTTCCCTTGGTCCCACCCTCAGGACCGTCTTCATCGGGCCGTGTGTGGCCAAGAAGGAAGAGGCTTCCGACCCGGAGGTTTCGGACGCGGTCGATGCTGTACTCACATTCCGGGAGCTTAGGGATTTGATCCGGGAGGAAAAGATTATCCTTAGAGACCTCGGACCGGAAGGGTTTGACAATCCCCCGATCGGCTTAGGGCGGATATATCCTGTTTCAGGCGGCCTTCTCCGTACTGCCTCCGTTTATGCCGACATTCTCAAAAACGAAATAGTCACCGTGGAAGGACGCGACCGATGCCTCGAGTTTATCAGGGCACTGGCGGCCGGTCACATCGACTATGCCTTCGTCGACATGCTCTTTTGCGAGGGTTGCATAAGCGGGCCGATGTTGGAAAACGATGCCTCCATCCATATGAGGCGCAAGAAGGTCGTGCAGTGGACCAAAGAGAGATTTCCCGAAACATTTGAAACACCCGTCGAAGCCGGTTTCTTGAGGGACATTCGGGGCCTTGCCCAGGCTCCTCCAGGAGTCCGGCTGCGAAGGGGCTTCACCGATAGATCCGTACGGCTTCCCATTCCGTCCGAGGACGAGATCAAAGAAACCCTCCGAGTTTTGGATAAGACCTCCCCCGAGGACGAGCTCAATTGCGGAGCGTGCGGTTACGACACATGCCGCGATAAGGCCATAGCCGTATGCCAGGGCCTTGCCGAAAACCGCATGTGTCTCCCGTGGCTTATAACTCAGCTTGAGCGCAACAACGCGGAGCTCACCTACTTGAAGGACTATAACAGGAGTATCGTGGAAAGCGTAGGCGAAGCCATCATAGTGGTCGACAAAGATGGCTACGTAACCACACTTCACGATCCAAAAGGTATTTTCAACAAACCCGACGGCCGGCACCACCGGCAGGAGGGCGCTGTCCGTCAGCACGTCTTCGCCGTCATGCCACACCTTGACCAGGAGCGAATACGGAAGGCCCTGCAACGGGTCATGGAACGGGGCGAGCCCGTTGTCTTTGAAGATCTCCGATATGCTGGCGAGCGCGGGTCCTTAATCCTCAACCTGAAAGGCTATCCACTCCGCGGCGCGGGTGGGGCTATAGAAGGCACCGTCCTCATATGCGAGGACGTCACGGCGGAGAGGAGGCTTTTATCAAAACTTGCGGAATCCGAAAAACTCGCTTCCGTCGGGCGTTTGGCCGCGGGGGTCGCCCACGAGATCAATAATCCCTTGGGGCTCATCTCGGGTTATGTGGAGTTGCTGAAAGCAAAACCCGGCCTCGATGACAGCGGCGAGGAGGCGTTGAAGATAGTCTCCGAAGAGGTCGACCGGATAGCCAGAATCGTCAAAAACCTCCTTGCCTTTGCGAGGCCTCCGGCACCAGGCGTAGAGACCTGTAACGTCAACGAAGTCCTCAAGCGGTTGTTTGCGCTGCTCGCCCGGCAAATGCATCTTGGCGGCATAACCCTGAAAACGGAATTGGAAAACGACCTTCCCGACGTGCGTGCGCCTGGTGGTGAGGTCGAGCAGGTGTTCTTAAATATGATGATGAACGCCATAGAGGCCATGCCCGACGGTGGTACTTTGCGGGTCATTTCGAGGATGCACCGCGGGAACGGCAAGGGCGTGAACGACAAAAACGGTAAATCCGTGGAAGTTATCTTTTGCGATTCAGGGGTGGGCATCCCCGAAGAAAACCTCGGCCGTATTTTTGATCCGTTTTTTACCACCAAAGAAGTGGGCAAAGGCTCAGGACTTGGCCTATCCGTGAGTTATGGCATAGTCAAAAAGTATGGTGGCTCCATCGGCGTGTCAAGCCGGGTAGGGGAAGGGAGTACTTTTACGGTATGCCTTCCTGCCGACCGTGGAGGAGGCGAAGAGGATGGTTAACGGGCGTATACTCGTAATCGACGATGAGCCGAGGATGTGTCAGTTCCTCAAGATGGTGCTCAGCCAGGACGGTCATGCGGTAACCACTGCGAGTGACGGAGTGAAGGGTCTCGAACTCCTGAAGTCGGGGATCTTTGACGTCATCATCACGGACCTCATGATGCCCAAGGTGGGCGGAATGGAGATATTGGAGGCCGCAAAAGAAGAGGATCCCGATTCGTGTGTCATCGTGATTACGGGTTACTCCACTGTGGAGAGCGCCATAGAGGCCATGAAGAAGGGCGCTTTTGACTACATCCCGAAGCCGTTCAAAATCGACGAAATCAAGATCGTCGTGAGGAAAGCCCTTGCCCAGCGCGGGCTCATGGTGGAGAACAGAACGCTGAGGCGCCAACTCAACGTGACCACACTCCGGTTCGGTTACATGATCGGCGAGAGCAAAGCGATGCAAGCGGTTTATGCCCTGGTAGACAAAGTGGCCGCAGTCGATTCCACGGTCCTCATACGGGGCGAAAGCGGAACGGGAAAGGACCTCGTGGCGAGGGCCATCCATCAACACAGTCGGCGGGCCGGGAGGCCCTTTGTAACCGTAAACTGCGCCGCATTGCCCGAAACCCTGCTGGAGAGCGAGCTCTTCGGACACGCCAAGGGCGCCTTTACAGGTGCCACCATGATGAAGAAGGGCCTTTTCGAAGAGGCCGATGGCGGTACTTTCTTCCTCGATGAGATAGGGGACATAGGTCCCGGGTTACAAGCGAAGTTACTGCGTGTCATCGAGACGGGAGAGTTCATCAGGGTTGGTGAAACCAAGCCGAGGCAGGTGGACGTGAGAATCATAGCGGCCACCAACCGGAACCTGGAAGAGGCCATTGCCGCCGGTACGTTCCGGTCGGACTTATATTACCGTCTGAATGTAGTATCGATCGTCCTTCCCCCCTTGCGCGAGAGGGAGGGCGACGTCCCGCTCTTGGCAAATCATTTTTTGAACCGGTATGTCCATAAGACCGGCAAAAAGATCCGGGGGTTCACGGAGGAAGCCATGGCCAAGCTCTCCAAATACTCATGGCCTGGAAACGTAAGGGAGCTCGAGAACGTCGTCGAGCGAGCGGTCATACTGGCCGATTCGGAACTTGTGGACCTAAGAGATCTTCCAAGGGAAATAGCCGAAGAACCGATAATCGTACCCGATGCCATCTCCGGAGTTCCGTTCAAGAAGGCGGTTCAAGAATTTGAACGAGCACTCATTCTCAAGGCTCTGCGCGAAGCCGGAGGGGTACAGGCTCGTGCGGCGGCAAGCCTAGGGCTTGGTCGTACCACTTTTCATGAGATAATGAAGAGACTTGGCATCAGCGCAAACCCAAAAGGCGCGCGGGACGATGTTCAAAATTGTGACGCCGTTGGGCAGTAGTCCATTTTTCTGAACACGCTGCCCCCGAGCAGTGTAGCCTGGAATTCTTGAAATTGAGGCGTGCCAAGGCTCCCGTGGAAACGACGGGTTTTGGCACGCCTCTTGCTTTCCCCATAGGGTGAACGTTAGAGACACGGGTCGGGCTAGGGCGAACGGTAAGTGAAGCACACAAGGGTAAACGCGGTAGGTAAACACCGTCGTCTTACCGATAATGTGGGAAAGCCCAGGGGGTGTGTGTCATGATGAGGGCTGCTACGGCGAAGGAGCTCAAGTCAAAGAGCGAACAAGCCAGGGAGTTCTGGAAGGAAAAGCTTCGTAACTTACGGATCGTGAAGGGCGAGAAGGACGCCGTCTTGCCGGAGTGGGATTTCGAGAGGGATCCGGAGCTCGAATATGCGAGGGTAGAGGAGCGGTACAACTGTCTCGCTTCCAACTGGGAGTGGTTTGCGCGGACCGAGGGCATTGACTACCCGAAGGCTCGCAAAGAAGCGGCCAAGGCGGCGCGAGCAGACCAGAACTAGTTGTCCCGCTGCGGAAGGGGGGCAGGGATAACCTGCCCCCGAAGTCTGAAAGGAGCCAGGAGAAAGAGGAGGACGGAGGGAGAGACATGCAAGATACGAAAAAGGCGGCGAGGATCTACGTTTGTGGGGGCCAGGGATGTGTGTCGTCGGGCTGCCGTAACGTCCTTGCCGCAATGCGCAAGGCCGTATTCCAAGACCCCGTTCTAAGCGGAAAGTACCAAGTGGTGGAGACCGGCTGTATAGGATCGTGCGACCTCGGTCCGGTGGTGGTCGTGGAGCCGGAAAAGACCCTGTATGCGAAGGTGAAGGAAGAAGACGTACCTGAGATAGCCGCGGAGCATCTACGTCAAGGAAAACCCGTAGAAAGGCTCCTGTATGTTGATCCGCTCACCAAGCGGTCGCTACGTACCGTTGACGAAATGCCGTTCTTTACCCTTCAGAAAAAAATCGTTTTGCAGAACTGTGGAATCATTGATCCCACCAACGTCGATGAGTACATCCAAAACCGTGGATACGATGCCTTGAGAAAAGCCGTAACCCAGATGACGCCGGAAGCCGTGATCGAGATCATAAAAGCGTCAGGGCTCAGGGGGCGCGGGGGAGCGGGGTTCCCCACGGGGAGGAAATGGGAATTTGCGCGAGGGTACTCCGGACGCCCGAAATACGTGGTATGCAACGCGGACGAAGGCGACCCCGGTGCGTTCATGGACCGCAGCATCCTCGAGGGCGATCCCCATAGGGTCATCGAGGGGATGGCTATAGCCGCTTACGCCATCGGTGCGGAGAAGGGCTACTTCTACGTGAGGGCCGAATACCCGTTGGCCCTCGAACGGTTGGAATTGGCCATCGATCAGGCGCGCAGCCTCGGTTTCCTTGGGGAGCACTTGTTTGGGAGCGGCTTTTCCTTTGACGCAGAGATAAGGGTGGGAGCTGGCGCCTTCGTATGCGGCGAAGAGACTGCGCTTCTGGCTTCTATTGAAGGTAAGAGGGGTACGCCGAGACCGCGGCCGCCATTCCCGGCCGAAAAGGGCCTGTGGGGCCGACCCACCGTCATCAACAACGTGGAAACCTTAGCCAACGTGCCGGCGATCCTACTGAACGGCGCGGAGTGGTTCGCCAGCATCGGCACTGAGAAGAGCAAGGGTACCAAGGTGTTCGCCCTCGCCGGCAAAATCGTCAACACCGGATTAGTCGAAGTCCCCATGGGAACGACGTTGCGGGAAATAATCTTCGACATCGGCGGCGGCATCCCCAACGGAAAGACGTTCAAAGCCGTTCAGACGGGAGGCCCTTCGGGGGGCTGTATCCCGGCGGAATTCCTGGATACACCGGTCGACTACGAGTCGCTGTCGAAGCTGGGCGCCATCATGGGCTCGGGCGGTATGGTGATCATGGACGAAGAGACGTGCATGGTGGACGTTGCCCGGTTCTTCCTGGAGTTCACCGCTGACGAATCTTGCGGCAAGTGCACCCCATGCCGTGAGGGTACGTCCCAGATGCTGGCAATATTGAAACGAATCACCGGCGGAAAGGGTAAACCCGGGGATATAGAGCGCCTCGAACGCTTGGCGAATCTCGTCAAGGCCTCGGCCCTCTGCGGTCTCGGGCAGACGGCACCCAACCCGGTTTTGAGTACGCTGAAGTATTTTAGACATGAATACGAGGCCCACGTTTACGAAGGTGTATGTCCGGCGGGCGTATGTAAGTCGTTATTCCGCTACGAAATAGATCCGTCCCTCTGCACCGGTTGCGGTGCGTGCCGACGCGCCTGCCCGGCGGGGGCGATATCGGGAGAAATCAAGAAACCCCATGTTATCGATCAGGAAGAGTGCACCAAGTGCGGCACTTGTGTTCAGAAATGCAAGTTCGCCGCAATTTCCAAAGTAACCGGTAAAAAGGGCGAAGGCGTTGCAACAGACGCTACGACAGAAAAGAAGAAAGGCGTGGCATAAGTCGCGGCGTGACCTAGAACTTCCGATCTATGTGAATGTGAAAATGACCACATGAACAAAAGGGCGGCCTTCGCCACGGCGTGACATGGAACTTCGGATTTATGGAACGGAGGTACAATCCGATGGATAAAAGTGATTCAGGACGAATGAGTGCTTTAAATCCCAATATTCTCGGCGGGGCTGAGCCTTTAGCCCCGGTCCGACCCGAACGTGTTCCGGAATGGCCCGAGGCCAGGCCGGTGACGGTGATCATAAACGGGAGGGCGGTTCAGGTGCCCAGGGGAGTCACGATCCTCCAGGCGGCGGAGGCGGCGGGGATCAAGATACCGACCTTGTGTCACCACCCTTCCGTTCCGGACGAAGGGGCATGCCGGGTATGCGTGGTGGAAGTGGAGGGAGCAAAGAACCTAGTCGCCTCGTGTGTTTACCCGGTTCAAGAAGGGATGAAGATAAAGACCAACTCCCCCCTCGTCCGGGATGCGAGGAAAATGATAGTAGAGCTCCTGCTGGGCAGGCACCCTCAAAACTGCCCCACCTGCCCGCGCGGCGGCCAGTGTGAGCTGATATCGCTGGCGCAGGATCTGGGAGTTAACGAGGTGAACAGCGCTCTCAAGCCCCGAGAGCTTCCCAAAGACCAGTCAAGCCCAAGCGTCGTTAGGGATCCTTCCAAGTGCGTATTATGCGGAAGGTGCGTTCGCGTATGCGATGAGGTACAAGGAGTAGCGGCCATCGGACCTTCCTATCGGGGAATCAGGACGCTCGTCGCGCCGGCGTTCGGTCGGGGCCTCGGCGAGATTTCTTGTGTCTCGTGCGGGCAGTGCATCAACGTGTGCCCCGTCGGCGCCATCTACGAGCGGGATGCCATAGAGGACGTCGAAAGGGCGCTCGCCGATCCGGACAAGTACGTGGTGGTCCAGGTGGCCCCTGCCGTACGGGCCAGCCTCGGTGAGGAGTTCGGTATGCCCCCTGGGTCTCTCATTACCGGTAAGATGGTTACGGCCTTGAGGATGCTCGGTTTTGACCGGGTATTCGACACACAATTTACGGCCGACCTCACCATTATGGAGGAGGTCACGGAGCTCTTGGAACGACTCGCCGAGGGAGGTCCGCTGCCACTCCTTACGTCCTGCAGCCCGGGTTGGGTGAGGTATTGCGAGCACTTTTTCCCCGAATTCCTACCCAACGTCTCGACCTGTAAATCGCCCGAGGCCATGATGGGCGCGTTGATCAAGACGTACTTCAGCGAAATACAAAAAGTGCCGCCGGATAAAATCTACAGCGTCTCCGTGATGCCCTGTACAGCCAAGAAGATGGAAGCACAGCGGCCGGAACTTAACGCAAGCGGCTATAGAGACGTGGACGCCGTTCTCACTACGAGGGAACTTGCCAGGATGATCAAGGGCGCCGGCATTGACTTTTTGTCGTTGACGGAAAGCCGCTTTGACGCGCCCTTGGGAGCGTCCACTGGGGCCGGCGCCATTTTCGGCGCTACGGGCGGGGTGATGGAGGCCGCACTCAGGACCGCGTACGAGCTTGTCACGGGGACCGAACTCGGCACCCTAGAATTCAATGCCGTACGTGGGTTCGAGGGAGTTAGGGAAGCGGCTATTACCCTGGAAGGCGAAGTGGTGAGGGTGGCTGTGTGCCATGGCCTGCGCAACGCATCTCGCCTTCTCGAATCCGTCAAGACGGGGAGCAGGATGTACCACTTCGTTGAAATAATGGCCTGCCCGAACGGGTGTGTAG
>DUSP01000019.1 GCA_012842575.1 Clostridia bacterium
CACCAACAGCGCACGGAATGTAAGTACCCGTTGGAACCGGGGTCTTGCCGAGACCACCGGTAGCCTCGTTAAACAGGGCTCTGAATACGGCGTCACGTTGGTTCATGCGGACTACCTCCGAGATAATCCCCCTGTCGCTCACCCATTTTGCCTAACCCGAAGAAAGCGGCTTTCCTTCGGTCTTGAGCTTTTCGTTCAGCAAATTGAGCATTCGTTCAGGTGTCACCGGTATTCGTGTAACCCTTATGCCTACAGCATCAAAAATCGCATTGGCAATTGCTGCAGCCGTCGCGTTCAATGCTGGCTCTCCAAGACCCTTCGCTCCGTACGGACCATTGGGATCGTTGGATTCCACAAGTATTGGAACGAATTCTGGCATCTCAGACGCTCGAGGTATCTCGTAGGCACGGAAACTCGCATTTTCAGTTCCTAATGAGCCGGTAACTAGTTCCTCCCTGAGCGCGTACCCGATCCCTTGCGTTCCTCCGCCTTCGATTTGCCCTTCGGATGCTAGGGGATTAATGGCATATCCAAGGTCGTGGGCCGCGGCGAATTTCAGAACTTTTACATTTCCGGTCTCGGGGTCAACTTCAACTTCTACGGCATGAACTGCAAACGGATAAGCACAAGAGATGTTTCCGTACTTTGTCTTCGGGTCGATCATTACTACATCAGGAGGAATGAAGGTGCCGTGTCCTACTATAGGAGCGCCGCCACGGAGATAGCTTGCTTTTCTTGCAGTCTCGGCAAGACTTACTTTTCTTTCCGGGTCATCGCTGGAATAGAACATGCCGTCTCCGAAGCTTATTTCTCCCGCCGCAATACCAAGAATTTGCGCCGCCGTCTCGCGAAGCTGACGCTTTGCGTCCATGGCAGCAATTCTTACCGCGTTGCCTCCAAGTGTCGTTGCCCGGTCGGCATATGTTCCGAGACCATGGGGGCTTATTTCGGTGTCTACAAGTGCGACCTCTATGTCCCATGGCGGAATGCCGAGCTCCTCGGCCGCGATTTGGGCAAAGGTGGTTCGAAGGCCTTGTCCTACATCGGGTTCACCGGAGTACACGGTAACGTGGCAATCACCGTCAACTCTTACCATTGCACCCGAACCATCAAAGAATGGAAGGAAAGAGCGGTTTCCTGATACGTGGAGACAGGACGCTATACCCACGCCCCGGTAGGGCTTTTTGTTCTTCTTTTTTTCCTCCCAACCGAGGGCTTCCGCGCTTTTTTTCAGGCAGTCAGTTAATCCCACTGAGTACATCTTCCATCCATGAGCCGTTACGTCGCCGGACTGGCTCGCATTACGGAGCCTTATCTCCAAAGGATCGATTCCGAGTTCGTGTGCAAGCATATCTATTGTGGACTCGAATGCAAAGTGACTTTGAGGATTCCCAAAACCGCGGAAGCAACTGGTTGCCGGTTGGTTCGTGTACACGGCCCAAGCCTTCGTCCTGATATTTTTTATCCTGTAGAGGCAGTCATGTCTTGTGGCAGCGCTAACTAGAATAGGCGGCGCATAATAGGTGTAAGCTCCGTTCCCGGCAATAATCCGCATTTCCTTGGCCGTAAAGGTACCGTCTTTTTTCCCTCCAAGTCGTACATAAAACTTCATGGGAACCCTCGGAGTACCTGCAAGGAATTCGTCCCGTCTGGAGTTGACCAGTTTTACTGGAGCTCCTGCCTTCTTTGCCAGGAGGGCTACTATGGGATGCAATTTGTACTCAAGCTTACCCCCAAAGGCTCCCCCAAGAGGTAGCTGGATAATTCGTACGTCTTTAGGATCAAGACCAAGCGCCTTCGCATAAGTCATCCGACACAAGGTGGCCGACTGCGTTGGAATCCACATCGTTAGCTTACCGCTTCCACTCCAAGCGGCTACGGCTCCGTGTGGTTCGAGGTAACACTGATGCACCATTTGGGTCTCAAAGTGACCCTCAACGATCGCATCCGAGGAAGCGAAGCCCTCGTCCGGGTCTCCTCGGACAAAATCAAGGTGTGAGGCAATATTCGAACCCAATTCCTCGTGGAGGATAGGTGCCCCTTCTTTCATCGCTTCTTCAGGATCGAATACTGCCGGCAGCTCTTCATATTCGACTTCTATGAGCTCTAGCGCCTCTTCTGCAATGTCTTCGGAGATAGCTGCTACCGCCGCCACCTCGTCTCCAACGTAATAGACCTTTTCCCGAGCGAGAATCGTCATGTCGGCAACCGGTTGGCCTGCCACGGTGTACTTATGCTCAGGGCAGTCGGCACCTGTTATGACAGCTTTCACTCCTAGCAGTCTCTCGGCTTTCGTCGTATCGATACGCTTTATCCTAGCGTGAGGAACGGTACTACGAAGAACCTTTCCGTACAACATGCCGGGCAGAGCGAAGTCCGTTCCGAAGACCATCTTCCCAGTGACCTTTTCTGCCGCCACAATTGAGGGAATGCCTTTTCCGACCCAACGCCGCTGCATATCATGATCCCTCCTCAAGCAGCTTCTTCGAGGCAATCTTAACCGCATCTATGATCTTCTTATATCCGGTACAACGGCAGAGGTGGCCGTCAATCGCTCTCTTTATCTCATCGTCAGAGGGAGACCGATTTGAGTCGAGAAGCGCCTTTGCGGCCAGCACCATTCCTGGCGTACAGTAACCGCACTGTACTGCCCCCGCATCTATGAACGCTTGCTGAACAGGGTGAAGCCCATTCGCACTCAGTCCCTCAATTGTAGTTATCTGCGCACCGTCGGCTTCTACGGCCAACATGAGACAGCTGTTCACCGGTTTACCATTGACCAAAACGGTGCAAGAACCGCACTCGCCCGTATTACACCCCTGCTTGGTACCGGTCAGCCCGGCCTTTTCCCTAATCAAGCTGAGCAGAGTGTCCGACGAATCGACTTCGTACTCCGCATCGGACCCATTTATGTTAACCATGATCGAGTGTTTGCTCATGATGGCCCAACCCCTCTCAGAGCTGATGCAATTGACTTGCTAGTAGCCAGCGTCGCGAGATGTTTTCTATAGGCTGTACTGGACCCCCAGAAATCCACCGCTTTAATCCCTTGGACTATCTGCTCGGCCTCTTTTTTGACATCAAAGCTTCTTATTTTGTCGTACGACAAGGCTATTGTTGAGACGACCGGCTTAAGCGAAAGGCCCGATACCGCCACCTGTAAATCGTAACCCCCATCGCTTTGTCGGATCGTCGCCATAGCCGCACTTAACGTGCGCCCCATCACGGGCGATGAAGAATAGCGTTGGTAGCCGCTACTGACCAGGTTCTCGAGAGGCACCCTTACTTCCAGAAGTATCTCTGAGGTTTCCAGCCTGACCTTATTCCTAGATGTGATGAATTCGCTTAATCGCATTTCTCGTGTACCAGAAGGACCCAATACAAGAACCCGCCCGTCCAGCGACATAAGACAAGGAACGAGGTCCGCTACCGGATCGGCATTGCACACGTTCCCCCCAACCGTCGCTAGATTCCGAAGCTCTTCAGAGCCAATTTGCTGCGCCACTTCTGCCAGTAACGGTAAATGCTTTTTTACGATCGCATTCGAGGCCAAACTGTTGATAACGGTGGCAGCTCGAATACTCAAGTGTCCATTCTCTAGGGCTACTCCCCGAAGATCACCGATACGCATGATGCCGATCAACACACTGGGGGGGTCCAGTTTTTTCTTTGGGCAGGCCGGATATGTGCAGGCGCGACAAGCCCAGCACCTTCCAAAGGTGTTATGGTTCCTCATTTGGAGCAAAAGGTCTGTACCTCCCGCCTTAATGGACCCCCGGCCTTCCGTCTGTTCGAGCAACTTAACAGCTTCCTCCACGCTACTGGGCGCATAGTAATCGAATTTCAACTCGGTCGCCTCCCCGACGCGTGTTTTTACATCATCACACCCTCGTTATACGTGACCGTACACTAAGCGCGGTATCCAAAGAGTTATGGCGGGAACGTAGGTAATAACCAACAACGCCAGTATACAGATAATTACAAATGGAATAACGGCACTAATGGTATTTGAGATGTTCTCCCCAGTCACAGTGGGCACGACGAACAGGTTTAAACCAAACGGAGGTGTAAACATTCCGATGGCAAGATTAGCGGTTAAAACGATTCCGAGATGAATCGGGTGTATTCCAAGCCTTACTGCAATCGGGAGAAGTAAAGGTGATATAATCAAATTGATCGGAGTAGGATCCATGAACATCCCGAGGATGAGAAGCACTATATTGACGAACATAAGAAATGCCACCGGTGAAGTGGAGAAGAACTGGCCGACATTCGCCAAGATCTGTGCGGCTTGACCCATAGTAAGTAACCAGCTAACCGCTGATGCCGCTGCAGTTAGGAGCATCACCTGCCCCATGGTGATTGCGGACTTTACAGTGGTTTGTACGAGCTTTCGTAATGTGAGTTCCTTATATACGAACATCCCGACTATGATCGCATAGACTGCGGAGACGCCACCCGCCTCCGTCGGAGTAAATACTCCAAGATATATCCCTCCGAGAATAATAGCAGGTACCCCCAAAGCCCAAAGCGCCTCGCGGGCTGCTTTCCCCGTCACTAATCTTCGGTTGTTATATCTCTCTTGCGGTGCCTCCATCTGCGTATATGCATACCAAATGCAGTAGCCAATTATGAACAAACCGAACACTATTCCTGGAAGTATTCCTCCCATGAACAGAGCCCCGACGGAGGTGCCGGTTACCGAAGCGTAGACGATCATAGTTATACTCGGGGGGATGAGTATGGCCACGGATCCGCAGGAACAGAGCAAACCTGTAGCAAATCTCTTTCCGTACCCACTCCTTATGAGCTCTGGATAGGAGAGAGAACCGATCGCCACCACAGTTGCGGGGCTCGAGCCTGATAAGGCACCAAAGAACATGCAGGCTAGTTCCGTTGCTGCAGCTAGACCGCCCCTAATATTCCCAAGAAGGGTTACCGCCAGATCCATTATCCTCCTTGAAAGCCCTCCGGCTCCCATGAGGTCCGCTGCGTATATGTAGAAGGGCATGGCCATTATGGCGAATTTGTCGAGCCCGGCAAACATACGGCTTACGATAATGTTTGGAGGAAGGTTAGTGAAAAGGAACAAAGATGCTACAGCTGCGAGACACATGCTAATCAAAATAGGCACGCCCACAAGGATACCGGCAAATAGCAAGAGCAAAAGGAAGACTACCAAAGGCGGACCCCCCTTGGGATAAGAGGTAAAGCTAAGTACCTGTTGTTTGATTTCGCCTTAACATGGTGACAACGTTAATGAAGAATCTCACTGTCATTAAACCAAAACCCAGCAGAATAGCCGAATACGGAATATACATTGGAATCCTCGCAGCCGGACTTACTTCAACTGTCATCATCATTTGACGTATTGTGCGAAACGCAATGATCGCAATCACTGCGGACACTATACAGCTCAGAGCTTCGATTGCAGCTCCGACTACCGTAAGTGGCCTTCCTTTTAGCCGCCCCGGGAATAGATCTACCGATAGATGCATTCGCTTCCTGCTACATACGCTTCCACCCATGAAGCTCGCAAAGATGATCAGGTAAATGACTATTTCCTCTGACCAAAAAATCCCCGTATGAAACACATATCGCAAGACCACGTTCGTAAACATAAGGAAGATGGCCGACAGGAGGCTTACGCCGCAGACCGTTTCTTCAACGATGTTTAACAATTTCGTCAGTTTCATAGCGCCTCTTCCTCATTCACTCTGCGTTGCCTTCACAAAAGCGTCGACTATTTCGGATCCGATCTTTTGCCTAATTTGATCGTAAATGGGAAGGATTGGCTTGCGGAATGCTTCTCTTTCGTCCTCAGATAGCTCGACTATCTTAAGTCCGTAATCCGCGATGGATTTCAGTGCCGCAGCCTCATCTTGCACAAGGAGACTTCTATCAAGTTCCACAGCCACTCTGGCGCCCTTTCTGATAATATCCTGGTGCTCCTTGCTAAGTCCCTCAAACCATTTCTTATTAACCATCATCACTGACGGCAAAAAGGCGTGGTTTGATATTGTCATGTTTGTCTGTACTTCGTAGAACTTTTGAGTATAGATTGTTCGGATGTCGTTTTCCTGCCCGTCAACAACACCTTGCTGTAAGGCGTTATAAAGTTCTTGAAGCGAAGTTGGGACCGGGACGGCCCCCCAAGCTTCGTATTGCGCCTGAATAATGGGTGACTGCATGATTCTCATCTTGAGGCCTTTCAGATCTTCCGGGGTCCTTACGGCCCGATTCTTACCCGTCGTGATTTGTTTGAATCCCATACCGGTATACGCTAAACCCTTCAGACCCACTCCTTCAAGGTGCCCTAGCAGGTCCATGCCAACATCTCCATCAAGTATCTTCCATGCTTGGTCAACGGACTTAAACATGAAAGGCAAGTCTAGCACCTGCATTTCAGGTACGAATACAGTCAAGAACGCCGTCGGTTGTACTACGAGCTCAATGCTTCCCTGTTGGACGCCTTCAACTTGCTCGCGGTTGGTCCCAAGCTGCGCGTTTGGATAGAGTTGAACTTCAATTTGGCCCTGGCTGGTGGCTTCTACGTATTCCTTGAATTTCTCGGCAGCCTTATAATGCGAAAAGGTTGACGGATAGTTGTGACTGTACTTGATCACTACCTTCTGCGCGGGTTGCTGTTGCTGTTCTTTCGCTTGCTCTTGCGCTTGCTCTTGCTCGCCTTTCTTTTCCGAAGCGGTCTGCCCGGCGCACCCCATGATCACCACCGCAAGTGCCACAACCAACAAACAAGCCAGTAGCCTTTTGCCTATCACTAGCCTTTTGCCCAGCATCTTTGGGACCCCCTTTATTAATGATTAGTGTTCTTCCTGTTGTTAGACCACGGTGTGTTTTTCCTGTTGTTAAACCACGGTTCAGGGAGCTACGGCATCAATCAGAGCTATGTCATCTCGTAAACACAATCGGCCCTTCTTCGGTGACTGCAAAGCTGTCTTCGATTCCGAGCGAGTATCTCCTGTACCCCCACTGCAGTTCGTAACATCCGACCATTCCCGGTTTAAACCGTGACATCTCCCCCCTCTTGAAGCATAAGTTTGCAGGCTCCTCTTTCCCCAGAAGATGACCCACGTCCCGCGTGTAGACTTCTTCAAGTTTGTCGATGGTTACCGGAATAAAGCCTCTATCCCTCAAAAACGGAATGTTGGCGTTGATTTCTGCGCACGAAGCCATGTAGACGTCTTCACCTGTTGCTCCTGGAACCGCTGCGGGAATGCCTTTCTCGAGCATCGTGTGTTCCAAAAGGTCATATACCTCTTTCCCGACTTCGTCGAAACAGAGCGTTCTCGCTATGTCCGATACGGCACGGAGGTACCCGTAATTATCGTAGAGTTTTACACCGGTGTCCAGTTTGAGAGAGTTGCTTGCTTTCGTAACAGGGTAATTCTTAAAGCAAGATGGTGATTCGCTCCTATTTCCGGAGTGCAGATTCGCGAAGTATACCTCATGTGTCAACGGAACCCCGTAATTGTCCATAAAACGTTGGAGCTGGAAGGTGTAAAAGCCGTACACATCAGCCTCAGATATGGGTAACTGCTCTGCCACGCGACGATGGGTTTCCTGAAGGGCCATTTCAATCGCATCTTTGGTGGCCATACCGGCAACGATATAGAAAGCCAGGTCGTTACCAGCCCATTCTTCTCTCCAATCTCTCAGTATACTAGAGGCAGGCTTTACAGGCCGTGACTCAAGACCAAGACCTATAAAAGCACCCATCCCTAAATCTTCATCTTCAAAACCTATGACGCCCTCTGGAATCAGTTTTGAAAATTCGGCGCATTTAAGGATGCCCCCGTCTCCCTGACGTAAGATCCCGGCCTCATCCGTTACGAGTACCGCGACTTCATTGCCGTCTTTGGCATAAAGTGCATAGACCCCACCGCGGTTGGTCTTTTGAGGAACTCCAGCAATCTCCTGAACGTTCAAAGGGGAGGAAACGATAACTGCTGAAAGACCGTTGTTTTGTAGGTACTTATCGAGTAGCTTGAAACGACCACGTCCTGATACCTTCATGGCCTCCTTCAGGATCGCCTTCTTGTCAGTGCAAAGGCCGTCGACAAGAGTTGAGGCCACCCTCCCAACTTCCTCCCGAAGGGTGTTCAAAGCGGCTTCTACATATTCCGTAGAGACTCGGACCACAGAGCCCTGGGGAGCACACGAATTTTCCTTAAATCTCAAGTCTACCTTTCCTCTGAGCTGGTTATAGAAGGCAACTGGTAAGTCATAGCCCGCTATCAGAGATTCCCCTCCGCATAGATCTGCAATAGCCTTCGACGCGTCGGGATGAATGACTTCTGGACCAGGTTCGAACAGAAAATATGCTCTGAAGTAAGTTGGCTTGAAGTCCGTGGGGAGGACCTTTCCCTGAAAATACCCACGCTCGTGCATGCGACCAAAGGCATAGGTGTTCTTCCCTACTTTGAGGAGGAATGGGCCGTGCATTTTCCATGAGGCCAGTTGCAGTTTGGGGAACAGGAAATCCTCAAACAGATCTAACCCTGTTTCTCGGCGAATTTTGTGCGGATTGATAATAAGTTCTGCCATGCATAGTCCCTCCTGCTACGAGTGGTATCGAACTCACATCTCGGTTGAATCCGAACCTAGGCGATAAGCTTCAGGCGTTTCCCAACACGGTTGAACGCGTCAACTGCAAAATCGAGATCTTCACGGGTGTGAGCGGCCGACACGATACAACGGAGTCTCTCCTCGCCCCTCGGAACGACAGGATATGAATAGCCTTGCACAAAAACCCCTTCTTCGAGAAGGCGAGCGCTCATGTCCATAGCTAGTGCCCCGTCGCGGACCATTACAGGCACAATCGGCGTCTGAGAGGGGGCGATTTCAAACCCTGCCGCGCTAAGTGCATCCTTGAAGTATCTTGTGTTTTCACGAAGACGGCCCAGTATTGTTTCGGAATGACTCTCAAGCTTCTTGAATGCGGCAAGGGCAGTGGCTACAGTCGCCGCCGGTACGACGTTGGTAAAGCGGTAGGTTCTGGCGCGTTGTATCATGTATTCCACTATCTGAGCGGTGCTCGCAACGTAACCGCCGATAGATCCACTCATTGCTTTTCCAAGGGTGCTTGTTATAATGTCCACTTGACCTTCGACCCCGAACAGCTCAGGCGTCCCTTTTCCGCTCCTCCCAAGAACCCCCGTGGCGTGAGCGTCGTCAACAACCAGAATGGCCTCATAGCGCCTCGCGATCTCGATTAACTCGGGCAGCGGAGCAACATCCCCGTCCATGCTGAATACTCCGTCTGTGATTATCATCTTGCACCTGTATCCCCCAGCCGACCTCAAACCATCTTCTAGCGCCTTAAGGTCGAGGTGCGGGTATACCTGGATCTTGGCCCCACTTAAGCGACAACCGTCTACGATACTTGCATGGTTTAAGGCATCACTGAAGATTACGTCTTCCTTTCCCATCAGTGCCGTGATTACACCGACATTGGCCAGAAAACAGGAGGCAAATAACACTGCCCGTTCGGTCTTATGGAACCTGGCGATATACTCCTCTAACTGCAGATGTATGTCAGTTACCCCGCAGATCCTTGGACCCGAGGCCTCTCCGGCCCCATGCGTTTGGAGAATTCGTGTAGCCTCGGCGACTACATCTGGATCCGATGCAAGACCAAGGTAATTGGTGGAAGTCAAAATCACCGTCTCGCGACCATCCAGGACAGCACGCGGCCCTTGAGCGCTTGATAGAATCCTCCGTACCCCCCAGAGGCCTTGGTCTTTCAGAGATCGCAGGTCACTTTCCATCTTCTCTTCCAGTGCCCGTGGTATCATTCGCCCTTCCCTTCTCTCTGTTCAGATTTCTCGCCCAAAATGAAATAGAGCATCCGCAATGGGTACTTTCCATCATTAATGACAGAGTGCTCCACCCTTGGGGGGACGACCGTGAAAACGTCCGCTCTCAGAGGCGAGGTCTCGCTTCCTATCCGTACCTTGCCCGTGCCCGAAAGGATGTAAAAAACCTCCACTGACTGGTGTATCCTTGAAGGTAATTGGTCCCCGGGCCCGAGTTCACTTATACCGACGGAGATTCCATCGGTCGTCTCCGATAATAGCTCCTTTACCCAGCCGCATTCTCCCAACAATCGGGTGGCAAGGCTGGTTGGTTCGATCACTCCCCAACGCAACACCGCACCTCCGTTCTCGGAACCAAACGTATAGCCCCCTCAGGGCATGTCATCTCGCACATCCCGCAGCCCTTACATTGATTTACGATCCGAGGACCGTCCGGGGTGGTTGTGATACCTCCATAGAAGCATGCATCTTGGCACGAATAACATCTCGTACAAAGATCGTCATCAATCGAAGCGATCTTTGCGTCACTATATAGCTCCTGATAGCTTTTTGCTCGCCTTACCGCGATGCCTTTTATCTCGTCGTAAGAGGAATACCCCTGGGCTTCCATGAATCCCTCGACTTGCCTTATCATGTCTCCAAGAATTCCGTATCCGTGCACCATTATTGCCGAACACACCTGCACCGTGGTTGCTCCAGCCATGATAAACTGCACGATATCCTCCCAACTCCCCACTCCGTTAGAACCCGATATCGTGATGTCCTTCACGCTTTCGAATACCTTTGATACCCATCTGAGAGTCAGGGGTAATACCCATGGCCCCCCGATTCCTCCCCAGCTATCGAGTATCGGGCGTCCTGACCATATATCAACGAGAAAACCCCGGTACCGATTACCGATAACCACGCCATCGGCCCCGGCTTCCATTACTACCTGGCAAGTCTTGACAATATCGGAGACTTCCGGTGATATTTTGTAGACTAAAGGTATCCTGATCTCGGATCTCATGGCTTTAACGATAGCCCTCGCTACATCATCCGAGGTCACGAGCTCTAGTTCCTTCTCGGATCCGCCGATTTCCCCCGGGTGTGGACATCCTGCGTCGATTTCTATTGCAGGAATCCCAAGCCGCTCTAACTTACACCCGAATTCCACCATGTCCTCCAATCGCCCTGTGGCAACACTTCCGATGACTACTGCCCCTACTCGATCAGCCAGTTCCATTGTCTTCTTAATTTCGTCAAGCCAGCCTTTGGGCTCGAGAGGAATCCCGCCTCGGCCGAAAAACGTAAAATGCTTTGGAAACTCTCCTCGCGAACATATCCTTCTGTCCTGGTCCAATATTGCCCACCGACAGTGCTCGTAAGAAGCAGCGAGCTCTCTTGAGAAGGAAACGGACTTAGTAACCACGCCTCCAACACCTTGGCTTAACGCTCTTGCCATATGCTCATAATCAACAGTGGGTTCGCCGGCACCTGCCAGTATGGGGTTCTTGAGCTTCATCCCTAAGTACGTTAAAGGAGCCATTTTTGTTGAACACCCCACTTCAAGCGCGATGTTTCGCTTCGCGGAAAACTGCCATAGTCTCAACGAAGTAAAACACCGTTTCTGAAACTGTGTTTTAGTTCTACATCGCGACGAAAGTTCCTGCTTCCGCAATGGATTTTTTGCAGTAATGGATTTTTTGCATTGTGGTATGAGTTTGAGCACTAGAATTCAGCGGGATTCAAGATGGTTGCAGCCAACAATTAAAAACTACTTGAATGGGAATGGACGGGGGCCAAGCGTCAGAAAATCTCCGTGATAAAATCTTTGATATCGGCCGGACAAAGGGCCAAAAAGGCACAGGACTATTGCCTGAAGTGACATCGTTCAGAACATTGGATCCCGTATTCATTTTTAGTAAGCCCGGCCCCCGACCGTGGACATTTTACCCAGGCAGACGCCGTAACATAGGGACAAACAACCCATCCGGGCTCTTCTAAGTCGCGACTCTTGCATACTGGACATCTTAGGCCCAATTCGGTAATCTCTAACTCCGCGGCATATCTTATCCTTTTACAAGTGGGGCAATAACAGTATTCAAGTTTCCGTTCCCGAGCGTCGCAGTTGCGTTGCGTCATATTCAGTTCCCCATTCGCTCGTCTAGGATCATCTGGCCGACACCTTGTAGTTGACACCAACCTTATATTTGTGACTGACGGTCGCGCAAACCTCCCGATGCTCTACGTTTGGAGCCGGCGCCCCTTCAATCGCCTCACATGGATCAGACAAGTCAGGTGACTAAAGGAGCGCCATAGCACTTTTCTCCTGGCTGCCTTCGGTCTAAGTTAAATAGCGGTGGGATGCTCTACTGTTTCGGCAGTCGGCTTCTTCGATGCCCTTAGTGTACAAACTCGCCTGTAAACCTGTGCCAGCGTTAGAATTGTAATAGCATATAGAATCACGATTATTACGCATGGAATCCATTGACCAACACTCATATACCGAACTAAGAAATATCCTAAGCCCGTTATGGTTGTCACGACCAAGAATATACCTGGCACCGCAACCCACCGGTAAAAATGTGAATCGAGAGGTTTTCCTTCTTCGAGTCTCGTTAAATATACCAAAATGTAACCATACATTGTAAGCTGAATTGCTATTAGTGAAAACCCTGACCAAAGCTGCCCAAACGGAGCGTACAGCATGAGGAGGATGCCGGTACCTGTAACCAGAATACTACCCACTACAGGGATGCCCATCCACCGTATGGTATTCGACCTCGAGGTGAGTTCTCCTAATACTAGTCTCCCGGCCCTGACGTAGCTGTCTATAGTGGTTATCACAAAACCAGTCAATGTTAACCCACCAATAGTAGCCCCGACTCCGCTGCTAAAGCCCAGGTAAGTCAGGGCAGCGCCCAACGATTTGGAAAACACAGGTCCCGGGTTCTTCACCACTTCCGCCCCGTATCCGCCATAATCATAGAATGCAGCTACTAGGGCAATGGAAAGAAGAGCTATAACGGTTTCTCCCCTAGTCCCAATGGATACTATCCAGTAGGCATCTTTCTCACTTTTTACTTGTTTGGGGGTTGTACCCATGGAGATTATGGCGTGCATGCCGTTGATCGCACCGCAACCAATTGTCGCTATGATCGCCGGATACAAGGAACCCCTTATCGGAGAGGTCCACGACGTGAAAGTAGGGAACACGAATTTTGGGCCGCCAACAATCAAAGCTAGGGATCCAAGGAATAACCCGACTATCAGTATGAAGGAGTTAAGGTAGTCTCTCGGTGCCAAGAGGAGCCAAACTGGCAAGAATGACGCCGCGCATACGTAAATCCCTAAAGAAATTCCCCAGCCTTGTACCGATAGCTTTATAGGATAGGCAATTCCAAGCCAAATGCTTATTCCCCAAGCCGCAAGAGCAATGACGGTTGCAATGGCCAGATTCATCTTCAAAACTCGTCGCAAGTACCCGAAACCCATGGCAATAGGTATTAAAAGAAGTGTCGGAAGGCCAGTCGTAGGAATACTAGCCATGGTAGCGGCCATTGTTGCCATCATTACCGCATAAGTTAGACAACTAACAAACAGCAGAATAACGCTTAGGTACGTTCCCGATAACTGACCTATTTTTTTCTGTACCACTTCGCCTAACGATTTGGCCTCATTTCGCATGGAAATGAGTAAGTGCATGTATTCGTTTGGAGTCCCCAAAAATGTAACCGCCAAAATCAAGTAAACTGTCGCCGGTAACCATCCCCAAATCATTCCCAACACCGCGGCGATTATCGGAGACGCTCCCGCAATGGACATAAAGTAATGGCCAAGAGCAACAGGGGTGTCGAGTGGTTCGTAGTCGATACCATCTCGTAGTTTATAGGCCGGAGTCACCCTAGAGGGATCAGGGGGAATGATGCCCTCGGTTGAGCGTTTAAAAGCGAAGATGCCCCCAACCAACAGGAAGTAGGTCGTTACAACGTACGTCAGGGCGTTCA
>DUSP01000118.1 GCA_012842575.1 Clostridia bacterium
CAGGAGATGGTTCTGGTTCTGGGTCAGGAGATGGTTCTGGCTCCGGGTCAGGTGACGGGTCGGGTTGCGGTTCAGGAGATGGCTCGGGTTGGGGATCGAGCTCAGACCGTGAAGGAGGTCCGGGTTCGGGGTCGGGACACGGACGGTTAGGGTGGCCGCATTTACCTCCTTGGGTTCTGAATGTATACGGCCCTGATGCGGCCAGGACGGTGCCCGGCTTTTGTGGCTGGCCGACGGCCAGTACGAAAAGGTGTAAAGTATAGGTACAATGGCGCTCCCAGGGTTCCTGCGGGGCGAAACGCAGTCGACCTCGTGCTACGTCAAGGGTGAAGTCTCCCGGTAGAAGTTGGAGTGTTGGCTTTGCTTTTGTGCTGCCTTTTCGAGTGGTCGTCAGGCCCGATTTCTTTGAGTCGCGTTCCCTTATACGTTCCTCTATACGTTCCTCTATGCAAGATAAAGCAGAAAGATTGGTGGCATACCGATCGGACTCCTTGGCCTGAACCGTGAGGAGAAAGCCCAAGCGAGGGAATGCTTCGCGAGCGGATTCTTCGGCGGTTTCAGATCCCGAAGGAGGGCGTTCCTCGGTTGCCGTTGTCAGAATTTCCCTCGGCACATCGAAGATCAAATGGGCGTCGACGGGAACATGTTTTGAACCGTCGATGGGTTCGACGAGTGAAATGGAATCCCCAGCGAAGACGGGGTTCAATTTCCAGGGAAATGGGAAAAAAGAGGGAGGAGCAAAAAGAAAGAAAAGGGCTAGCGGGATCGGCATAAGCTTCATGATAAAGGATCTCGAATAACGTATACCATGGATCGTCGTCAGCCTGCTTATGAGGGATTGAAACCGAAACTTCAAAGTGCATTTTGGCCGAAGAGTCCCATTCGTAGCCGAGTTCGTGAGCGAAAGATCCGACAAAAGTTATCCCCCCAAGGTTAAAAATGCGTCGGTGACGCCCTCTTCCCCTGGGGGTACCAAAATCTGCCAAATACAGGGTAGCATATGCGAGTGTCGCGGTCAAGAGCGTCCTCACCAGATACCGTAGGCTCAAATGCCCTGCGTCGTGGTGAGGCGGAAAGCAAGTGAAGAGGGTCCTTACCGGGTCCTCTTAGACGTTGGTGAGCAGACGTCGTCTTCGAGCTGTTGTATAATACCAACGGAGTAGGCTCGAGCATCTGTCAATCTTGGCGAACCGCCCGGTGCAGACCCGCATGCCGGGTGGTGTGAGCCTCGACCGCTGGTTCCAAAGGCCGAAAGGACGGGCGGGGAACGGGACGGGCGGGGTAAAGGGACAGGCTAACAAAAGGGCAGACAGGGATGTCCGCTACGTCCCCTTTTATCTTTCATTTTGGAATATCCCTGGTCGGGAGATGATTTGTTTGGAAAGGCCGAGGATGGACCGAGACTGCCGTATGATTGTGCTTGCGGCGGGGCAAGGGACACGGATGAAGTCCGGTAAAGCCAAGGTTCTTCATTCGATTATGGGGCGACCCATTATCAGGATAGTCATGGACGTGATCAAAGAGGCCGGATTTGGACGACCCATTGTGGTGGTAGGTCATCAAGCAGATGCGGTAAAGGCGGCAGGAGGCGAAGAAGCCGACTTTGTCCTCCAAGAGGAACAAGCGGGTACGGGGCACGCGGTGCGCCTAGCGTCGGAACGACTCATAGACTATGAGGGGATTGTAGGTGTCCTATACGGGGATACCCCGCTCGTCGAAGCCACGCTTCTCTTAGAGATGTTCAACCAGCACCTCCGGGGTGGAGCGGCCTGTACCATCGCTACCACCCTGATTGAAAACCCCCGCGGGTATGGGAGGGTATTGAGGGACGAGTCGGGTCGCGTTCTTGAGGTGGTGGAGGAGAAAGATGCCAGCGCAGAGCAGCGGGCAGTGAGGGAGGTCTTGGGGGGGCTGTTTTTCTTCGACGCTACACTCCTGAAGGCGGCGCTCGCTTCCCTCGATACCCGTAACGCGCTGGGAGAATACTGCTTACCCCACGTGATCAAATGGTTCTCTTCACAGGGCATGAAAGTCGAGGCATTTCGGGTTTACCCACCGGAATCCATCATGGGGGTGAATACGAGGGCCGAGCTCTCGCATGCCACGGACGTCATCCGCAGGAGGCTTCTTCAGCGTTGGATGGAGGCTGGAGTCAGCATAGTGGATGTGGCCTCGACTTTCGTGGGTTTCGACGTGGTATTGGAGGCCGATGCCACGATTTACCCATTTACGTGCATCGAAGGAAAGAGTACCATTTGCGAGGGAGCAACGATCGGGCCTTTCGCCCAGGTGATAGATACCTTTGTGGGGCGTCGGGCCAGGGTGTGGCACTCCGTCGTGGAGGGGAGTCGTATAGGCGACGGAGCAACGGTGGGTCCTTTCTCCCATATTCGTCCGGGTTCGGATATTCAAGCCGGGGTCCGAATAGGGAACTTTGCGGAAGTCAAGGGATCGAATATCGGCCCGGGCACGAAAATAAATCACCATTGTTACATAGGGGACGCCGATATCGGGGAAGGGGTTAACATAGGAGCAGGAGTTGTGACTGTCAATTACGACGGCAAGACGAAGTACCGTACTCGAATAGGAGACCGGGCTTTCGTCGGCTGTAACGTGAACCTGGTAGCGCCCGTGGCCGTCGGTGAGAAGGCTTACGTGGCGGCGGGTTCCACCATCACGGAAGACGTCCCCCAAGAGGCTTTGGGGATCGCTAGGGAACGCCAGGTAAACAAAGAGGGTTGGGTTACGAAAAAGGGAATCGGTTAACGGGGGAAGGGGGAGCAACGTGCCATTCAGAAGACAGGACGACCTCAAGGTATTCTCCGGCACTGCTACACCGGATCTCGCCGCTGAGATCGCCGAGGTTTTGGGCCTGCAAATGGGCGAGATCGAAGTGGGACGTTTTGCGAACGGAGAGATAAAGGTCACAGTAAAGGAAAATGTCAGGGGAAGCGACGTATTCATAATACAGTCCATATGTACCCCGGTAAACGACTCTTTGGTGGAACTCCTCATAGTGATCGATGCCATGCGGCGTGCCTCCGCCGGACGCATAACGGCGGTGATCCCTCATTACGGGTATGCTCGCCAAGACCGAAAGACGCGCGGGCGGGAACCAATCACCGCCAAGCTGGTGGCCAACCTCTTGACCACGGCAGGCGTTGACAGGGTTCTTACGGTGGACCTCCATGCCGGCCAGATTCAGGGGTTCTTTGACATCCCGGTAGATCATCTTTCCGCTGCCCCTATACTCGCAGACTACTTCCACGAAAAGCATTTCGAGCATGCCGTCGTGGTGGCGCCCGACTTAGGGGGTGTTGCGCGCGCACGCGACCTCGCGCAGAAAATCGGCGCTTCCTTGGCCATAGTGGACAAGCGTAGGCCTGAACCGGGCATGGCGGAAATCATGAATATAATTGGAAAAGTCGCGGGAAAAATCGCCATAATGGTGGATGATATAATTGATACCGGCGGTACCATAGTACTGGGGG
>DUSP01000108.1 GCA_012842575.1 Clostridia bacterium
ACGATGCAACGTACTCCCAGGCCGACTACGCCGTCGATTTCCTTCAGCTTGGTAACAGTATATGCGTCAGCGAAGTCCCACGATCTCTCCATAGCATTAGCATTACCATCTGTGATGGGGAAGTTACCTGCTAAGTAAAAGGTAACCTGGGCACTTCCATCCAACAACAACACATCGAAGAGGCGCTCGATAATATCTCCTACATCTGCTGCTCTCAGGAGGTCACCCGGCTCGCACAGAACGCTGGCCTGGTTTTGGGAGACGGAAAGTGCTTGCCGCTTCTCGGAGTGCAGGAATAACACTCTATCCCCCATAATCCTAACGTCAGGAAAATAGCTGGATAGATCTTGACCCAATAGTTTTGTTTTCTTCTCCGATATCTCACCAAGGTTTTTGTGAATGTCTACCCTTGCCGCTGTTACTTTTAACAATGGCCGCACCCCCTCATGAATGGCACATGATGACACAATACGCCAGGGCCGTATCTAAAAACGCAAATCCTGCAGGGTTTTGTGCCTTGGTAACAGAATTGCCACCCTCAATCCGCGCAATGGCAGACTGTTTGAGTCCTGCTCTTTGTACTAACTCAGCCTGGGTCCAACCGTCTTTTTAGGAGGCGATTGGGGATTGTGACCTCCTACAAATCAGCCTTCTGGAGTTCATCCAGCAGGGCAGGAAAACGGGCATACTCTTTTCTTAAACTGGCCGGGTATTTTTCCCATTCTCCACAGTTGCCGAGGTGTTCATGGAGAACTTTCATACGGCGTAAGTATTGTGCTGCCTGGCGGTAGGTCTTGCGCTGGCGCCAGCCGATGGCCGCCTCCGCTTGAGGTGGAGGACGCGTTCCGCAGTCTCAAAAAGACGTTGGAGCCGAGACTCGTCTACCACCGCTTAAGCGACCGTATTCATACCCATGTACTGCTTTGCTGGCTGGCCCTTCTTATAATTCGAGCAGAGGAGCCGACAAGGCATATTTCATCCTGCCCGGTGATGTCACCTGAATCGCCTCAGACTCTTCAAAGACTTGACATGAAAAAAGCTGTCTAGCAGGAAATACAAGGGGGTCAAGCGCTCTGCCATTCAAATAGTCCAGCTTTTCGCAACGCGTCATAAGCGCAACTAATCTTGTCCCGGCCAAATTTGTTCTTTTTCGTTTCAACTACTTTATCAATAACAAACTCCTTAGTCGGCTGCCTTTTGTAGAATTTTCCATAGGAAGTCTGGAAGTAATGTATTGTAGCAAGCAGTTCTAGATCTGCCGGCCCCAAATCCCTTAATAGATTTAGGACTTGGTTAATATCCCTATCATATTGCACCAATTGCTGGCTGTAGTTGTCTACCAGTTCAGCTGCTCGGTCGCCAGGCATATAAACAGACTTATTCGGCGTACCGCTATGATCCTCCAGAATACCATCAGCTACTAATTCATCCATCCGGAAGTAGAGTTCTTGAGAATAAGGGCCGTAATGGTACATCTCAAAGGCATAATCCATAGGAATCCCTTTCGCCTTCAAAAAGTAGCATATCTTCTGCATTACCGTCCTACCAAGTTGCGAAGTTGATCTCCATTGTTGAGCAACATAAGCTACCAGGGCATCTTCAAAGTGATAGTCGAATCCAACCTTCACACTAGGCCCCTCCCTTCTAACTCAACAGCCCTTTTCTTAACCTCGTCCCTTACTCTTTGAGGCACTGGATCATCACCATCTTGTTGCCTTGGAGAGTTGTTTTTCGCATATATCCTGATAACGTGAAACCCTTTCGGCATGTCTCGGATGATTTTGGACACCTCGGTGATCAGCTTATACTGCCCTTGCTTAGTCTTAACATAAAAGAAGTCACCCATCTCTTCTTCGTCAGGACGGACAAACTTGTGTATGGTACCCTTCGCGTTAGAATCAATAATAAAGTCATGATCTCGGAACTCCGCCTTCAGGCTGTTATATATCTTGTCACAGAGCATTCGATCTGGCGTTCCGGCAAATGCATTTGTTTCGTAAACAGAAGAATGGTGTTCTCTCTTCACTATACATCTAGCCCATTGGTTTCCTGGTTCATCTACTTGCTCCGCCACTCTTCGCATTTCAATAGTCCAATCAAGGTCATCTATTTTTGCTATGTCCGTCAGGTTGGGAAACTTGACGTTTCGTTCTTCAAGGTACTTGTGAAGGTAAATATCATATATCCGCCTTGTCCTGTGGAATAGGACCTGCGTGTACATGTAGTATCTCGCTAGAATTAAAGCCTCTAAGGCCTGCACACCGCCGCTATCAATAGCCAGGCCGATTCCTCCAGTATCACTGTCAATGACCAGAAGCGTTTCCAAGAGGCGTTCATGGTCAAAGGTACCGTATTTTACACCACAGTGCAGCGAATCCCTTAACAAGTAATCCATACGGTCAACATCAATTTGCCCGGAAAGGATGTTTTTCATAAAGCTTAGCTCGGGAACCACAGGCTCCTTTTGAATAAGTTGGACCACCACATCCGTAGCCCCTTCAAAATACCATTGGTCAATCTTGCTCTTTAGGGAGCTAATGATAGCAATACTAACATCTTCGTGCTTTTTCCCTTTGGGTAAGACACCCTCGGCTCCGTGGGAAAACGGCAAATGTCCCACGTCGTGCAGTAGGGCCGCAAGCCTTAAGCAGTCGACCATTCGTTGTACGGAAAGTCCAACTCTCTTTAGGCCCGTTTCAACAACCCTGTAATTGCGATTTAAAAGATGCCCGACTGCCTGGGTTGCTAACTCCATCACACCCAGGGAATGTTCGAATCGCGAGTGCATAGCTCCTGGATACACATAATATGTAAAGGCGAGTTGTTTGATGTTCCGTAACCGCTGGAACTCTTTAAGGCCAATGATCTTTTTCTCGGCATTGGAAAAATGGATAAAGCCGTGGACACAGTCTCGCACTCTGTTTTCACGGTACACAGACTCGTCGAAACTCGCCACTAGTCATGCCCACCTCTAACATATCTTTGATATCTTTCTACACTGAGCCTATCTCTTCCTGCTTGGAGGAAGACCTTCGGACGGAGTCACTTACTTCTGGCGATTACCTTCCTTCTGTTACCTTCAGCCTTCTCTCCTCGTAAACTAGGCGGCGGTGCGCTTGAGGCCTTCTTCCAGCGTTACTTGGGGGCGCCAGCCCAGTTCCCGGACGATCTTTCCGGCATTGAGGAGGCTGGAGCGCAGGTCGCCCGGCCGGGGTGGGCCGTAGGTGGCC
>DUSP01000115.1 GCA_012842575.1 Clostridia bacterium
GGGGGGGGTGGTTAAGGCATCACCAGCGGTCATAGCGGTCATAATGGATTCTTGCCGTATCATAGCGGGCGAACTCGAATGTTGGCCGTACCCCGGCCATTTCCTTAACGACCTTTACTTTGCCTGCGCAAAACTGGTGGCCTAGGAGAGCCCCGCGTTCAGGCTTGGCTCAAACCCATTATCGCCAGAGACCAACTGCCCTACTTATCAGAAGATCCCGCCATTTTCGCCCACTCGTCGCGCAAGGTTACGATGCGATTGAACACAAGCTTACCCGCTGACGAATCAGGATCGACGCAAAAGTAGCCCTGTCTCAAGAACTGGTACCTATTTCCTGCAGAAGCCCCGGTTATTGAGGGTTCCACCATACACGAAGTCAACCTCTCCAGGGAATTGGGGTTCAGGTCGGCAATGAAGTCCTCGAGCTCGTCGGGGTTTTCGCTCCGGAACAAATGGTCGTATAGCCGCACCTCGGCTTCGATGGCGTGGGCTGCAGAGACCCAGTGTATGGTGACCTTTACTTTCCGGCCGGCACCCGGGCTGCCGCTTTTGGTTTCGGGGTCGTAAGTGCAATGTAGTTCCGTCACCTGACCGGTACGTTGATCCTTGACCACCCGGTCACACTTAATGATGTAGGCGTTCTTCAACCTCACCTCACGCCCCGGCGCGAGACGGAAGAACTTCTTCGGCGGATCCTCCATGAAATCTTCTCGTTCGATATAAAGTACCTTGGAAAACGGAACTCGCCGCGTCCCCATATCCGGGTTCTCCGGATTGTTCTCGGCCTCTAGCCATTCCACCTGACCCTCCGGGTAGTTGTCGATCACCACGCGGAGCGGCCGGAGCACCGCCATGATTCTCGGCGCCCGGCGATTCAAGTCTTCCCTGACGCAGTGTTCCAGGAAGGCGATATCGACCACGCTGTTTCTCCTGGCGACGCCTATGCGTTCGCAAAAGTTTCGGATCGCTTCCGGCGTGTAGCCTCGCCTCCTCAGCCCGGCTATAGTGGGCATTCGTGGGTCGTCCCAGCCGGAAACATACCCGCGCTCCACCAGGAGTCTCAACTTCCGCTTGCTCATTACCGTGTGGCTCAAGTTAAGCCTTGCAAACTCAATTTGCTTAGGTTTGATCGGGCCGACGTCGGAGAAGTCTACGTTCTCGATGATCCAGTCATACAAGGGTCGATGATCGGCAAACTCCAAAGTACAGATGGAATGGGTTATCTGTTCAAGTGCGTCCGACAAGGGGTGTGCGAAGTCGTACATAGGATAGATACACCACTTGTCTCCCGTCCGGTGGTGCGGGGCGTGAACGATGCGGTAAAGCACGGGATCACGCATGTTCAGGTTTGGTGAAGCCATATCGATCTTTGCCCTAAGCGTTCGAGACCCGTCGGGGAATTCTCCTGCGCGCATGCGTCTGAATAAATCCAGGTTTTCTTCGACAGAGCGATTTCGGTAAGGACTCTCTTTGCCGGGTTCGGTCAAGGTTCCGCGGTACTCCTTGATTTCCTGGGGACTGAGATCGCATACGTAGGCCTTTCCAGCCTTGATGAGCTGGATGGCGAACTCGTAAAGCCGGTCGAAGTAGTCTGACGCGTAATAACAGCGGTCGTCCCAGTCAAATCCCAACCAGCGTACATCTTCCTTTATGGATTCCACGTACTCTATGTCCTCTTTAGTCGGGTTGGTGTCGTCAAACCTGAGGTTGCACAGGCCGCCGTTGGCCTCGGCCAAGCCGAAGTTCAGGCAAATGGACTTGGCATGCCCGATGTGCAGGTAACCATTGGGTTCCGGCGGAAACCTCGTCTGCACTTTACCGCCATTTTTGCCTTCTTTGAGGTCTTCGGTAATGATGTCCTGGATGAAGTTCTCCGGCATGTCCAGCTTCACTCCGCCACCCTTCGTGCTTCGGTACTGTAGGTTCGCGTCGCCGATCAAAGCCATCGAAATTGGCCTGCCCCTTGCGATGCCATGTGCTACGCTTCGCGGGCTCGTGCTCATGCTTGTGGCCTGTAGGCAACTTTTATATCATGTTAGGTAAGTCAAGGGTATCACGTGAAAACATAAGATGCAACGCCTTGGGTCGCCTAGTCTTTTCTTCTTTGGCCGCCTAGTCTTTTCCTCCGGTACTATCTGGAGATAAAAGGAGACGGGGTCTACCGGCTCCACCCATCTCCATGTATGAAACCCTACATCTGTACGAACAAACGAGTACGAACAAACGCAAACTACGGGCCGTTTTCTCCCTTCTTTATACTTTTATACTCCCTTCTTTATACTCCCTCAGATAGTATTGCTGCCTTGATCCGCTCCGGGGTGAGCGGGAATTCGTTGAACCGGATGCCGAGGGCGTTTGATACGGCGTTTATCACGGCGGGAGCTACGGGGACCGTCGCTATCTCGCCGACGCTCTTTGCACCGAATGGGCCGGGGTGCTCACCCTCTTCCACGAGGATGACCTTTGTGTCAGGCATTTCCTCGGCTCTGAACATCTTGTAGCGTTTGAGGTGGGCGTTGGTGACCCGGCCCGTCGCAGGGTCAAGGACCAGTTCTTCGGTGAGGGCGTAGCCGAGGCCCATCTGGATGCCGCCTTCGATCTGGCCCTCCACCAGAAGGGGGTTTATCGCCTTGCCCACATCGTGTGCGGCTACGTAGTCTATAACCCGCACGCTGCCCGTCTCGGTGTCCACTTCCACCTCGGCGAAATGGGCGGCGTAGGAACCAGCGGGGGCGATGGAGTGGAATGTCTCGTACGCCTTTATCTCCCTCTGGTCGATCCCCTGCTGGGCGGATATCACGATCTCTCCTAGGGTAACCCTCTTTTCGGGATCGCCCTTCACCAGGGCAAAGCCACCCTTCAGTTCCAGCTTCTCCTTCGGAACTCCGAGCATCCTTGAGGCCTCTTCGAGGAGTTGACCCTTTATGTTCTCGGCGGCCTTTTTCGCAGCGTTTCCGCCCACCCACACTATCCGGCTTGCGTATGTCCCGAGGTCCCAGGGGGTACGCTCCGTGTCGGCCTCTACCACCTCAACGTCGTCTACGTCTATCCCGAGCACCTCCGCTACGATCATCGCAAGTATGGTGGTGGACCCCTGCCCGAGGTCCTGGTTTCCCGTATACAGGACGGCGGTGCCGTCTTCGTTCATCTTGATGGCGGCCGAAGTCATGTCCACGTGGACCCCATAGACGCCGTTTCCGTGAAGCCCCGAGGAGACGCCTATGCCGCGGCGGAAACGCCCCTTTTGGGCCGTGGCGGAGAGCCTCTCTTTGCGCTCCTCGTAGCCGAAGGCTTCCGCCGCCTTCTTTAAGCAGTCGAGCGGTCTCGCGTTCCCCAGGGAGTACCCGAACCTGGGGTGGGGATCGCCGGGGCGTATTAGGTTCTTCTCGCGGAGTTTTACCGGGTCCATGCCGAGGACGGAAGCTATGTGGTCCATGTGGATCTCCCTGGCGGCGACCAGTTGGGGGGAACCGTAACCCCTCATGGCGCCGGCTATTGGGGTGTTCGTATATACCGGGAGGCTTTTCACCCTCATGTGCTTTATCCTATATTGCTTGAAGGCCTTCTCCATCATGGCCCCCGGGACGTTGAAGGCGCTAGTGGCGTATGCGCCGCAGTCCCAGACCGCCTTTATGTCCTGGGCGACGAGGGTGCCGTCGCGCATGACTCCGGTCTTTATGTAGAAGACGCTCGAGTACCTGGTCCTCGTGGACACCATGACTTCCTTGCGACTCAATTCAATCCTCACGGGCCTGCCAGTGCGCAAGGAAAGAAGAGCGGTCACAGGTTCGAGGACGAGCTCGATCTTTCCCCCGAAGCCTCCGCCCAGTGTGGGTTTGATCACCCGTATCTTGTTCAAGGGGAGGCCGAGTATCTCGGAGAGGATGAGTCTCACGGAGAAGATCGTCTGGCTTGCGGCGAAGACGGTGAGTTTCCCGTCGGGACCGTAATCAGCGAGGCAGACGTGGGGTTCAAGGGCTCCGTGGTGGACCCTCGGTGTCTTTATGCGGTCCTCTACGACGAGATCCGCCTCGGCCATGGCCCGATCGACGTCGCCGCACTCGGCGAGCATCTCCCCCACGAGGTTCCCTCCCGGGTGTATGGGGAAGGCTTCGGGTGAGAGCGCCTCTTCGGGGTCGAAGACCGCCGGGAGTTCCTCGTACTCGACCTTAATGAGCTTCAGGGCGCGTTCGGCGGTGTCCGGATCGTCGGCCGCCACGGCCGCCACCCTGTCTCCCACGTACCTAACGGTGTCGTCGAATACGTATTCGGTCTTGGGGGCGTTATGGCCCTTATACCTCATGGCGCTGTTGTAGGGGACGCGGGGAGAGTTTTTGTACGTGAGCACGGCGCGCACTCCGGGGAGGGATTCGGCTTCGCTTGTGTCGATCTCCTTTATCTTAGCGTGGGCCACGGGGGAAAAGAGGATCTTTCCGTGAAGCATGCCGGGGAGTTCCATGTCGCCCACATAGGTGGCCCGTCCGGTGACCTTCGCCCGGGCGTCCCGGATGGGTATGCGACGCCCTATGTGTTCGTACTGAGGAGAAGATCCCGAGAAAGCGAAGGCTTTGCCTCCCTCTGCGGGTTCATTCGGGCCGGAGGGCGCCTCCTTTGTGCCTTCTGCGCTTTTTAGGCCTTCTTGACACTCCGCGCCATTTCGGCCTCCTTCCGCCCCGCCACGCATGCGGGCGGCGGCCAGACGTATGGCGTCCACTATCTTGACGTATCCCGTGCAGCGGCAGAGATTGTTGCCTAGGGCCTTTGCGATCTCCTCGCGGGAGGGGTCGGGGTTTTTGTCAAGAAGCGCCTTGGCGGTGATGATCATGCCAGGAGTACAAAAACCACACTGGACGGCGCCGGCATCTATGAAAGCCTCTTGTATTGGGTGAAGGCGTCCTCCCCGGCTTAATCCCTCGATGGTGAGTATATCTTTCCCTTGGGCCTTGAATGCGGGGATGGTGCAGGAGTTCACCGCCTCACCGTCGATCAAGACCTTGCACGCCCCGCAGTCGCCGGTCCCGCAACCTCTCTTGGTGCCCTTGAGTTTGAGGACGTCCCTCAAGACCCTCAGCAGGGTCCAGTTGCGTTCGACCTCTAAGGAGTAATCCGTATCGTTGACTCTAAGGGTTATCCTTTCCATAAAGCCGGCCCCTCCTGTCCGAACCCAACCTGACGCCATTATAGACCAGTCAACCAAAGCCTCTTCTATCTCAAACCCTTACCTCTCAAAGGCTCACTATTCCATGGTTTCGACGTATCTACGACCTTGCCTTTGTAAATGATGACGAATCTACGACCTTACCTTTGTAAATAATGACGAAACGCACGCCTTTCGAAGGGAGCGTTCTCCAATCGACTCCGGTCAACTCTCTTACCGTCGCCAACCCGCAGCACCCTCCCGACCGCAAGCAATCCTGAACCCCCGTTCCCGGTGAACCGGCCTGTCGCCGGGTTCCTTCAGCACGCCAAGCGGAATCCCGGCTTGACGGTGGCTTCGGCGGTGGAGGAGCCGCTCCTTAGTTCTTTCAGCACGCAGCACGCCAAGCGCAATCCTAGCCCCTCTCGTTCCCCGTGAGCCCCCGCATCTTCGCAGACACCTCCACTACGCGACGACCCACCTGTCTCACCGACTCCATTCCCCTCATATCATTCCGGCAGCCGTCTTCTTTTTTATCTTGCGACCAAACCATTCCGCCGGAATAGTATCCGGGCTCTGGACCGACAACGATCATTCCCCTCGTAAGGTAGTGGTGTACGATGGCAGACACCGCCATCTCCTGTCCCCCGTTCCGAGTTCCCCCTATGGCTATGGCTCCCCCTACCTTACCGCGAACATGTGAGGGATTGAGATGGTATATAGGGCGCCACCTGTTGAAAAATGCCTGTAACTGAGCGCTTACGTTCATGTTATATACCGGCGACGCCACAACAAACCCTTGCGCCTCTATTATGAGGGGGTAAAACTCTTGCATATCATCCTTGATATGGCAAAGAGCCTTCTCCCTAATGCACCTGTCACAGTGAAGGCAAAAGGACACCTTTTTTTGCGCCAGGGAGATCATTTTCGTCTCGACCCGTACGCCCATTGCCTTACCCTGTTCTTGCGCCGCCAAAAGAGCCTCTTTCACGCAGTATTCCGTAGCCCCGTGCCGTGGACTGCCCGAGACACCGAGTATGAATAAGGCTTCGTCCATTCGATGAACACTCCTTCTCCTTTCCGTCTCCTCTCCGTCAGGTATGAAGTGAAGTCGAGTTACGATCCAAGCCACAGACCATCAGTGCGGTGAGGGCATAAACCTTCGTGGCCATGACCATGTCGGAAACGGGTATCGGGCATCTCCTCTTCGGACCATAGGTCACAGCGGGTATCCCCATTTCATTGAAGACGTTGGTATCCCTCCACATGCTCGAAAAGGGAGGCGTCGCCATTCTAGGCTTTTCGCCGAAAACGGTTTCGTGTGAACTCGAAAGCGCCTCTACCAGCCCGTGAGGGTCGTGTGCTTCATAACCTCGTCTGTGAAGAAACATGTCAACTTCTCCTCGGACGCCCATTCCGTCCAAGACGGCTTCGAGCTCCCTCCACGGTATACGAGGGTCCTCCCCGGGCAGGAGTCGAACATCCACGTAAATTTCGCAAAACTCACAGCCCTTTGTCACGTAATAAGGCGTCCCTCCCCGTACGGCCGATACTTGCACTTTGGGGAAAACCGTCCCTCCGCCGTACTCGTTTTTCCGGTTTACAGAAAACTCTTCCGCCCAACGGTCAATGGCCTGTATAACCCTGGCGGCATTTACGACTGTATTATGGCCAAGACCCCGGTCAAGCCACGGTGTGTAGGTGCTTTCCCCGTAAACGGTGATCTTGAAAAAGGCTTTCCCCGCCTCAACCCAGGCCAGGCCGAAATCGGTCCCCTCTGCAATCAAAGCATAATCGCCCCAAATGCCCCCGTGAGTGAGCAAATATCTCGTCCCGATATCTTTTCCCAGGAAACTCGGCCCTTGGAACTCGTCCACAGGCTCAAGCCCGGTTTCGCCTACGACCGCTGTGACGACGACGTCGCCCGCAAGGCGTACCCCGGATTCTTTTAGGGCCTTCGCGGCAATGAGGGTACATGCCAGCGGACCTTTGTCGTTCTGAACACCCTCCCCAAAGAGCTGTCCGTCTTCGCACCATGCGGACCTATAAAAAGGGGCGGACGGATTGCGGTGGATCCTCGTATCGTGAGGGGAAACGGCGGTATCCAGGTGTCCGTTGAAGATGAGCGTTTTCCCGGTACCTCTCCCTCGTAGAATCCCGGCTACGTTGGGCCGCTCCGGTGACATACCCACGGTTTTTACCTTAAAACCATTATCACTAAGCCATGTTGCTACAAACTCAGCCGCGTTCCTTTCAAACCCATACGGACTTTCTATGTTGCCCAGGTCGAGTATTAACTTGAGGAGCTCTCCTTCGTGGATGCCGGCAAGCACGTCTCTTGCCGGTAAGTCTGACCGCATAAAGTCTCCGCAGTTCATAACGCTCCTCCTCCAAATAAACCTCCGAGTAAACCCATAAGAGAAGCGAGACATCTAAGGGTATGCCCAAAGCCGTAATCAATTAGGGAAGATACCGCTTAAGATCCACAGGGGGATATACGACCCTCTTGTAATCCTTTTTCTTTGACTCCTCCAGGGTCGCATCTATTCCGATCTTGCTGTGGACGCCGTGTTTGTCGGCCGTGGGATCGTTCTCGATTCCCTGAGCTCTGGGCACGACGAAGATATCTTTTGACGGATCGACGCGGGTCGTCATCGCCCAAAGCACGTCCGATGGGCTATGGATATCCACATCAGGATCCACTACCACCGCCATCTTGATGTTTACGTGGGTCATCAGGGCAGCCAAGGCCACGTTTTTGGGTTCACCTGGGTTCGATTTCTCGAGAGAGACGACCGCCATAAAGCCGCCGGTATACGGTGCGAGGTGTACGCCTTTCACCCCTTTGGAAACATGGCGCGTGAACTCCAAAAGCAGCGGCTCCCTCGGAAGGACGTTTCCGAGGTAAACGTGCTCGAAAGACCCCGGGATTATGGTCTGGAAGATGGGGTTACTGCGATGGCAGATGGCCGTGACCTCCATTACAGGGGGATACCACTTCTCGCCATAGTGGCCCGTAAACTCGGCGAGAGGTCCTTCTTCCTCCCTGATGCCCGGCAAGATCCTTCCCTCTATGACGATCTCAGCGTGAGCCGGCACCTCGATGTCCACCGTCTCGCACTTCCCCACCTCGAGTGGCTCACCCCTCAAGGCGGCGGCGATCCTTCCCTCCTCCTCGTCGGTTCTAAGGCCGGCCGCGATGTGTATCACCGGGTCAAGGCCAATCGCTATGGCTACCGGGAGGGCTTCACCCCTTTGTTCCGCTTTTTCGTAAAACTGACGTATGTGCCTCCACACGTTCATCACGAACCCGGTTTTCCTCGGCCCCTTGATCTGAAGGCGGTTATAGGAGTAATTGTGCCTTCCTGTGTCGGGATCGCGGGCAATGGCTATTCCCCCGGTGATATACGGACCTGCGTCGCCGGGATTATGGAAGGGTATCGGAAGCGAGTCGAGGGTGCCGCCCACTATGACGTTTTCTCTGAAGGGGGGTCTATCGACGAGTACCGTCGAAGAAGGCTCCTTCAGCGCCCGCCCTATCACACCCGTCACCTCGGACTTTTCACACCCCAGGGCTATAGCGATTCTGTCTATGGAAGCGAGTAACCCCCCGGTCACGGGAATGCCTGAAGGGTGATCGACGTTCTTGAAAAGGGGTGCCGGCCCTCCCGTCCTGATCAAGGCGTCGGCCACCGCCCCCATCTCATGCACGAGGCTCACGCGTCGGCTGATTTCCACGAGGTGGCCCTTTGACCGGAGGGCTTCGAGGAAGGTGCGGAGGTCGTGAATCTGAGGCTCACGATTTTGACGTTCGCCAGACATTAAACCACCTCAAATCTCTCGCTCGTTCTTGAAATCAGGTTATCCGTTTCGTCGCTGTGCGGTCTACCCAGCCGTCCCCCTTAAGACCCTTGAGCCTCTCCCGCTCGTCGCGCGTTCGTAAACGTAGACTCCCAGAACGAAAGCCAACCCTACCCAGTCCGATATACGCTCAGGGTACATGAGGAGGACGGAACTGACCAAAAGAAGGCCCCTCTCCAAGATCGTGGCCCTCCTGTAAAACCATCCTTGGAGCCCTGCGCTCAAGGCGTAAACGCCGATAAAGGCGGTAATTATCGGTACGATGAGCTCGCTCGGTCTCCCCATGAGGAGGAGCGCCTGGTCGTATGCGAAGATGAACGGTACTATCATGGCCGTGGCCGCAAGCCTACAGGCTGTTAAACCCACTTGCGTCTCATCTGCCCCTGCGATACCCGCCGCTCCATAAGCTGCCAACGCCACCGGGGGAGTTATGGCGGAGATGATGGAGTAATAGAAGACGAATATATGGGCAGCCATTACGTTTACTTTCATTTCCGTCAATACGGGCACGGCAAGGGCCGACACGATCACATACGCCGGAGCGGCCGGCATGCCCATACCTAGAATGATGCAGGAAACGGCAGTGAGTACCAGTACAAGGAACAGCCTCCCGCCCGCCAGGGCTATGATGAGACCCGAGAACTTAAGACCTAGTCCACTGGCCGAAAGCGACCCCACTATAAGGCCTGCAGCGGCACAGGTGATGGAGATCGGTAATGCCGTTTGCGCTCCTCTTGCCAAGGCTGCCGCTATCTCACGCGGGCCCATCCTCGTCTCCTTGCGGATACCCGCCAGTAACACCGTAACGACGATGCCCCAAAAGGCCGACTTCATAGGGGAGAGGCCTCTTACCAAAAGAACGGTGAGGATGACTATCGGCAGCAGATAATAACCCTTCGACAAAAGTACTTTCGACGCTTTGGGAATATCCCCAGGGTCGAGCGGCTTCAAGCCCGTCTTCAAGGCCTCAAGATGCACCATCATGTACACGGCCGTGAAGTAAAGGACCGCGGGAAGCGCACAGTAAAGCATCACCAACCGGTATGGCGTCTTCGTGAACTCGGCGATCAAGAATGCCACAGATGCCATGACGGGCGGGAGTATCATTCCCCCCGTGGATGCAGCGGCCTCCACCGCGGCCGCGAAAACGGGCCGATATCCCGTTTTCTTCATCAGCGGGATGGTGAATACGCCTGTCGTCACGGCGTTGGCAACGCCGCTTCCGGAAATCATGCCCATGAAGCCGCTTGCGACCACGGCCGCTTTTGCCGGTCCTCCAACGCTCCGTCCCGTGAGGGAATTGGCCAGCTCGATGAAAAACTCCCCTGCTCCCGATTTTTCCACGAAAGCGCCGAAAATGATGAGCATCACTATATCAACGGCGGCAACCCCCAAAGGGACGCCGAAAATGCCGTGGGTACTATTGAACATGTAGTATGTAAAGTGAGTATATGAGACACCCCTGTGGCCCAGTCTACCTGGCAGGACATAACCGAACAAGGCATAGACTATAAAGAGCCCCACAACGATGGTTATTGGCCATCCCGACGATTTCCATACGGTTATTAAAACCAAGGCGATGAGAATGGTACTGAAGATTACATCCAACTGGTTCGGTTCGGCTTCCCTCCAGGTGATGTTCCAGTAATCGACGTACATGAAGACGGAAACGGCAACCGCCAAGGCCAGCAATGTATAGGGGATCAGCATGCGTCTTATGCCGCCCCCGGCTTTAGCCTTGCGGGCCAAGTCCCCAAAAAGGAATACGAGCAAAACGAAAATGAGGTGTATAGACCGCTGTCTCCAGGCTTCCAGAGTGCCGCTATAAGCGGTGTATAGATGAAACAACCCCATGAGGACTGAGAGCGCATAGACCACGTTTTCCAAGACGCTAGGCTTGACACTTTCGGCACGGCCATCTTTGGCTCGATCAGCGGCCTCCGATTCCTCAGGTAGCAATGTTCACACCTCCAAAAGCGTTTGGTTTGAGCGCCTCGATCGAAAACAAGGGCGGGGCCGGTGGACCACTGCCGGAGGTTTTGTCCATAGCGTCCCACCGCCCCACCGGCTCCCAGCTACATCGTCAACTCAGTAGGCGTTCACGAAAGAGCGCGACTCACAGCGATTCACGGCGACATCGTACACCGACCAAAGGTTGACATGGACACCCCGTATCGAGACGTTTGGCCCACGCCCACGATCGGAAAGGTTATTTCCCGGCAATTTCCTTATAGTACTTGAGCGCTCCGGGGTGGATTTCGGACTCCTTGAAGGCCTTAAAGGTCTCTTCAGCGTCGATATTGTAATCCGGGAAACTGCTGTTGATCTGCTCTCTATTCTCGTACAATGCCTTGGTGATCTTATAGACCAAATCTTCGGGAAGGTCTTTTCTGATCATGAGAATCGTCCTTATCCCAAGGCCCGGGACAGGTTCGGTTTGTCCTTTGTACGTATTAGCAGGAATCTCGGTTTCAATATAGCCCGGATACTTTTCGAGGAATTCCTGAATCTTCTCCTTCTCAATGGGAATCAATCGTATGGGCGTTGATGCTTCGAGCTCAAGCACGATCCCCAAAGGAACGGCGCCTCGAACGCACATTATGTCGGCATGTCCGTCCTTGACCAGTGCTGGCATTTCGCCCATCGATGTGAAGGATACGTTTCCTCCCGCCTGCCGGATGGTATCGTACGTCATGCCGTAAAGTTCGAGCAACCGCCTCATCATCACTTCGGTGCCCCAGCCCTTTTTGGTGGGGAGAAGTCGTTTATCCTTGAAGTCTTCTATCTTATAGATGTCACTCTTGGCCGGTACGACTATCTGAAGATAGTCGCGGGATATAGCAGCCAGACCAGCGAGGTTGGTAGCTTTTTCCGTGAACTCACCGGTACCTGCCAGTGCTTCTTGAAATGCCGCCGTCTCTGCATAGCCTATGTCCGCGTTACGTCCCTCGTTCACGAGCTTCAGGTTCGCTACCCCGCCGCCCTCCACTACGCTCACATTCAACCCCGGGATCTCCGCCATGAGTATCTCAGCAATTTTTGCCCCTGAAGCGTACCAGCCCGTACCAGCACTACCCGTGGTTATTACGATGTTGGTAGGAGTAATCGCGCTTTCCTTTTTCTCTTCGGATGCTTTCTCTGTAGATTCCTTTCCGGATTCCTTTTGCTCTTCTCCCGAAGGCTTACCTTGACCACCGCAGCCCACAGCATAGACGACCACCAATGCCAACAAAACGAAAACCGCCGCCGTTCTCAACCAGAGACTAGGAGCTTTTCCTGACACTTCCTTTACACCCCCGCTTGGAAATTGCTTGGGAATTAAGGTTTACCGGCCGTTTTCTTCGGCATCTTGGTCCTCTGCATCCCCCCAACGCCACGTTCTCCTCATGCTGCATAAAGGAACAGCTACGGTATCAAAGTAGTTTTCCGAAAGGCATACCACCTTATCTTCGATGTTGCACTGGACTTCGTCCCAAGAAAAAATCGGCGTACCTATTGGCATACCCATTTTTTCGGAAATCTCCTCCGTAACCGCCCGCGCCTTAAACCATGCCGTCCTATGCGTAATCTCCTGCCCGCACCAGATCCACAACAGTCGAAATAGGTTACCCTGGTAATTGGCATCCAAATCGCTAATGGGAAGTTTCAGAAATGACATGGGTATGTGGTTTTTACAGTAGATTACCGGTCGCCCGTCAGCTAAAAACAACCTCGTAAACATTAAGACCGGTTCTCCTACCGGCACCTGCAATAGTTCCGCCCAGGGCTCTACCGCCTTATCTTCCCATATATCACCTTCCACGGAGATACGGCTATACCCAATTCTTCTCAGGAGCTGGTTGAAGCACGTCTCGGTTTCAATCCTACCTTTCGAGCGGAAAGCGCTGGGATGGACAAAAGTCCCGAGGCCTTGCCGCCGGGTAATGAAACCTTCCTGTTCGAGATAAAGGAGGGCTTCCCTGACGGTAACCCGGCTCACTCCCAATTCTTCACATAGGCTTTCCTCCGATGGTAACCGGTTGCCCGGGAGCAATCTCCCCTCGTATACCAAGCTTTCTATCTTCTTCCTGATTTGTCTTGACAGTCTACGATCATGCCCTCTACCCAATTCGGCCTTGCATGCACCCGGCGCAGCGCGCCCGTAAAACCACCTGGGGTCAAAAGAACAAGCGGCTGGCCCGGATGACCTGCTCCCTCACACCCCTGTGAAAAAGTGCATAGTAGTTGCAGGGTTAATTATTAGACGTCTAACCTTTGATTCCTCCATAACGAACTAGTTCCATTAATGGTTTCTGAAAATTCGTCCGTTAATGGTGAATGGTGTTGACGCGGTGCCTTTTTGCAGTTTGGCTTACTTCCGGACCGGTAATGGATGTGGTTCATGCATACGAGCAGAAAAGGCATAAGATGACGCTTTTACGGCGTGTGACCGCAGGTGAACGTGGACAAGCGGTACTCCCCCAACAGGCTAGGCAGATCCCTATATTCCTACAAACGCTTTCGGGGAGCTATACCTCCCAACCTTGATGCCGGATATCGTTAATACAGGAATAATGAAAGGTAACGTAGCTTACATTTGGAAAATCGGGTGGCTCATGCTGCTTGTGTCGAGTTCCAAGAGATGGTGCCTGAACGCACAAAGAGCTTGTTGAAGCGGCCCACCGCCTGCCACCCCAGTTTGAACCTTGAAAAAACATATAGAACAAGGGATTCCGAATCTCCTTGGTGAATGGCAATAGTGGTAGACTAAACCATCCAAGGAGGGGAATCCCTACGTCGATCACGGCTATACCAAGGAGGGCGAATTATCCTGGAACCCCGCTCCTACACCTCGACCTCGCAAACCAATTCAACTTCAACGGATGCCCCAAAAGCCAACCTTCCCACTCCAATGGTAGACCTGGGGTGTTTTCCCGCATCGCCAAATATCTGTACCAAGACATCCGACGCGCCGTTCATGACATAAGGAAGGCGGTCGAAATCCTCCGTACAGCATACATACCCTGTCACCTTTAGTACTTTCTTTACCTTCTCCAAGGAACCCAGCGCTTCAAGGATTCCGGATAAGCAGTTTAGGCAGGCCACCCTGGCAGCTTGATAAGCTTGGTCGGCGTCAACATCACGCCCTACCTTGCCTGGAAACAATACTTGGTCCCCTACCACCGCAATTTGACCGGCCGAATAAGCTATA
>DUSP01000182.1 GCA_012842575.1 Clostridia bacterium
GTCGAAGGTATGGAATTCGACCGCGGCTACATTTCGCCGTATTTTGTCACCAACGCCGAGGCTATGGAAGCGATCCTGGAAAACCCGTATATCCTCATTTTCGAGAAGAAGATTACGGCCGTCCAGGATCTCCTCCCGTTACTCGAGAAAGTCGCCCGATCCGGCAGGCCTCTCTTGATCATCGCTGAAGATGTGGAAGGCGAAGCCCTCGCGACCCTCGTGGTTAACAAGCTACGGGGCACGCTGAGCTGCGCAGCGGTGAAGGCCCCTGGCTTCGGCGACAGGCGTAAGGCCATGCTCGAAGACATCGCCACCCTGACCGGAGGCCAATTCATTTCCGAAGACATAGGCATCAAGCTCGAGAACGTGGAAATCGGAATGCTCGGCGAGGCCAACAAAGTTAAGATCAATAAAGAGAAGACCACAATCGTCGAAGGCAAGGGTTCCCGGAAAGCCATCGAGGGCCGTATCGCCCAGATAAGGAAACAAATCGAGGAAACCGACTCCGACTACGACCGCGAAAAGCTTCAGGAGCGGCTTGCCAAGCTTGCCGGCGGCGTAGCGGTGATCAAGGTCGGCGCCGCGACTGAGACCGAACTCAAGGAAAAGAAGCACAGGGTCGAAGATGCGCTCGCCGCTACTAGGGCCGCGGTTGAAGAAGGTATCGTACCGGGAGGTGGCGCCACTTACATCAATGTCATCCCCGCCCTAAACGACGTAAAAGCTGAAGGCGATGAGGCCGTGGGCGTCGCCATCGTCAGGAAAGCCCTCGAAGAGCCTCTTCGGCAGATCGCTTTTAACGCCGGACTCGAAGGCTCCGTCATCGTGGAACGGGTGAAGAGCCTCGACAAGAAGGGTTGGGGCCTCGATGCCATAACCGGTGAGATCGTTGACCTGGCCAAGGCCGGCATCGTAGATCCGGTCAAGGTGCAGCGGAGCGCCCTCGAGAACGCAGCGAGCATCGCCTCCATGATCTTGACTACCGAATGCCTGGTAACGGAACAGCCGGAAAAGGAGAAGAAGCCGCCGTATCCGACGCCTCCGGATATGGACTACTGAGGACAAAGACCACCGGCCATACGGCCAAAATTGAGCAGTGCATAGCAAGAAATCCGGTCCACCATGGGCCGGATTTCTTTATTCAATATTTGTGACCAATTTAATGTTTGTGACTGAAATCACACGCTCTTCATAATTTTCGCACTTGTAAGAGGAGAATCGTCCTGACATCTTGAATAAAACAATACCAAGGATGCCACATGTTGACGGGCGCCCTTTGACGTATTCGCTGTTGGGGCCTTTTTTGATCCTTTACATTAAGGCGCCTTATGAGGGACACGGCCCTCAAAGGTACCGAAAGGAGTGAGCACCGATGACATGCGAAGGAGCTGTGATGAGCAAGGGAAAGGTGTTTTTGGTGGACGACGATCCGGATTTCGTCGCGGTGCAAAAGCAGGCCCTGGAAGAAGCAGGCTACACGGTTTGGGCGGCTGGAACGGGCCGGGAAGCGCTTTCACGCCTTAAAGAAGTGAATCCCGACGTTTTGGTCCTGGATGTAATCATGGGAACCCTCACCGAAGGTTTCGATCTGGCTTACAAGATCAAAGAAGACCCTGCCCTTGAATCGATCCCGATCATTTTCCTTACCGCCATGACCGATCGGGAAGAGTTCCCCGATGCGTTTCAGTACATAATGGGTAGAGACTGGCCAGCAGTGGTCTTCTGCGATAAGCCTGTGCAGAGCCAAGACCTCATAAGACTGATCGACAAGCTGGTGGCGGGAAGGGCGGCGTGATGCCCACAACGCGCCTTGACCGTCGGCGCGGGAGGGTTCTGCGATGACCGGCGACTGCCAACGGTTCCTCGAGGCGATTGGAAGTATCATCGAAGACATGATGATCGTGGTGGATGCCCGGGGGCAAGTGCTCTTCTCCAGTGAAGAGTGCGAGTCCCTGCTCGAGCGCAGCGAAATCGCCGACGTAATCCACCAGGTCCTCGAAAGTCAAGGGCAAAGCCGCGTCGTCTCCAAAGAAACCACCATCGGTGACCAGGGTACCGGCACCCGCCAGGTGTTGTGGGTTAGGGGGACTTCGGTGCTTTCCCCCGATGGCGGCACAGCCGGAGCGATACTCTTCATAAGTGAAGTTTCGCGCGCCCGGAGGACCCTTGCAGTGGCTTCCCATGAGATCAAATCGCCCTTAGTAGCGGTCTTGGGCTACCTCGAGATACTCCTCAAAAGGTATAAGACCATGAGCACCGAGGAAGTACTCTCCATACTTCTGCGTTGTCGCGATCGAGTATCAAGCCTCATAGAGTTGTCCTCCGGGATGCTCGACCTCGCAAAGAGAGGGGCCGATGAATTCCAGGAAAAACCCGAATTTCTCGACCTTTCTGCCATCCTCGATGATGTATGTGAGTTTTACGAGGTCGAAGCCGAGAAAAAGGGCTTGGAAATGACTTTTGAAGCCCTTCCGGGGGTCCCCGGGATTTACGCCAGGCGTAATGATATGTGGCAGGTGTTTTCCAACCTGATATCGAACGCAATAAAGTACAATAGGCCGGGTGGCAAGATAAAGGTCAACCTGTCCCGTACGATCCGAGGATATGCGAGGATAAGGGTAGAGGATACCGGCGTCGGCATCGCTGCGCGCCATTTGCCGTTTATCTTCGACGAGTTCTACCGTGCAACTGAAGGCGCTCGGGAAAGAAGAGGGGTCGACGGTTCCGGACTCGGGCTCGCCATAGTAAAACGGATAGTGGAGTCGTACAGAGGGAGAATAGAGGTTACCAGTGAAGTCGGTAAGGGAACCGCCTTTACCGTGTTATTGCCATTGGCGAGGCCCGGCATCAAGGAACAAAACCGATCTACCGTTGGAGAGTAAACCGTTGGAGAGTAATTGAGGAACCGGATGAAATTCGATTACTTTCAAGCCAAGGCCGAGATCCAAAAGGGGAAACTTTTGCCCCTCTATCTGGTTTACGGGGAAAATACATACCTTGTATGCGACTTGGAACGCATAATACGGCATTCGCTCTCAAGGGACGACCGAGAGGTGGAGGTGTTTTCTTCATCCGGCACCACCCTGGCCCAGGCCGTGGAAACCATCGCTTCACCGTCCCTATTCGGCGGACCTCGCTTGATTTCTTGCAAGATTTCCGGTTATCGAGAGGTCGAACCCTTCTTGCCGGCCATCGGGAGGTACGTAACCGCTCCGCCCGCAGACACGTGCCTGTTCATCCATTGCCATAGCAAAGAACCCCCTTCCTCGCGACTCGAGATGTCCTTGGGTGGCACCTCTCGGATCGTTTCGTGCCCGAAACTCGTGGGAACGGACCTCGAAAAGTGGATCGCGGATGAGATGTCCAAATTCGGCTTAAGACACGACCCCCTATTGGTCAGAACGCTGATCAGGGGTCAAGGCGACAACGCAGACCTCCATTGGCTTTCGGGGGAAATCGAAAAGCTTTACCTAGAGGCATCCGACCCAAACTCCGGAGGGACCGAAGCCTCTGATAGCGGGTCAGAATTATACATCTCCCGCGGGCCACGGACAAGTGCCTTCCTGGTGACGGACGCCATCGGCGCTAGGGACATCCCGGCGGCCATGATGGCGGCTCAAGAAGCGTTCGCCTGGGGAGAGCCTCCTTTACGTCTTTGTTTCATGATGGCTCGTCATCTGATGTTACTCCTCCGAGCAAAGGTCTTGTCAAAAACCCCACGGGTTTCGCCGGTAAATGTGAACCCGGATGATCGAAGGGCTGCTAAGAGCGACCGAACTCGTGAGAAAGCGCATCAGCTAGGGCTGGGAATCTCTCCGTTCGAAGAAAAGAAAATCATGGGGCAGGCGCGCAGGTTCAGTGAGGAGGAAATCGTAACGCTGCTCAAGATGCTCCTCGAGGCGGAATCGGCCATCAAGTCAGGCCTGATGGAGGGCGATGTGGCCCTCGAAGTATTCCTCGCAAGGGCTTCACGGGTTCTCCGCAGTGGTTTCGGCATCCAGAAGGGCTTCCGATATCTCACGTAATTTCGTAAAGAGCTTCGACGCCCGCTCGCCTTCGAGAATCCTCGGTTTGCATTCCTCGATGTAGACGGGGTGAACGCTGATACCGGACAGGCCCGACTGGCTCACATACATGTTCAGTATAACCGATTCCTTTTGTATCTCCCTCCTTTGGTCCATGATGAAATTGCCGAGACTGTAAGCGCATAACCCTTTACCCATCACTTCGAAACCCTGGAGAGCGTGCGGATGAGTGCCCAAAACCACGTCCGCACCGCATTTTAGCGCGAGCGCGGCGACCTTTCGCTGGTCAACGATGAATGGCTTGGGGATGTTGGTATCTTCCGCCCCCCAATGTATCATCACCACCAGGAAATCGCAGAGGTCCCGGGTTTTCCGTATGTCCTCTTCGAGGAAGACCTCGTTCAGGGGGGCACAGCCCGGGCTGGTGGGCGTGGCGTCAAAACTCCGCGGATAGGCTTTACTCCAGTAAAGACCGGGTCTCGCGAATTCGCTGTAACCGAGGAAACCGATGCGAATCCCGTTCCGTTCCACAATGAGCGGACGCCTCGCTTCCTCGAGGTTCCTTCCCGCTCCGAAGTACTTGATCCCGGCGCGGTCCAGGAGATCCATGGTCTCGAGTAGGTTCTCAGTATCGTAATCGAGGATGTGGTTATTGGCGAGGCAAACAACGTCAATCCCCGCCCGCTTCAGGGCGGAAGCGGCCGAGGGTTTCGCGCGGAACCATATCATCTTGTTGGGAATCGGCCGCCCGGTGGTCCCGATGGGAGATTCGAGATTGGCCACCACCAAGCTCGAATCCGCAAAGAACGGAGCCACATCGGTGAAGGGGTAGTCGTCTCCCTCGGTCTCCATGAGCTTCCCTACCCGTCTCGATAACATGACGTCACCCACGGCACTCAACAGAATCGATCCGTAATCCGGCTTCATCGAGGAACGCAGCGTATGTACGAGACTCTCCTCGACATCCGCAGCCCCGCAGCTGGAGGGCAGGAGAATGCGTCGAACCTCGCCGACAAACCTCAAGACCGCGCTCTGAGGAGCCTTCTTCACCACCAACTCGACGGGGAAAACGGCAGGGTACTTACTTTCCCTTAAGTTCCGGGGTGTGGGCATCACGCCATCGACGGCCAGCGGGCGAAAGCCGGGCGGGATGTCTTCGAGCGATCCTTTTACCATGATTTCGTCGCCGTAGAGACCAAAACCATAAACGCTCAGAGCCCCTCTAGTGGCATCGCTGGGCGAAGCGGTAACGGTGGGCGAAGGGGCAGCGGTGGGCGGACGGTCCTCGAAATACTCTTTCACCTCAAGCAACCGACGCGCTTCATGCAGGGAAAGGTCGGCTTTTGGCGAAAACAGCGGTGTTAAGAAGAAAAACGCTTTCTTTCCGACCGGAGTTCGTTCTAGCTCGGAATCTGACTCTGTATCGCGATCAGCCAACAAGATGCCCAGATCCACTTTTCCTTCCTTTACCAGTGCCTTCACGTCGGCACACGGCAAAGCTGACACTTGGAAGATGGGTCTAGGCACTCCCGCGGTTTCGGATACCTGTTTTATGGCAGTCTCGACATCCTTGAGGACCGCAGGGGCAGCTGCCACCTTGATAATTTGTGCCGTAGGGGAACCAAATGACCGAACCAGAGTGACTCCGAACCCGGTAAATACAAAAAGCATGACGACGGCGATGCCGGTCAAGAGCCTCCGCCCGGCACGCTTTTTTTGACGAGTCTTTGTACCTCCGGCTCTTTCTATACAGTTCTTCATGGAGTGAAAGTTTCAGGCAATGCGGGGTCTTGCTACCGCGTCTCAGACGCCGCCTTTTGTTGCCGTGCCACCGCCTTGGCAATGCGGGACTTTTTTCTCGCCGCGGTCTTCCAGTGAATGGCGCCCTTTGATGCCACCTTGTCTATGGTTCGGCTGGCCTCTCTGAGTAAGGCCTGTGCATCCTGGCCTCCCTTGTCTAGCGCCTGA
>DUSP01000003.1 GCA_012842575.1 Clostridia bacterium
CCTCCAACACCCCGCCTCATCGCGTTTTACCTCGCATCATTTCAATAGAGACCGCTTGAGCAACTCTCTGTTTATGACACCCGCGCTGAACACCCTTCCCGTTCGGATATTCGAAATGACGATCCTTGCAGGGGAATCGAGTTCTCGCGGGACCTTGAAGAAGTCATAGCCATAGTCTCGAAAAATCTCTTCAAATGGTGTTCCGTACCGATCTTTTGTGCACAGGACCGCGTCATTGAGTATCTTCACTATTTCTTCATCCTCGCAGTCTGCCCAAACGTGAGTTTCGACGCCATACAGTATGCAGTCGTTTACCCTGCCTATCGCTTTCAATTCATCTTCACACAACGGAGCGATAGGGGCTACCCCCATTGCTGCCGTCACTTTAGTGACGTCAAACCCGAGGTCGAACAGCTTCGGCATTATCTGCTCGACGCTTCTCGCCGGCACCTGTACGGACCCGACTATGCTCGCAGTCTTTGCCACCAGGATGTAGAGGCGACGGGGATCAATACCGGCACCCTGAGCTATGGCCTCTGCCAGGTCCTCATCGGGAAGACGGGGCATCTGAAGGGTAACCACGCCGACGTCGCTTTGGTCCCTATATGACATGGCCCTCGAAAAAACGTCTACTCCCCGAATCGAACGGATGGGCCCCGCTACTATCGGGCTCCATTCTCCGGATCTTACGCTCCAACCGGCCACGTGGGAAGAGAGACAAGCTATCGCCGGCATCCACACGTAAACCCTGACCGCGGGTAATATGTAGCCGTCGAGGTCAAACGCTTCATACCTCACGCTTCCTAGACCGCCCATACCGGCCAAGGTGAAGTACTCCGCCGCCTTAAAACCCCCGGCGCATTCCACGCCCATGTCTATGACCGTGGCCCCGTTTCTCAAAGTGAAGACTCCCACTCTCAGTGCGGGAGCTTCTTTGATAACGGTCTGGACTATTTCGTAAGCTTGTCTGTTTACGCTAAGCATAGTCTTCTCCTCATTCGGAAGATTACAGGGGCTTAACTCCTATGCCTCAGTGTTAGATACAGTTTAATCCCTCTGATTAACTTTCTTCATCGCCGCTCGAATTCCTTCAAGACTCCGGGGGATACGCGCTCCCCCGGGGGATGCCGAGACTCCTCTATGATATCGGAAAAACACAATGGGCATCCTGTTCTACCCAGATGCCCGAAGGGACCCCTGGTTTTATCTTGACGCTGGGCATAAGGCTCCTAGAAGGCAGGGGGTGTAATGGAAGATATGAATACCAATGGTTTATCGCCGATGCTGACGATCTTATGCGGTATCGACGCGTAATAGTAGATGCTGTCCCCCGGCTCCAAGACATACTCCTCCTCACCGATGATGATCAGCATCTTACCCTCAATTACCACCGTGCACTCTTCTCCTTGGTGACCGAGGGGTTCTTCGCACGTGCAAGCTCCCGGAGAAAGCTTCGCCGTAATGACCTCCATCTTCCTGTTCAGGTCCGGCGAAAGGAGCTCGAAGGTGAGATGCGAACGGGGAAAATTGAGTATTTTCCTCTCCGTTGCTCGTACTACGGGATTATGCTCTTCCGAATTGAGAAGGAAGTAGAAGATCGGGACGTCCAGGGCTTCCGAAATTCTCCTGAGGGAAGTTATGGAAGGCTCGGCCAGATCCCTCTCGACCTGGCTCAGGAAACTCGGCGTGAGGTCGGTTTTCTCGGCCAACTGCCTGAGGCTCATCCCTTTTTCGATCCTCTTTTTCCTGATCTTCTGTCCAATCAAGTCCCAAAGCCCCTCCTCTACGAATATAACGGACTACACCAATACTGGGGACCACACCCCGTGCCCTAAAACTCGGCAGCCATCTTCTTCCCCTTCGCACGCCCGAGCTTCTCTACGGCTGCCTCAAGAGCATGTTGTCGTACCGCATCCTCGTCGATACGCGTCAAGCAACCGTTATGAACCACCACTTCGCCGTTCACCAAAACGGTATCGACGTCGGATGCCTTGCTACAGTATACTATCGTATTTATCACATCGCCTACCGGAATCGAGTGGGCTTTTCCAACATCCAGCACGACGATGTCGGCGAGCTTCCCCTTTTTGATTTCGCCCGCATCGATCCTTGCCGCCCGCGCGCCGCCCACCGTGGCCATTCTGAACACATCCTTCGCCGAAATCACGGAGGGGTCAGCCAACCGGCCCCGTTGCACCATGGCGCCGACTCTCATCTCTTCGAACATGTCGAGGAGGTCGTTGGACGCCGCCCCGTCAGTAGCCAAGGCGACCGTTACGCCAGCTTCGAGGAGTTCTACGATAGGAGCGAAACCATTCCCGAGTTTCATGTTACTCTTGGGGTTATAGACGACGATTACGCCTTTTCTTGCAGCTATCTCGATTTCCTCTCTCGTTATGTGAACACAGTGCACGGCGGTAACGTGACCGTCAAGAAAACCGATATTCGAGAGATAAGCAAGGGGCGTATATCCGGTCTCGCTCACGCACTGTGGTACTTCCCAAGATGTCTCGGAAACGTGTATTTGAGTCCCCACGTCGCGTTCATCGGCAATCCGCCGGGCCCAACGCAAAAGATCCTCGGTACACGTAAACGGCGTGGATGGTGCTATGAATACGTCAACCAGGGAATGGTCCTGGGGACGGGAATGCCACTTGTCAATGTAGTCGAGCACTTCTTTTTTTCTCACATCGTCGTCCTTATGGAGTTCCTTCGGTACCCACCTGTTCACCATCGTGACGGCGGCTATACCGCGGATCCCCACCTCCGTCCACGCCCTGAACATGCTCTCGACGGTGAGATCCATGTCTATAAAGCAGGTGACCCCACCCTTGAGCATTTCCTCCGCAGCCAAAACCGACCAGTGATAGCCGATGGAGTCGTCGCCTTGTACGTCGTGATCATAGTGAACCACGTTAGCAAAGGGAAAAGTGACTTCCTCACACCATTCTTTCAGACCAAGGCCGTCCTTCTGACCCTTGAGCAGGTTCTGGTACAAATGGGTATGGGCATTTATCAACCCCGGCATGACCACTTTACCCGAAGCATCGATCACCGTTCCTTGGAATGCGCCTCCTTCGTAGGAGTCCGAACCATCCCGGGAGCGAAAACCATGCGACCCCAAGCCGTCGCCGCCTGAGCCGCTTTGCGTAAAGACACCAGCGATCTTTTGCCCTTCGATCAATATGTCGGCGTTCTCCAGGATCGTATCCGCGTCTTGCACTACGTACCTTGCATTCTTGATCAAGATCGCCACTACTTACGTCCTCCCTCGCCCTTTCTCTGGATACGTCACTCTTCCCGGCACGCTTGCAACAGGCCAGGCCCTCCGTTTCATATTGATATCCACGATCCACGGCGGTTCCTTCTCAGCCACGCACGTTGGCTTCCTCATTAATCGGCCGGTGGGGGCGCCCGGCTCGAATCAGTCTTCTTCCTCTTCTTCCTCAGCCATGGGACCTACATATACGCCGATCTTCGGCAGCCCGATCAGGAGCGGAACGCCGATGATGGCTGCACCGATGGAGAATATGGTTCTCTCCGTCGGAGTGACGGGTATCAGGAACTTCCATACGTCCGCCGGAATCTTGATGATGACCAGGCCAAGGTAGTTACCTATGGCGGCCGCAGCGATCATACCGGAGAACGAGGCAAGCCAAACGCCAACACCTTTGAGAAAGACGTTGGCACCCTTTAGGAAGCCTTCTGCGAAGAACCCGCCTATAAGCGACACGATAATACCGAGGCCGTAAACTACGATGGCGAACATGGGAACCTGTTGGCCGATGGGGTTGGTAAACCAAAGCGCCAAACCGATGAGGATTATCAGCGTCGGTAGCCACCAATTCCGGCGGCTGACAAGGCCCGACACGAACGCGTTTACGGTGCCGATTACGAAGGTCCCCAGCCCCAACCACGCCGTGTGGGGTGCGATCAACTGGCCGATAAAGCCGCCGATGGCACCGCAAATCGCCCCGGAGATGGGGCCAAACAGCACACCGGCAAGCGGTACCAACGCTACTGCTATACTAAACGTTCCCCCGGTACCCAGAATCGGGATCGAGGGGAGCAATCCCGCCACAGCGATCAACGCCGCCCAGACGGCTATGACGGCCGGGTGAGTCTTGCTCACGTACCTGGACAATCTACCTTCCTTGGTTTTCGCCATAGTTCATCCTCCATCTCGGAGAGTTTTGTGTACTGCCCGGACGCCCCCTGTTCCGGCAGATTAGGCTAATCCGTCCTCTTCGGCCCCTTCAGTGAATCGACGGGCCCCGCATTGGTTCTTCGACGATCAGGGTTTCATAGCGGCCACTATATCTTCGCCCAATTCCTTCACCGTCAAGACCGTCCGCGGCGTCCACCCTCGTCGGGCCGCCATCAACGCCTCTTTTAGGTCTGTCCCTGCCTGGGTGATCTGCGGGGGTACGATGAATGTCTGGCGCAACATCTCCGGATGCGAGAATACTTCTCTGGTCTCGCCGTCCATCAGTACGGTGCCGTTACAGAGAACGATGGTCCTCTGGGTGTACTCCGTAACAAGGGCCATGTGATGCGTCACCACTAATACCGTATGGCCGGCTTCATGAAACCGTGAAGCTATGCCCATGATCTGGTGACAACCGCGAAAATCCTGACCCGTGGTGGGCTCATCAAGAATGATGACCTCGGGCCGCATGGCAAGCACCGAAGCAATGACGACCTTCGCCCTGTCACCTTTGCTGAGAGCCGGTGGAAACGCATCTTTTTGTTCGAGCAAACCCACATAACCCAGTGCTTCTTGTACCCTTTGTTTGATTTCGTCAGCAGGCAACTTGAGGTTTTTGGGTCCAAAACTCACCTCTTCCTCTACAGTCGGAGCAAATAGCTGCCTATCGGGGTTTTGGAGGACAAACCCCACCCTCGTCGCTAGATCGGCTACGGTGCTATCCTTGGTATTCACACCGACAACGATTACGTCGCCCTTCGTGGGCTTTAGGAGACCCGTTATATTCTTGAGTAGCGTGGACTTACCTGCTCCGTTTTGACCTATGATACCCACGAACTCGTTTCTTTTCACCTTCAAGTTTATCTCTTTGAGCGCGGTGAAGCCGCCCGGATACGTGAAAGTGAGGTTATTGATCTCTATGGCGTACTCTGAACCACCTGCAGGAACCTGTCTTTCCCTTTGTTCCGATTTAACGCGACTTTCCTTCAACTGGCCACCCTCCCCGCTTTACCGGCCAATGCCTCTTTGACCATGGCCACGCCTTCGTCCTTAAGGATGGCGAAGTCCTTCAACGAAATGCCGTTATTCCTCAGGAACAGTATGAGCTCGGAGATCTGGGGAAGGTGCGTCCACGTAAGCTTCATCAATTCGAGATCCTGGAAGACCTCCCTCGGAGGCGCAAACTTCACGAGTCTCCCCTCGTGAAGCATGAGGACCTTGTCGGCAAATTGCGCGATCTCCTCGCTTTTGTGAGTGGCCATCACGATGGTCATACCGTATTCTTCCTTGAGATCCTGGATGACGCTGAACACTTCCAAGGTCCCGATGGGGTCAAGCTGCGACGTGGGTTCGTCTAGGACCATTATTTCCGGCTTCATGGCCAGTGCAGCGGCGATCGCAAGTCTTTGCTTTTGGCCGCCCGACAACGCCGTCGGTGGACGTTCTTCATACCCCTCAAGCCGCACCACCTTGAGAGCCCAAGCGATACGTTTCATTATCTCATCCGGATCGATGGCAAGGTTCTCCGGGCCGAAGGCCACTTCGTTCTTGACTTTGGTGGTGAAGAGCTGGGTCTCTGGGTCTTCGAGTACCATACCCACTTTTTGCGCGAGCTTCGAGATGGGAGTCTCCTGGGTATCGAGACCGCCCACTACCACCCTGCCTTTAACCTTTCCCCCCTGTGAATTAGGGATCACGCCGTTTAGACACTGACATAAAGTGGTCTTCCCGGCGCCGTTGGCTCCCATGAGAGCGACAAATTCGCCTTTTTCGACGGTAAATGAAATGTCTTCAAGCACATATTTCTTGGTTCTGGGATACTTGTACCACAGGTTTTCCACCTTGATCATCGGCTCGCCTTTTGTCGGCTTGCCTGACACAGGTTCCGACACGAGTCCACGCCCCCTCGCTTCCGCGCCGAATGTACTTCCGATGCATACTCAATGTACATTCGATGCAGTGTATACTGGTGTGGTTATGGCATCATCACAGCATGAAATTGCCGACCAATACGGCGGCGCAATATACGGCAAATACCGCCAGTACCGCGTAGTCTTGAGGCTTCATGATGATGTCCTCTACGTAGGTCCTCCGTTTCAATGCGCCGAAAGCCCTCGAGTCCATGGCTACGCCCATGAGCTGGGCCCGCCTCATCGCCCCTATTACAAGGGGAACCGCCAACGCAGGGTACGCCTTCAGTTTCTGAACGAAAGAGCCTTCTTCGAATACCCTGAAGGCCCTCAGCTTTTGAGCGTCCATCACCACCGAAGCTTCATTTTGAAGGACCGGTATGGTGTTGAGGGCAGTAGTCATGGTGTACGCTATCTGGTACGACAACCCCATCTTCGTGAGGCCCAAGGCGAAGAAGTGAATCGGTGTGGTCATTGTCACGAGTGGAAGCAGGCATATGAGGCAAATGATCCGAGCGCTGATGAGGATACCGAATAAGGCGCCGTCAAGGGATATTTTCCCCAAGCCTCCTATCAAAGGCACCCAGCGCGGGATCAGGGGCTGAACGAGTATGACTTCTCCCGAATAGAAAAGCCCCTGGATGACAATGATGAAAACGAACAGGCCGGTCAAGAACTTAAAGTACGAAGCCAGGGTCTTCATGGGGAGTCTTGCGCTCCACCAAAGCAGGAGAATGGTGAGGAGAATCGCCCCGATCATGAGGAAGTTTTCGACGATGAATATGATAATCGTGAGAATGGTGAGCATGATTATCTTGGCCCTTGGGTCCAAGCGGTGCAGAAGACTATTCCCCTCAACATATTGGACAACGCTCATCTTGGCCCCTCCGTTTTTCAGCGTAAGTAGATTCTTTCCAGCTCTTTCAAATCGAAGTCAAAGAGGTTTCCCGTGGGAGGTAACGGTTCGGAGTAGAAGAATTCCGGAAGTCTGTCGTACGCCGCGGTCACCCCCGCTGCCTCGTTGTACGCCACCTCGTCGAGGATGACTTTCTTGCCCAACTCCCTGACAAATGAGCCGTCGTACATTTCACCGAAGGCCGCATTCATGAGTTCCGCTATCATCTCGGGCTTTGACCCTACGGAGCTCTGCAGGAAGACGCACAGTCCCAGAGCGTCGTAAGCGGCTCGCGTGTATTGAGAATTCAAAGACGCCTCGATTTGGCCGTCTCTCTTACCGTGGTCGATGGGCGCAAATATCGTCAATCCAGCCGTGTGGTCGGCCCCCATGGGGGAAGTCACGAAAGTCACGCCCGTGCCCTTCACGCCCCTTGGGTCATATCCCGAGATCCCTTGGCCCTTGACCGCCGGGACCCTTCTTTGCCCCAAGACCTTCCCGGTAAGGGCAGCCCCTGAGCCTGCAAGCCGTCCCAATATGCCTCCTTCCGCTATCTCGCGGACTATCTTTTCAAAGCCCCTGGCATCTCCGAACTCTACAAGTCCCGCCTCGGCCATGACGCCTAAGGCGCAACCCGTTTCGATGGTGTCAAGCCCGAAATCATTGCACAAGAAATTGAGCCTCGCGATGTCATCGAGATTACCTATGCCCAGGTTTGACCCCAAGAGACAAATAGTCTCATATTCGATGGGGCCCACCACGGTACGGCCGTTTTGATCGGGGAAGATGTTCGAGCATTCGATGAGACAACCCGGCGTACATGCCTCCCCAACAACCCCCTCACCGCCTCGGGAAAGGATCTTCTCGCGAAGAGCCTCACCACTTATGAGATCGGCCGCCTCAAATTGACCCGTCGAGAAGTTTCTGGTCGGAAGCCCACAGATCTTGTTGACAAAGGCCACCGTGGAAGCGGTCCCAAAATCTTTCAGAGCCTTGCTCCGCGGGTTTTCCCTCACCGTAACGTTGAATTCCCGTGCCAAACGAATGAAGGTGTTTCGGTCCTCGATATAAGGGCGCACCCTTCCTTTGTCGCTTATGAGGATCGCCTTTATCCTGCGGGAACCCATGACGGCCCCCAGTCCACCTCTTGCGGAAAACCGGTTGGGACGACCCTTTAGGTCCGTGACGGCAATACCCGCGCCCGGAAGTAGGAGTTCTCCGGCCTGTCCTATGGAAATCACGGAGTAGCCGGGTCCAAAACGCTCTCTCAGCTTATCCACCAATGCGTAGTTTCCAAGCCCGGTAAGCCCGGAGGCAGGAAGAAACCGTACGGAACCGTCCGACTCTATGACGATCAGGCGCCATCCGTCA
>DUSP01000218.1 GCA_012842575.1 Clostridia bacterium
AAACGCATGTAGAAGACGACATTACGTTCATATGTGACTATTATAATGCAGGTCCGGCGTCGGTGGCTTCGGCCCTCGAGGTACTTGCATCCAAACCCGCACGGCGAAGAATTGCGGTGCTGGGCGATATGCTCGAGCTGGGAGAGTATGAAGAGAAAGCCCACCGATATATAGGGCGGTTGGTGGCCCACGGATGCGTCGATTTTCTGGTCACTTTGGGGCCAAGGGCGCGATGGATAGGCCTTGAGGCTTTGAAGGAAGGATTACATGAAAGCCGATGGTTTCACGGGGAATCTGCCGGCGAAGTCGCGCACCGCACAAAAAGCATGCTCTCTTCGGGTGATGCGGTTCTAATAAAAGGATCCCGGGCCGTGCACATGGAGGACGTGTACGCGGTATTGGCAAAAAAACCCTTATCGAGCAGCGCGGGGGGAAGTGCCGATCATAGTAATCGATAAAAGGATATTGATTTCGTTATTCTTGTCTTGGTTGGTTTCAGCACTCATAATTCATTCCTTGTTACCTTGGCTTAGGAGGCTGCGTTTTGGCCAGAGAATCCGATCGCAAGGGCCGCAGAGTCACCTGAAAAAGGGCGGTACGCCGACCATGGGGGGCCTTGGCTTTACGCCGGTATGGCTTTTGGTTTCGGCGGTTTTGGGTACTCTGTCGGCAAAAGTAGTGCTGGTCGGATTGGTCGGTGTGGTCTACGCCCTCTTGGGTTTCGTCGACGACTATCTTAAGGTCGTCCGGAGAAGCTCCCTCGGATTACCGGCGCGGTATAAGATATTCGTCGAAATCATCCTGGGTGCCTCCGTATCTTTCGTGGCGGCACATACCCTGGACAGAGGCTCGGTGGTTACGCTATACCCATCCGGTCTGACCGTTGACCTGGAGGGCGTTTACTTCCTTTTCGGAACGCTTGTGATCATAGGAACGGCCAATGCGGTGAATCTCACCGACGGACTCGACGGTCTTGCCGCCGGAGCGGCGGGGCTCGCTTTTCTTTCGTACGCCACCCTGTTTACCCTTACGGGCATGGTCGAGATGGCGGTGATGGCTGCGAGCGTCGTGGGAGTGCTCGCGGGTTTTTTGCCCTATAACATCCATCCCGCCAAGGTGTTCATGGGCGATACGGGCGCCCTCGCATTAGGCGGTGCTCTCGGAGCCATGGCGGTAGTTACCGGCACCGAGATGCGGCTTTTCTTCATCGGCGGGGTTTTTGTGGCGGAAACCGTTTCCGTGATTCTCCAAGTGTCATGGTTTAGGCTCACGGGAAATAGGGTTTTCTTGATGAGCCCGTTGCATCACCATTTCGAGCTCGCGGGATGGCCGGAGGTTAAGGTGGTGAGGGTATTTTGGCTCGCCGCGGCGCTGTGCGGCGCTCTGGGCCTCTTGGGGCCGTTGAGCGTCGTGGGTCGATAAGGCACCGTTTGAGAAAACGGCCCGCCGCCGAACGGCGGTTTAACGCGGGTGGAATTGCGGACCGTGCTCTCGGGACTCGGGACTTGCCGAAAATAGAGGCGGGACCGACCGACTACTCGCTTTTGGTCGCCGTGATCCTACTCTTAGGTTTGGGTATCGTAATGGTGTTTTCGGCCTCGGCGGTAATGGCCATGACGAACTTCAACGACCCATTCTATTTCCTAAAGCGACAAGCGGTTTGGGCGCTCATCGGACTTCTTGGGATGACGGTGTTGATGAATTTCGATTACTGGCATTACAAGAAGCTCGCTCCCGCCATCATCGTTTTGAGCATAACTTTACTCGTGGCCGTACTCTTGCCCGGGATCGGCAGGATCTCTCACGGCGCCCGCAGGTGGATTGGCTTCGGCCCGCTTACCCTTACCCCCTCGGAGCCCGCCAAGATGGCCATGGTCATATATTTGGCTTACCTTTTGTCCAGCAAGGGGTACAAAATCAAGACGTTCTTCAGGGGCGTGCTACCGCCGGTGCTATTGGGATTGGGTATGTTCGCACTGATATTGCAACAGCCTGACCTCGGTACCGGTCTTACCGTCATGGGGAGTACGTTTATAATGCTCTTTTCCGCCGGGGCCAAGATTTGGCACCTGCTCGGCTTAATAGGGATGGGAATACCTGGGGTCTTCGCGGCCATTTTCATGGAGGAGTACAGAAGGGAGCGCTTTCTGGCGTTCCTGGATCCTTGGGCGGACCCTAGGGGCTCGGGGTACCATATAATCCAGTCGCTTTACGCATTGGGTTCAGGGGGGCCTTTCGGTTTGGGCCTGGGAAAGAGCAGGCAAAAATTCCTATACCTTCCCGAAATGCATACTGACTTCATATTCGCTATAATCGGAGAGGAATTGGGGTTCGTAGGGGCCATGCTCGTCATCATTCTGTTTTTCTTTTTCGCCTGGCGCGGGTATAGAATCGCCATGAATGCGCCCGACGGTTTTTCGTGTCTTCTTTCGTGTGGGCTGACGTCGATGATTCTCATCCAGGCCTTAGTGAACATCGGAGTGGTTACCGGAACCCTCCCCATCACCGGGATTCCATTGCCTTTCTTGAGTTTCGGCGGGTCTTCCTTGGTGTTCACGCTGGCCTCCGTGGGTATTCTCCTCAACATTTCTCGTTACTGCACCGGATAGAGTCTCTTCATGGGACCGACGGCGGATTTGGGCGTGCATGGTCAACTACGGGTCTTTAGATAGAACTGAAACCGGCACGAGGCGACGTGTGGATCATTGAGCGTCATTGAGGATCGTTTTGATCGTTGAGGATCTTGAGGATCATTCGAGATGTCACCTCGAGCGAGGGGATTCTGGTATGCGGCATCCCAGGATAGTCCTTGCTGGCGGGGGAACGGGTGGACACGTT
>DUSP01000122.1 GCA_012842575.1 Clostridia bacterium
AGAGGTGTAGCGGGCCGAAGAGTGGTAATCGAAGAAAGGTTGAAAGGGGAAGAGATATCGGTTCTAGCCGTCTGCTGCGGCACCACAGCGGTCCTCATTGGGGTGGCCCGCGATCACAAGCGGCTCCTCGATTGGGATCTCGGACCCAATACGGGCGGAATGGGCGCCTTTTCGCCCGTTCTCGGTTTCGGGCCCGACGAGGAAGAACGCGTCATGAGTCGCATAATTGTGCCGACCCTCGAGGCCATGAAGGCGGAGGGCCGCGCCTTTTCTGGTGTGCTGTACGCTGGCTTGATGTTGACGGCGGAAGGTCCAGCGGTGCTGGAGTATAATGTGCGTTTTGGGGATCCGGAAACGCAGGTGATTCTCCCACGTCTTCAAGGGGACTTACTTCCCTTTCTATTGGCGTCGGCGTCGGGTGATGAACGAAAACTCGGCGAATTAGGGGCGAGAGCGACCTTGAAGGAGGAAACAGCTGTTTGCGTGGTAATGGCGAAGGAAGGGTACCCCGACAATTACGAGAAGGGGGCTCCCATCTTCGGTCTCGATGCCGCCGAGTCCACTCATGGGGTTTTGGTGTTCCACGCGGGGACCAAGATCGCGCCTGACGGCCGCGTCGTGACAGACGGCGGTCGGGTTTTGGGAGTAGTTGGTACCGGAAGGACGATGGAGGAAGCTCGCCGTAACGCCTACCGAGGTGTATCGCAGATATCCTTCGAGGGAGCGACCTATAGGCGCGACATAGGTCTGCGACTGCCGTGACGGATCGAAATCGACGGGGGCTGGCATGTGTGATGAAACGGGAAAACCGCCAGAACGACCACGATACGAAGACAGAAGGACGCCGGGCGGCGCGTATACTGGCCCGAGTGGGGATGGTGGCCGCGGCATATACCGTCCTGACGGTCTTGTTCCTGCCGATGAGCTACGGGCCGATACAGGTCAGGATTTCCGAGGCTTTGACGGTCTTGCCATACGTAGCCCCTTTCAGCATATGGGGATTGGGATTGGGATGTATGTTGGCCAATATATTCGGGGGGTACGGGATATACGATATAGTCTTCGGGAGTCTGGCGACTCTTGGTGCAGGATTCCTGACACGCATGATGCCCAGCCCTTATCTGGCACCGGTTCCGCCGGTGATCATAAACGCGCTTGTGGTAGGGGCTTACCTCTCGATATTGACGGATTTTCCCCTCGTCGCGGCGGTATTGTATGTGGGGCTGGGAGAGGCCCTTGCGTGTTTTGGGCTCGGCCTTCCACTCCTCTTATTCATCCTGCGCCGTCAAAAGATACTGAATTTCCTCCGGTGAAGATGGGGGGTCTTTTATATGATGAGATCGACCTCTCAGACGACCTCTCAGAGAATTTTGGAGGCGCTGCCCATTGGTCTTTTCGTCATCGACCAGCAGTGCAACGTGATTTTTGCCAATCAGCGAGCCAGGGAAATTCTGCAGAAGATAGCGGCAAAAGAAGCATCGCGCCTGAATGTGCGGGGTCTGTTCGGCAACAATTCGCCCTTTGATTACGTAATACAAAAGGTGTTTCAAGAGGGCAAGGCGATACGTGGGTTTCGTATGTCGCTCAGGCAGAGCGAAGGGAACGTCCCGGTGGAAGTGCATATTTCGAAGCTTCCGGCCGAGGCGGCGGATGGTACTATAAAGGCGGGAAAGGCGGGTGGGGGCGATAGGGCCATTGTCATGTTCGATGACGTGACAGGGCGGTTGGAACTTGAGCGCAGAATGGCGGAAGCGGAAAGGTTGGCCGCCATCGGGGAATTGGCGGCCGGGGCCGCGCATGAGATCAGGAACCCCCTTACTGCCGTGAAGGGTTTTGCCCAGCTTCTCGAGCACCGCCTCCAGGGCGAGGAACCATGGTCGACTTATGCGGGCATCATAGAAAAGGAAATAGCCCATATCGACGAGATCCTCAGGGACCTTCTTTTGCTTTCAAGGCCTAGGCAGTCTTCTCTGGAGTATACGAACCTCAATGATCTGGCAGAAGAAGCGCTGGTACTATGGGGATATCACGCGACGTCCCGGGGCATGAACTTAGTTCTCAAACTCGAACGGGATGTCCCGCTGGTGGTCGTCGACAGGGCCGAAATTCGGCAGGTACTCAATAACCTCATTACCAACGCCCTAGACGCGAGCAAGAGCGGGGGGGTTGTAGAGATAGGGACCAGGTGGAACCCGGATGATCGCATGGTGGAGATATCCGTGGGGGATACGGGAGACGGCATAGACGCAAATAGCCTGGCCAAGATATTCAACCCTTTCTTCACTACAAAGGAAAAGGGGACGGGGCTTGGGCTCTCAGTGGCATACAGTATCGTCGAAAGTTATGGCGGCGCCATTGAAGTGGAGAGTGCGGCAGGGAAGGGCACCACTTTCAGGGTCTTACTTCCCGTGCCCATGGCGTGTGCGGTGTCCGCCAATACCGGGGGTAGCGCTCGATATGACGAGTGACCTTCGGGCGATACTGGGGAACCTCAATCCGGCTCAAAGGGAGGCGGTGGTCTACCCCGGAGGCCCACTGTTGGTCCTGGCCGGGGCGGGGAGCGGCAAGACGCGCACGCTCACGCACCGTATAGCGTATCTCATCAAAGGACAAGGGATACACCCCTCGAGAATATTGGCCATCACCTTCACCAATAAAGCGGCCGGCGAGATGAAAAAGAGGGTGGAGGCGCTATTGGGTGAAGATGCGCGCGGGCTTTGGGTTTCAACGTTCCATGCGGCTTGCGTGAGGATACTCCGGGCCGACATAAATCACCTTGGGAGCAAGTTGAGCCCGCATTTCACCATATACGACAGGGAGGATCAGATGACCCTGGTGAAATCCTGCCTGAAGGACCTGCGCCTCGACTCTTCGTCGGCTTCGCCCGGCGCCGTACTCGCGGCGATAAGCCGGGCGAAGAACGAGGTTCTTTCTCCGGAGGAGTTCGCGTCAAGGCCGCTCGACTTTTTCGGCGAGAAAGTGTCACGGGTGTACGCCCTCTACCAAAAACGCCTAGAAGAGGACGACGCTTTGGATTTTGACGACCTACTGATGCTAACCGTGAAGCTCTTCGAGAAGGCGCCGGGGATCTTGGCCAAATATCAAGAGAGGTTTTTGCACGTACTTATCGACGAATATCAAGACACCAACCACTGCCAATATGTTCTCTCCAGGATGCTGGCCGAAAAACATCGAAACATCTCGGTGGTGGGCGATGATGACCAGAGCATCTACGGATGGCGGGGGGCGGACATCCGGAATATCCTGGAATTCGAGCGGGACTACCCGGATGCAAGAGTCGTAAGACTTGAGCAAAACTACCGTTCCACGAAGACCATCCTTTCGGCGGCTAACGAGGTCATAAAGAACAACGGAGGCAGAAAAGGAAAAACCCTTTGGACCACCAACGAAAAGGGGAGCCCCATCAAGGTATCGGTGTTCGAAGATGATATGTCGGAGGCCGCTTGGGTAGCAGATGAGGTGTCGGAACTGATCCACCGCGGAGTCGCACCCTCGGATATCGCGGTGTTTTATAGAATACATGCACAGTCCAGGTCCTTCGAAGAGGCGTTCATAAGAAGGGGGATCAGGTATCAGATTTTCGGGGGAGTGAAGTTCTACGAGCGACGTGAGATCAAAGATCTTCTTGCGTATCTCAGGGTTTTACAGAATCCCTTCGATCGCCAGAGTCTCGGGCGAATCATAAACGTTCCGAGGCGGGGCGTAGGAAAGGCGACGTGGGATCGTCTCCTGGAATGGGCGGCCAAAGAGGACGAAAGCCCTGTGGGCGCCATTATGCGATGGGAGGCCGTGGGAATCAAGGGCGCGTCGGCTAAGGGGCTTTCGAATTTAGCTGAGAGTATCAAGAAGTGGAGGATTGTCATGGAAGAAGCGACCCTGGACGAGCTCATGAGAAGGATACTGGTGGATACCGGATATTTGAAGGAACTCCAATTGGAGGCTACTCCCGAAGCGGTCGCGCGCATCGAGAACTTGGAAGAACTCATGTCACAAGCTGCGCGGTTTCGACCGGAGGCTGAGGAGGTCTTCTCCGACCGAGCAGAAACGCCGGATTTCGTCAGCGCTCGGGTCGCGCTTCCCTATTTCCTCGCCCATGTATCTTTGCTCACCGACGCCGATGTCCCAGGGGGCGAGCAGGGAGGGGTTTTGATGATGACCCTTCACTCCGCGAAGGGGTTGGAGTTCCCGTACGTGTTCATGGTGGGAATGGAGGAAGGGCTGTTTCCTCACATACGCTCGATGGAAAGTTCTGCCGAGATAGAAGAGGAGCGAAGGCTCTGTTACGTGGGTATGACCAGGGCGAAAAAGGAACTATTCTTGACCAGAGCATTGCTGCGGAACACTTACGGAGAATTGATTCCGAGAGAGCCGTCAAGATTCTTGGCGGAAATCCCCGAAGAATTCGTCGAAGAGATGGACGAGACCACGGCAAGAAGCGGCCGCGCGTCATCGGGCTATTGGGTGTTTGGGGGGTATTTCGGGAAGAGATGAACGATAACATACCGGCACCGGCCGCCGAGCGGGCCCAAAAACTCAGAGAGGAGATCAGAAGACACGATTACCTGTATTACGTCCTCGATGCGCCGATCATATCCGACGCCGAGTATGACCGTCTCGTACGGGAGCTACTGGAGTTGGAGCGGCAGCATCCCGATTTGGTGACTCCGGACTCGCCCACTCAAAGGGTGGGAGGCGAACCGAGTCCTTATTTCGGCACCGTTGAGCACGGGATACCCATGTTGAGTCTCGCGAATGCGTTCGACTTGGAGGAACTCCGGGATTTCGACAGACGGGTGCGGGCTGCCGTTTTGGGCATCGACGATCCCGATGTGAGGAGCGCAGAGGTCGAATACGTGGTGGAACCGAAGATCGACGGATTGTCGGTGGCGCTCCTTTATGAAAACGGCGTGTTCGTCCGCGGCGCCACAAGGGGCGATGGGTTCACAGGGGAGGACATCACTAAAAACCTGAAAACCGTGAGGAGTATCCCGTTGCGACTCGGTATCGGCGGGAACGCCGACGCTTCGGGGCCCGGGGACGTCCGTTCATCGATCCCATCGCTGATAGAGGTCCGCGGGGAAGTGTATATGCCGCGACGCGAGTTCGCCGAGCTCAATCGTGCGCGAGCAGAAAAGGGCGAACCCTTGTTCGCCAATCCTCGTAACGCCGCGGCCGGCTCGGTCAGGCAGCTTGACCCGGCGGTGACGGCCACGCGGCGGCTCGATTCCTTCATTTATGAGATCAGGCGGATGGAAGGCCTCGCCGTGCAAAAACATCATGAAGCCCTTTTGGTGTTAAAGGGCCTCGGCTTTAAAGTAAACCCCATAATGAAGGTTTGCCGAGACATCGAAGAGGTGTGGGAGTTTTGCCAGGAATGGCGGTCCAAACGCGAGGAACTCCCGTACGACATAGACGGGATGGTGGTAAAATTAAACGATTTGCGCCAGCAGGCGTTCCTCGGCGCTACCGCCAAGAGCCCGAGGTGGGCCGTGGCGTTCAAATTCCCTGCCGAACTGGCGAGAACCCGCGTCCGCGACATAGTCGTACAGGTGGGGAGGACCGGTGTTTTGACCCCGATGGCCATATTGGATCCGGTGGAAGTGTCGGGTTCGACGGTGTCGAGGGCCACGTTACATAACGAGGACATCATAAGGGGCAAGGACGTGAGGATAGGGGATGAGGTGATCATCCGCAAGGCGGGTGAAGTCATCCCGGAGGTCGTCGAGGTCGTGAAGGAGGCCCGTACGGGGGCGGAACGAGAGTTCCGGATGCCCTCGAGGTGTCCTGTATGCGGCGGCCGGGTCGTACGCCTCGAAGGCGAAGTCGCCTCGCGTTGTACGGGAGTGGCCTGTCCTGCTCAGATCAGAGAAAGCCTGATACACTTCGGCTCGCGGGACGCCATGGATATAGAAGGACTAGGCCCCTCCACGGTGGACCAGCTCCTAAAGACGGGTCTCGTCAAGGATCCGGCGGACATCTACTTTATCGGGAGGCATTCCCTTGAGTCGCTCGAACGATTTGGGAAGAAATCGGCCGAAAACCTCCTTTCCGCCATCGAGGCGTCGAAGTCGAGGCCTCTTTCCCGCTTGATCTTCGCGTTGGGGATAAGGTACGTAGGGGAGAAAGTCTCGAGGACCCTCGCGAGACATTACGGGAGCCTCGAGGCATTGGCCTCCGCCACCTTTGAAGAACTCACGAATATCCCCGAGGTGGGGCCAAAAATCGCCCAGAGTATCGTCGCGTTTTTCCAACAAGATCAGACGCGAGCGCTCATGGACAAGCTCAGGCGTGCGGGCGTAAAGACCGTCGCGGGGACCCCCGTCGCAGGAGTTACGGGAGCGGAGAGGGCGGCGCTCGAAGGGGCGGCACTCGAAGGATTGAAGGCGGGCGCGGCCGGACGCCGGGGGGCTCTAGGCGAGGGGGCGGAGGCTTTTATGGAGGGCGCCCTCACCTCAAGGCCCGGTGAGGCCAAAGAGAGCCCGTTTTTGGGAAAAACGGTGGTTTTCACGGGAACGCTGTCGGACCTCGAACGGAGAAAGGCCGAAGAGATCGTCGAGGCCATGGGCGGAAGGGTTTCGTCCAGCGTTTCAAAGAAGACCGACTTCGTGGTGGTGGGCGAAAACCCTGGATCCAAGTACGAGAAGGCCAAGGAGCTCGGCGTCGAGATCATAAGCGAAAAGGAATTCATGTCCATGATAAAAGACATGACTGTATCATGACTGTATAAAGACATGACTTAAAGACGTTGACAAAGAGGTGAAACCCGGTTTTGAGCATAACAGAGGAGACCGTAAGACACGTGGCGTGGCTTGCCAGGCTCGGCCTATCCGACGAGGAAGTGGAAATATTCACGGGGCAGCTCGGGAGGATACTGGGGTACGTGGCGAAGCTCGACGAACTCGATACGACTGCGGTAACACCCACCTTTCACGTCCTGGATATGTATAACGTATTTAGAGAGGACGAACCAAGGCCGGGGTTACCTCGGGACGAAGCGCTCGCCAACGCTCCCGATGCAAGTCTTGGTTTCTTCAGAGTTCCGAGGATAATAAAATCCGGGGCTCCGGCAGGCTCCCCGACCGCGGAAGAAATGTCCCGGACCTCTTCCCGTACCGGAGCTTCCCCCACCGGTCCCAAAAGCGGCGCCCGGACGGGCCCGGGGGGCGATGAGTCATGACCGAACTCTGGGCCATGCCGGCTTGGAAGATACATGAACTGTATGAGAAGGGCAAGACGTCCGTCGAGGAAGTATGTCGGACGCTATACCGGCGAATCGAGGAAGTCGAACCGAGCGTCAAGGCCTATATAAAGCTACTTCCCGAACCCGACGGGAAGGGTGCGGACGGCCGCGTTACGGGATCCCCCCTCGGGGGCATTCCGTACGCCTTGAAGGACAACATATGCACCGCGGGAATCGAGACGACCTGCGGGTCGAGGATCCTTTCCGGGTTCGTCCCACCTTACGACGCGACGGTGGCGGCCGCTTTAAAGAAAGCGGGGGCCATGCTCCTGGGCAAGACCAATATGGACGAGTTCGCGATGGGATCTTCTTGCGAGACCTCCGCCTTTTACCCGACCAGGAACCCGTGGGACCTCCGGTGTGTACCGGGGGGCTCGAGCGGAGGGTCGGCCGCCGCCGTGGCGGGAGGTGAAGCGGTCTTCGCCCTCGGCTCGGATACCGGCGGTTCCGTACGCCAACCGGCTTCATTCTGCGGCGTCGTGGGCATGAAGCCGACTTACGGAAGGGTCTCCAGGTACGGCCTCGTGGCCTTTGCATCGTCTCTCGATCAGATCGGACCCCTGACCAGGGATGTGAGGGACTGCGCCCGGGTTTTGGGAGTGATTGCGGGCCACGATCCGCGGGATTCGACGTCTGCGGTCGCGGAGGTGCCGGATTATGAGAGGGGGCTTCTCGAAGGGAGAAAGGACGACCTCCGCGGCATGAGGATCGGTGTTCCGAAGGAGTACTTCGCTCAGGGGATTCAAGCGGGCGTCAAGCATGCGGTGATGGAGGCCATCAAGACCATTCAGGAGTTGGGCGCTTTTGTTGAGGAGTGCTCGCTTCCGCATACGGAGTACGCCATGGCGGCGTATTACCTGATCGCACCCGCAGAGGCGTCTTCAAATCTGGCCAGATACGACGGGGTTAAGTATGGATACAGGTCCGAACATTGGAGCGATCTCACGGGTCTTTACACGAAAACCCGTATGGAAGGGTTCGGACCGGAAGTCAAGCGCAGGATAATGCTCGGAACGTACGCCCTCAGTGCCGGTTATTACGACGCCTTCTATCTCAAGGCACAGAAGGTTAGGACCTTGATTCGGTACGATTTCGCCAAGGCGTTCGAACGATTCGACCTGCTTGTCGCCCCCACTTCACCGACGGTGGCCTTCCGGATAGGGGAAAGGATGGATGACCCCCTGACCATGTACCTGTCCGACGTATGCACAATACCTATCAATCTGGCCGGCCTTCCCGCCATTTCGGTACCATGCGGTTTCTCGGAGGGGTTGCCGGTGGGATTGCAGATCATCGGAAAACCCTTTGACGAACCGGGCGTGCTCAGGGTCGCTTACGCCTACGAGCAGGCTACCGAGTGGCATTTACGCATTCCTCATCTGGATGGAGTGGAGGCCGCTAAGCGAATCGCGCGCAACGATGGGCAGGTGAGTGCGGATGAGTGAAAACGAACGGTACGAAGCCGTAATAGGCCTCGAGGTCCACGTAGAACTCGGCACCAAGACAAAGATATTCTGCAACTGTCCCACTACCTTCGGCGGCGAACCCAATACCCAGGTCTGCCCGGTTTGCCTCGGGTTACCAGGGGTGCTACCGGTCTTGAACGAGAAGGTGCTGAGGTATGCCCTCAGGGCCGCTTTAGCTCTCAATTGCGAAGTGGCGCGGTTTTCGAGGTTTGACCGGAAGAACTATCCGTATCCCGACCTTCCCAAGAACTACCAGATCTCTCAATACGATCTTCCCTTGGCCCGCAACGGTTACGTCGAGGTGAACGGTAGGCGGATAAGGATAAAACGGCTACACCTCGAGGAGGACGCTGGGAAGCTTCTCCATGAGGGTGATGGGGCTCAAGATAAGTGGTCTTTGGTGGACTACAATCGGGCGGGGGTGCCTCTGGCCGAAATCGTATCGGAACCGGATATCAGGACGCCGTCGGAGGCGAGGGCTTATCTGGAGTCGTTGAAAGCCATCCTGCAGTATATCGGCGTTTCCGACTGCAAAATGGAAGAGGGTTCTCTCAGGTGCGACACCAACGTGTCGGTCAGGCGTAAGGGCGAGACGGGCTTTGGCACGAGGACGGAGCTGAAAAACCTGAATTCCTTTAAGGCCGTCGAAAAGAGCCTCGAGTATGAGATAGCGAGGCAGATTTCGGTCCTCGAGGACGGCGAAGAGGTCGTACAGGAGACAAGGGCGTGGGATGAGTCGCGCGAGATCACCGTCCCTTTGAGGGGGAAGGAGGAAGCCCACGATTACAGGTATTTCCCTGACCCGGATCTGGTCCCGGTGGTGGTAGATCAAGCGCTTCTTGACGAGATCAGAAAGGAGATACCGGAACTTCCATCGGCGAAACGTCAAAGGTTCATCAGAGAATACGGGATTCCCGAATACGATGCGGGGGTACTCACCGCCGACAAGCGGCTGGCAGACTTTTTCGACGAGTGCGCCTCCCGGTACAGGGATCCCAAAGTGGTCTCAAATTGGTTGATGGGTGAATATCTTAAGTATGCCAACGCTACCGGTCTGTCTTTCGCGGAGATCCCCGTCACCCCGGAGGGTCTGGTAGAACTCCTGAATCTCCAGGATGAGGGGGTCATAAGCGGAAAGATCGCAAAGACCGTATTCGAAGAGATGTTGAAAACCGGGGAGCGCCCATCTGAGATAGTCAAAAAACGCGGTCTCGTCCAAATAAGCGACGAGAATGCCATCTACGCGGTGGTGGACGAGGTCATTGCCAGTAATCCGAACGTGGTGCGAGACTACCTCGGCGGTAAAGAGAAAGCCTTTGGATTCTTGGTCGGTCAGGTCATGAAGGCGACTGGCGGTAAGGCCAACCCGGCCAAGGTTAACGCCGCGCTGAAAAAAAGACTCGGGAAGGAATAACGGTTGGGATGAGGCAGGCCGCATTGAAACCGGTTCGGGCATTGAAACCCCTTCCTCTGATCGCGGGCGATACCGTGGGCGTCATCGCGCCCGCCAGTCCGGTTCATCGGGATAGGCTCGAAGCCGGTATCGGGAAATTGAGGAAGGCGGGTTTTGAAGTGGTCGAGGCGCCACATCTTTACGCCGCTACGGGCTATCTTGCGGGTAGAGACCAGGATCGGGCGTCGGATCTCATGCTCATGTTCGAAAACCCCTCCGTAAAGGCGGTGATGTGTGCGCGGGGCGGTTACGGGTGTTCACGGATACTCCCGTTGCGCGACTACGATTTGATCCGGGAGAACCCCAAGATTTTCCTCGGTTTTTCGGATATCACCGCGCTTCACTTGGCCATTAATGGTATGACGGGTCTCATCACGTTTCACGGTCCGGGAGTCGAAGCCTTCGCCGCAGGCGACGGTGACTTCAACTTCGAAAAGGCGATCGGTGTATTGTCATGGGATACAGGCATGAGCGGGAAGGTATGCGGCACGTCGGGCGAGGCGGAGGCCGACGGCGAACGGAACGGCGAGCGAAACGGTGGGTGGGACGGCGAACGGAACGGTGAGCGCAGGGGGCGTGGGGATGAGCGGGACGAGGGGTGGGACGGGATTAGGTTTCACCGTTTCAAGGCGCTGGTACCGGGCAGGGTTTCGGGAAGGCTTTTAGGCGGAAACCTCTCATTACTCGTGGCGATGCTCGGTACACCGTATGAGCCCGATACGAAGGGCGCCATTCTATTCGTTGAGGACGTCGGGGAGGAGCCGTATAAAATCGACCGGATGCTTCACTCCCTGAAGCTCGCGGGAAAGCTCGATGATGCCGTAGGGTTCATCGCCGGGGAAACCAAGCCGCCGGAGCCTCCGGCGGCGATGATCGAAGCCGGTTCCGGCGCCAAAACCGAGGTGACGGTCGAGGACGTCTATACGGAAATCTTTTCGTCGTTGGGAAAGCCGTGCGGGATCGGCCTCGAATGCGGGCACGGGCAGCGGCGCGTGACCCTCCCTGAGGGCGTCATGGCCACCTTGGACGTGGGCCGGACTCGAGCCGTCTTGTATCTCGATGAAGTACCCCTCAGGGTCTGAGATAGTTCGGCAGGTCGTTCATACGGCCAAGTGGAGTAGCCAAGTGGAGTGGTATCGAGGGCAAATAACGGGTTTCCCTAACACGGAAGCGGCTGCGAACAAGGCTCTCCGGAGACGGGTATCGAGGGCAAATAGCGAGTTGCCCCAACGCCTTCTAGAAGTCGCCCCGAGGAGGAATGTGGAGATACCTCCCGTTAAGGTAGGGGATGAGTTTGAGATCGAGATTTCCGGGATCACCCAGGGCCTTGATGCCGTAGGCCGGTATCAAGGTTTTACCGTTTTTGTCCCGGGTGGCGTACCGGGCGACATTCTCAGGGCCAAAGTAAAGGCCGTGAAGAAAGACTACGCCAGAGCTGAGATCCTCGAAGTCGTCACTCCTTCGCCCGATAGGGTAAAGCCCCAATGCCCCTTGTTCCCGCGCTGCGGCGGCTGCCAGTGGCAGATGATCCGGTATGAAGCCCAACTTAAGTTCAAGCGAAAGATCATCATCGACGCACTGGAAAGAATCGGAGGATTTCAGCGCAGCCGGCACGACGAAAACGGCCAGCACGGTCAGCGGAACCAAGACGGCGGGCACAGTCAGCAGGGCCAGGACGGCCACTGGGGCCGGCAGAGCGAGCACGCCCGACGCCTGCCCATGCCTCTGGTACGGGAGACGATCGCTTCGAAGGCCCGGTGGTATTACCGTACCAAGGCGCAGGTTCCTGTGGGTCCTGTCAAGAGTAAAGGCCGACATGCGTCCTTTGTGGCGGGTTTTTACGGTATGGGAACTCACGAGATAGTGGACATGGAGGAGTGCGCGATCCAGCATCCCATAAGCAACCGGGCCATACAGGTCACCCGTAGCGTCGCGAGCGTATGGGGGCTTACCCCATACGATGAGTCCACCGGGCGGGGGTTCTTGAGGCACATCGTGACGAGGGTCGCCCCTTCTACCGGACAAGCCATGGTGGTCCTGGTGACGGCAAAGGCCGCCTTCAAGCAAGGCGAACTCATTGGACGCGAAATAATGTCTCGGTTTGAGGCCGTCCGGGGCGTGAGCCAGAACGTAAACACCAAAAAGACCAACGTCATCTTGGGCCCTACGACGAAGCTTTTAGCCGGAGCGAGCCGCATCGAAGAGGTGCTCGGCGGTCTTACCTTTGAAATATCGCCGACATCGTTCTTCCAGGTGAATCCGCCCATGGCGGAAGTGCTGTACGAAAAAGTGTGCGATTATGCGGGTCTTGAGCATGGTGACACCGCAATAGATGCTTACTGCGGTATCGGGGGGATCGCCCTTTTTCTGGCGCGCGGAGGCGCGCGGGTCATCGGTATTGAAGAGTCAAGAGAAGCCGTTAAGGACGCCTCGAGAAACGCCGCGCGAAACGGCCTTCAAAACGTCTTGTTCGAAGCCGGCACGGTCGAGGAGGTCCTTGCGAAGCCCGACCTTTATGCCATGATCAAACCCCGTGTCATAGTGGTGGACCCTCCGAGGACCGGGTGCGCGGAAAGCGTTCTTCGGGCTTTCGTGGAATTGGCCCCGCGTTCCATAATCTACGTATCTTGTTACCCCGCGACTTTAGCGAGAGACTTGAAGTTCCTGGCAGAGCGTGGGTTTTTGCCTACTGAAGTAACACCCGTCGATCTATTCCCTCAAACCGGCCACGTCGAGTGCGTGGTGAACCTCGAAAGAAAACGCAGAATATGAGCCGCGCAAAAAAGCTTTGTCTTGCGACGTTTGTCTCGGCGACAGAGGTCACGAGAATAAAGGCGCTCTGGGTGAGGCACCATAAACACCGGTGGTCGGGTACCCGCACGAACCAAAAAAAGTGGGCCATCCCGAAATCGATTTCCAGATGCGTAGGAGGGAGTGAGAAACTTGCCGTTCCACAATCCCGAAGGCATTTCGCAACTTGAGAAGTTTTACCTCGAGGAACAGCTCAATGCGGAAAAGATATGCATGTCCAAGTGCGACGTCTACTTGGATCAAGTACAGGACCGCGAACTGCGAGGCGTGATTCAGTCTGTCCGGGACGTCTGCAAGAGGCATGTGGATACCCTGACGAACAAGTTGAATAACGCGGGTTTTATGCCGAAGGCATAAGCGCGGATTTTAGCGCGGATTTTTGCGGTCGCGAAATCCATGAAGGGAGGGAACGTACGTGCCGCAGCTGAGCGATAAGGATATAATGGGGGATCTGCTGAGCGGCATCAAGCACATTTCAGAAGGATATCACACTGCCATACTGGAGTCGAGCGACAACAACCTCCGCCAGACCTTCAAGAGCATGCATGACGACCAAATCAACCAGGCCAAAATACTCTTCGACGCAATGTACGCAAGAGGCTGGTATAGCGTGGAACCTGCGTCTCCCTCGGGTATGATACCGGAGCGACGGTTCTGATTTAAGCCCGGACAAAAGACCCCACCTCTCCTACTAAAAGAGGTGGGGTCTTTTATGCCGTTTTCGACCGGGTGGAGCTTAATGACCGTCCGGTCTAGCCGTTCTCGACCCTGATGACATTACCTATCCTAACCAGGGACGGGAGTTTCTTGATCTCCGATAGGGCCGTTCTCAAGTTTCCCTCGCGGGCCCTGTGTGTTACGAATACTATCTCCGCATTTTCGCCTATATTCCTCTTTTGCAGGACCCACCTCAGGCTTATGTTATTGGTTCCCATGACTCCCGCAACTTGGGCCATGACGCCAGGCTTATCGTGCACCTCGAGGCGGATGTAATACTCCGTACATATGTCTTCGCTCGGTTTTACCTTCAAGGATCGGTAGCACGTGCACCCGAGGTTGTTTATTCCGGCGAGCTGATCCCTCACGACTTCGATGAGATCGGATATGACGGCGCTCGCTGTGGCCATTCCGCCTGCGCCGGGTCCGCTGAACATCACTTCCCCTACGGCATGCCCTTTTACCGAAACGGCGTTTGTAACTCCGGAGATTGAAGCCAGGGGAGCGGTATCGGGTAAAAAGGTGGGATGAACGCGAAGTTCCACCGCGTCACCGTCGAGGCGCGCTAGACCTATGAGCTTGAGGGTCCAGCCGAATTCCTTCCCATATATGATGTCTTCTTTGGCGACGCCGTCTATCCCCTCACAGAACACGTCCCGGGGGGTGAAACGCGCTCCAAACCCGATGGATGCGAGAATGGCGAGCTTGCGGGCGCTGTCGAGGCCGGAGATGTCGGCAGTAGGATCCGCCTCCGCGTAACCCAGGGACTGCGCCTTCCTGAGGCACTCGTCAAATTCCAGACCTTCGAGGCTCATGTTGGATAGGATATAATTCGAGGTCCCGTTCAATATGCCTTTGATTTCGGTGATACGGTTTGCGGCAAGGGACTGTTTCAGCGGCTTTATGATGGGTATTCCTCCGCCGACGCTGCCTTCAAAGTAGACCTCCGTATTTCCCTCCTCGGCGGCCCGGAAGACGCGTTCTCCGTCGACCGACATGACCTCTTTGTTAGCGGTCACCACCCGCTTTCCCTTCCTTAGGGCGCGGGTGATGTAATTCGATGCCGGCTCGAGCCCGCCCATGAGCTCGATGATCACGGTGATTTCGGGATCACCGATTATGTCTTCAGGATCACAGGTGAAGAGGTCGCGACGTTCGGGATACTTCAGTCTGTATCGCTCGAGGTCGCGGACGAGGATCCTCTTGATTTTAACGCGGCTGCCGGCCCGTCGCTCGATGTTCTCCCGATTTTCGTCAAGGAGCTCAGCCACCGAGGAACCCACCACGCCGAACCCAAGGAGACCCACATTCACCACGGACATGTCACGGGCCGCCGCAAGGTCACAATTAACCATACTGTCCTCACGCGCCATTACTCTTCCCCCAAGTCGTATCGATAGAAGCCCTTTTTATCAA
>DUSP01000167.1 GCA_012842575.1 Clostridia bacterium
ATAGACAGGGACACGTGTTACGCCTGCCCCGTGAGGTGTAAAAGGGTTGTGGAAGTTCCCGGAAAGGTGTATCCACGCTACGGAGGCCCCGAATACGAGACCTGCGCCACCATGGGGTCATACTGCGGTGTCACCTCCCTTGAATCCATAGCCCTCTCTAACCAACTCTGTAACATGTACGGCCTCGACACCATATCATGCGGGGCCACCATATCCTTCGCCATGGAGTGCTTCGAAAAGGGACTTCTCACGAAGGAAGACACCGGGGGCATAGACCTCTCTTTCGGAAACGCCGAAGCGGTCCCCGAGATGGTGAAGATGATAGCCGAGAGGAAGGGCTTGGGCGACCTCCTCGCCGAGGGGAGCCTCAGGGCGTCCAGGGAGATAGGAAAGGGCGCCGAGAAACTATCCATGACGGTGAAGGGGAACGAGATCCCCGCCCACATGCCCCAGTACAAGCCCTCCGTGGGCCTCATATACGCCGTGAACCCCTTCGGCGCCGACCACCAGTCCTCCGAACACGACCCCATGGTCACGATGCCCCCCGACAGCCAGGAGAGGAGATGGCTTGCGGAGTTGGGCCTCTGGAAGGGTTACCCCGACCAGTTCTCCCTCGACGACGAGAAGGTGAGGTTTGCCTATTACACCCAGAGGTTCTACTCGATCCTCGATACCCTCTGCCTCTGCCAGTTCGTATGGGGTCCCGCCTGGCAGCTATACGGCCCCTCCGACATCGTGACTCTCTGCCGCTCCGGAATAGGCTGGGAGACATCCCTGTTCGAGCTCATGCTCGCAGGGGAGAGGCGCATAAACATGATGAGGTTCTTCAACTACAGGGAAGGCTTCACGAGGGAAGACGACAGGCTCCCCCAGAGGTTCTTCGAACCCCTCCCCGAGGGACCCGGAAAAGGCGTCCACCTCGACAGGGCCCGCTTCGAGGAGGCCGTCGACCTTTACTACGCCTTCGCGGGATGGGACAAAAAGACCGGCGCCCCCACCCCTGAGAGGCTGAAGATGCTGTCGCTGGGGTGGTTGGTGGAGTAATAAAGTGATTGGCGGAGTAATAAGAGTAATAAAATGGTGGGTTAGTCCCGGCTATCGAGAACGCCGGTAAGGATTTCCGTCCTAAATCGGCGGTCGGTGAAGTAGAGCGCTCGACCTTGAAATCTTGAAATAGAGTAGTCACCGAGATTTGGGCCGTGAGAGTCATGAGAGCCATGAAGGTCAAGATCAACAATTCAGAACAAGAAGTCCCGGACGGGATAAAACTCGACAAACTCCTCGCGAACTTGGGGTACGATCCAAGGCGCGTAGCGGTTTGGGTAAACGGCGAACAGGTCTGGCAACGCGACTACGGGTCGTACCTCGTCGGCGCCGGCGATGAGATAAGGGTTATAAAACCCATTGCCGGCGGCTGAAGAGAAACCACTGGCTTCTCGCCTCCGGGTGGGCGGCGGGTGGAATACGCGCTCACCCGGACGCCCCTCCATAGCCTCGCATCCTCGCACAAAGCTCGCTGCTGACCAGAAATGAGGCCCAATTTTTCGGACCTTGCTCCTGCGCATCCTCGCACAAAGCTCGCCGCTGACCCTAGAGTGCTTGCCCCTCCAGAGCACCGGCTTTGGAGAACTCCCTCGCACGAAGCTCGCCGCTGACGCTAGCGCAGGATTTGCCCGAGGAGGAGTCCCGAGGAAGAGTAAAGATCGGTCACTCGCACCTCGCACGAAGCTCGCTGCTGACGGGATATGTGATCAAGATCACGTTTTCCTTGAGACTTTTATCACCGACTGTATGACATGCATCGTCTATCCTAATCTCCGAAAACTACAGTGCGGGCGGGAAAGAACTAAGAGACCCGGAGGAAAACGAAGCGTGGCTTTCATCCGAAGTTGAAGATACAAAGGTGCCCCGAACGTATCGGAGGGTTGAATTCGATTATCAGAACGAGGAGGGAGATCGTGACCGAACCCAAGCGTACCACCATCGATGCAGACATGACGATCCGGGAGATACTCGAGCGAAGACCCAAATCCGCCGAGATACTGTACGACCACGGTATGCACTGTCTGGGCTGTCCGACGGCGGTACAGGAAACGCTGAGAGCCGCCGCAGAAGCGCACGGCTTGGATCTTGACAGTCTCCTGAAGGAAATACAGGAAAAGACCTCTGACGAAAGCCAGACGTACGAACGTGGTGTCAAAACCTCTGAGGAGGACAAAGGAGGCGAGTGAGATGACGACGTCACTGAAGAAGGTGACCTTTCGAATCTCGGATCTCAGTTGCCCGAATTGCGCGGCCAAGATGGAGCAGGCGCTCTCAAAGCAGAAGGGCGTGGTCGAAGCGAAAGTCAGCTACGCGACGGGAAAAGCCACGTTGACCTTCAAACCGGATGAGGTATCGGAAGACCAAGTGTTCGAAAAGGTGAAGGAAGCGGCGGAATCCTTCGGTTTCGGAGCGCAAAGAATAGTCGGTGCATGATTTTTCGAGGGCCACCCGAGTCGTGTGGGATAATGGGTTGCCTGAACGGTCCGGCGACTCCAGATGGACCGTAGAGGTTTTGGGCGGCTGCTCGGGGGATCCGCGGAGGGAGATCCGGAGAGATGAGAGCGAGATGGAGGCTTATCCGAACGGCAATAACCGGAGCGCTGATTCTGGCCGGGTGGATTGCGGGAAGGATGTCCGCGGCATGGCCGCTACCGTATGCGCTGGGCTTACGGGCGGCCAGCGATGGCCTGATGATCGCCGCCGCAGGGCTCGGCGGTTTCGAGGTGGTTTTTTCGGCGTTTCGAGCGCTAAGAATGGGCGTCTTGAGCATCCAGGCCCTGGTCACCGTGGCTGCCGCGGGAGCTTTAGCCATCGGCGAGTACTGGGAAGCCGCGGTCCTCTTGTTCTTGTTCTCCGGAGGAGGGTATCTTGAGGCATTGACGGTGGAAAAGACCAGGAGGGCCATCCAGTCGCTCGTCGAAGCGTCGCCCAAGACCGCGCGGGTACGGCGCGGTGACCCGCCGAACGAAACCGTGATACCGGCCGATGAAGTTTTGCCTCCCGAGACGGTCATCGTCCTCTCCGGGGAACGGATACCCGTAGATGGGACCGTGATATCCGGAAGCGTGAGCGTTAACGAGGCACCCGTCACCGGTGAACCGATCCCGAAAGAGAAAGGGCCTGGGGATCCGGTATTTGCAGGTACCGTGGTACAGGTGGGTTACGCCGAAATACGGAGCGAACGCGTCGGGGAAGACTCCACCTTCGGTCGGATAATAAGGTTGGTGGAGGAGGCCCAAGAAGAGAAGGCGCCGGTTCAGCGAACGGTGGAGAGGTTCGCCAAGTACTATACGCCGGCCATCATAGCGAGCTCAGCGGCGGTGTTCCTCTTGACTTCGGATCTTAGAGTAGCCTTAACCTTCCTCGTCATAGCGTGCCCGGGAGCCCTTGTGATCTCCACCCCGATATCGGTGGTAGCGGCCATCGGTAACGCCGCGAGGAACGGGATCCTCATAAAGGGCGGAAGCCACCTCGAGACTGCGGGCCTGGTGACGACGGTGGCCTTTGATAAAACCGGAACGCTCACGCTGGGACGCCCGGAGGTAACGTCCGTCGTCTCCTTCTACGATGAATTCGACAAAAAGGACATACTGCGACTGGCCGCCCTGGCGGAGCAATTCTCAGAACACCACATCGCCTCTGCGGTGATGCGTAAGGCCTCCGAGCTGGGATTGGCCGAGGAGATCGGCGCGGCACGGCAGCGCCTCGAGTTCGAGGTAAGCCCTGGGAGAGGGGTGGCAGTAACGCCTCTCTTGGATATCCCCGCCACGGCTGAAGATAACATCGCCCGTGTGGTCATCGCGTCAGGGGAGTCCGTCGTGGTGGGAACGCCGCTCTTCTTACGGGAGAGAGGAGTTCGGGACACCGCCCGACTCGCGTACGGGAGCGTGGGAGAGCCGAGCCGTCAAGACCCTCGCAACCTAGTGGCTACCACGATCTACGTGGGATCCACCGAGCGCGGTCTTCTGGGAGCTATAAGCCTTACCGACCCGGCGCGTCCTGAAGCGCCAGAAGCCGTGGACTTGCTACGTCGTGCCGGTATAAGGAGAATACTTATCCTCACCGGCGATGCCTCAGAACCCGCCAGTGCGGTCGCTGAAGGACTTGGGATCACCGAAGTCCGCGCGGGACTGCTTCCCGACCAAAAACTCAAGACCATAAAGGATCTGAGAGCCGAGGGCGAGGTGGTGGCGATGGTGGGGGACGGTATAAATGACGCGCCCGCTCTAGCATCGAGTGACTTAGGTATAGCCATGGGCGCGGCCGGCACCGATACCGCCATGGAGACCGCCGATATAGTACTCATGTCGGACGACCTGCGACGGGTGGCGCACGCCATAGCTCTAAGTAGAGCGGCACGCGCCAATGTACTTCAAAACCTGTCGATTTCCCTCATAGTGGTCTTCCTGCTCGTCCTCGGGGTACTGACGCGCCACGTGTTCATGGCTTCGGGGATGCTCATCCACCAACTGAGCGTTTTAACCGTATTGCTGAACGCTTCGAGGCTCCTCCGCCATAAGTACCCCCTTGGCCTCACGGAACCCGCCGGTAAACTTTACCGGTAAGCTTTTAAGAGAAACGGCTATTGATGTGACGAGTCGCAAATGTCCGGCAAGATCTCTGGATTTCGGTGTAAAGACAGGTGACAAGGTTAAAAAGTCTTGAAACCGCCGAAGAACCAGAGGATACAAAAACAAAAGACAGGAGGAGAGTTCTATGGCGATCGAGGAAAAGATCAGCGCGCACGAAACCATCAGGGAGATGTACGGAAGGGTTCACGAGGCCGGCGTGACGAACGTGGTGGATCGATTCATGGCCCAGGAATTGACGCGCTGCCCCTACTGCACCCAGGGAATAAGTTGCCAGCTTTGCAGCAACGGTCCATGCAGGATAACCAAAAAGGCCGACCGCGGGGTGTGCGGCATCGAGGCCAACGGCATGGCCATGCGTTCCATGCTTCAGCGAAGCGTCATGGGTGCCTCCGCGTACACCTACCACGCCAATGAGGTGGCCAAGACGCTGAAGGCGACCGCGGAAGGAAAGACGCCGTTTGTCATCAAGGACGAAAAGAAGCTCAGACACATAGCGGAGAAGCTCGGAATCGACCCGGGCTTAGATACGAAAGACTTGGCTTTGGCTGTGGCAGACTTCATGGTGCAAGAAATCAACAGGGATTCCGACGATCCGTGCAAGATGGCCGAGATATTCGCTCCGGCCAAGAGAAAGGAAATCTGGAAGAAACTCGGTGTATTTCCCGGTGGCCCCGCCCATGAGATCATGAGCGCAACCGCCAGTGCCATGACTAACATCGATAGCGACTACGTCTCTTTGGCCCTTAAGGCCATGCGACTTGGGCTTGCTACCATTTACGGGGCGCAGATTCCCCTGGAGCTCGTTCAGGACGTGCTCTTCGGAACACCCATGCCCCACGAAACCGAGGTGGACCTCGGTATCCTGGATCCCGAATATGTAAACATCGTCCCCAACGGGCACGAACCATTCGTAGGTGTGGCACTGATCGAGGCCGCCCGCACCGATGAGGTTCAACGGCTGGCCAAGGAGGCGGGGGCCAAGGGGCTTCGCATCGTAGGTTCTATAGAAACCGGGCAGGAGCTTATCCAGCGCTTCCCGAAAGACGAAGTGTTCGCCGGGCTGACCGGAAACTGGATTTCGCAAGAGTTTGCCATTGCTACCGGCGCGGTGGATGCCTTCGTCATGGACATGAACTGCTCCCTTCCGGTCTTGGCTCTGTACGGCGAGAAGTTCGGGACCACCATGGTCTCGGTATCGAAGCTCGTCCGTATCCCGGGCGTCAAGGAACATCTCGATTACAAGCCCGAGTTGGTCCGGGACCAAGCCATGAAGATTATCCGGATGGCTGTTGAGAATTACAGGAATCGTCGCGGGCGGGCAACCTACGTCCCGGGACGTAGACAGAAAGCCGTCGTGGGTTTCTCTCCCGACGCGGTGCTCACCGCCCTCGGAGGGAGTGTGGACCCGCTTCTTGAAGTCATCAAAGACGGCAGCATCAAGGGCGTCGTGGCACTGGTTAGCTGCACTACGTTGAAGAACGGCGGGCAAGATACGGTAACCGTGGACGTAGCCAAGGAGCTAATCCGACGAGACATCCTCGTGGTGAGCGCCGGTTGCGGGAACGCCGCGGTGCAAGTTGCAGGACTCACCACAAAAGAAGCCGTCGATTTCGCCGGTTTTGGTCTCAAGAAGGTCTGCACCGCCTTGGGTATACCGCCGGTGCTGAGTTTTGGAACTTGCACGGACACGGGCCGTATATCCCTGTTGGTGAACGCGGTGGCCAATGCCCTTGGCGTCGATACGGCCGATCTTCCCGTAGCGGTTACGGCTCCCCAGTACATGGAGCAAAAGGCGGTCCTAGATGCGTTCTTCGCTGTCGCCTTCGGGCTTTACACCCACGTATCACCGGTTCCTCCCGTGACGGGTGCGCCGGATTTGGTGAAACTTCTCACTCAAGACGCCGAAGGAATCATTGGGGGCAAAGTGGCCGTGGAGGTCGATCCGGTTGAGGCCGTAAACGGCATTGAAAAACACATCATGGCCAAGAGGGCACTGCTCGGGATTTAAGGATGCTGCTCGGGATCTAAGAATGATGTAAGAATAAAGCGAATAAAACGCGAGAACGACCGGGACCTCATTTGCATGGAGTTCCGAAAAGTGCCGAGAGGAGTTCCGGACGTTGCCTAGAAGAGTCCCGAAGATTGCCGAGAGGAGAATGATTATGAAGAAATACAGGTGCACGGTGTGCGATTACATATATGATCCCGCACGGGGGGATCCTGCGGCCGACATTCCTCCCGGCACCCCCTTTGAAGATCTGCCGGACGACTGGGTCTGCCCGGATTGTGGCTTGGGCAAGGACCTCTTCGAGGAAGTAACGGAGTGACCGATACGCCCCTCTCCGGACTTGACGTACCGGAGAGGGGTAGTTCATGAAAGAAGGCAAGTCGGTTGAACGTTCTTCATTCGCCCAAGTGGTGGCTTAGGACACGCATCCCGAATTCAACCTTGGCCTTGATCGGCCTGGGGTGGGGTCTGTTTTTAGCCTCGGCGTTATTTGCGTTCGGAAGTATCCGCCACGGCAATAAGAACGTAAATATAGGCGTTTTGCCCGGCGCGTACTTCGTAGTACCTGACGCCGATATAAGCGGCATGGGGATTCCGCCCGAGGATGATCCGGGAAAACATCATATGGTTATGGATGTACCGGACGGCACTAATGCTTCCGACTTGAGCCCCGAGGAACTCTCCGAACGAAAAGGCCTCTGGGTGGAAGTGAGCGTCTCCGAGCAACTCCTCCGGGTATGGGACGGAGTCCGCTTGGTTAAGGAAATGGAATGTCCCACGGGACCGGAATCTAACCCTACCCCCGTCGGGGAATTCGTGGTGAGGGAGAGGGACCATTGGTTCTCCCCCGGCGGCCTCGTTAATCTCAGCGCCTCGGATTCGACTTGGTTTTACCGTCACGTCCCTGACGGAACCGCGGTCGTCATTCACAACTAGGCTCCGGGGACAAGCCAGTTACACCATGGAAGGCGCAATGCGACATATTGCCGTCCGGAACCAGAATCTCGGAGCGACCGGACCCCTTGTGACCTCTCCCGCAAACGACCCAAGCTCCACCGACAGCTAGGTTCTGGGAGTAACCCTGAGTGATTGGATCGGGACGTCCTTCCTGTCAAATGCGTCCAACAAATCGGGATGCACTGTGATGACGGAGGGGTCGCCGTCGCTGACATAACGCTCCTCGGGATGTGACTTGAAGTACGATAACCATTTTTCGAGTTCTTCGCTTGTCGCCTGCACACGCGGAAGCTTATATGGGTCATGTCCCTTTCTGAGCGGTGGCACGGCGGGCTCTGCCCCCACCAAGAGAAACGCCCTATTCGAATATGTGGTACCCTCGAATTTTCCCCTCTTCGCCTTTGCGGGGTCAGAAGGATATGAGCCATACGGCAGCGAAAGCGTAGTGGGTTTATAACCCCCCGTGGCATCTTCAATGGCCTTTGCCGCCATGCCGAGGTCCTTCTCGATTTCTTCCGGAGTCGCCTTCTTTAAGTCCAGGTGATTGAAGGTATGGTTTCCAATGTCGAATCCGAGGTCGACCAGGTACTTGAGCTTGGCTTGGGCGGTTTTGGGGTCGCCGAAGGGGTTTGGGAACAACACGTAAAACGTGGCCTCGAGTCCGAAATCGGGGTGTTCTTTGGCGAAGGCTTCCATCACGCCCACTGCGGAATGCGGGTCCGGCTTGGGGCCATTCGGCATTGTCCCCCCAACGGGATACTCGCTCGCGTTCCCCATATTGCCGTCACCGTCCTCACTTTCGCTTCGGTCCGGGAAACGGAGTTGCCCGGGCGTCGAGTCGTCAAAGGTGATGACCACAGGAGAGTAGCCTCTTGGGAGGTTTATCGATCCGTCGAGGAAGTCCTCAAGGCTTACCGCTCTATACCCTTCGGCGTACAGCCTCTCGAGGTCTTTACGAAACATATCTGCCGGTTTAGACCATCTCTTCTCCTCATCATGGGCGATGTCATGGTACTCGAGGATCATGACCTTCCCGAGCTCATTGGGTTTCATGAAGCCCGTATCGGTTTTGCTACTACCGGGCGATGGAGGCCGGCCGCTCTTAGGCCGTCCCGTCTCCATCCCTTCACCGGAACCCATGTCCCTTCCGGGTTCTAAACCATAATCCACCCCGGCGGTGTAGACATTGGCCGGGTTCCACAGGAGCCACTCGTCGATGCCCACCTCAAGGGCGGCCTTTATCTGAGCCGCTACCTCTTCGGGTCCGTATCTGTGTTTGAGCGAGAAGTCCTGTAGCCAAGGCCTAATGATTGCGCGCTGCCCTTCGGAGCGTTCGATGGCATCCAGGAGCGAATTCTTGGCGACTTCATAAGGGTGTGCTTCGGGATCGGCAAATCCGTAGATCCCGGAGTTGTAGTAATGGGAAGGGTAGACCATCGGGCAGATGTAGTCCACGACTCCGGCGATGCGCCTGAAGTCTTGTCCTATGCCTAGATCTCCCTTTGCCGTCGCGGTAAACGCAAAGACGTCGGCGCTTACAAAAACGTCCAGGGGCTTCAATTCCTTCATGCTGTATTTCAGGAATGCCTCAATGGCGTCGGCCTGGCTCAATCCCTCTGGGTTATCGATGACGGCGTTTTTGCGAGCTCCTTTGCGGTTGTCCGGGAATCTCACGTAATCGAACTGAATCTCCCTGAATCCCATGCGCGCTGCTTCTTTGGCGATGGCGAGGTTATAATCCCACACTTCCCTACGGTAGGGGTTGACCCAGTAATTTCCGTCCGCGTCCCGCCACACGCTCCCATCCTTGTTCCTAATTGCCCACTCGGGTTTTGCTTTGGCCAATACGGGGTCCTGGAAGACGACAATCCGCGCGATGGGGTAAATGCCCCGGTCCAGTAGCGACTTGACCAATCCGGGCAAGTCTTTTACGCGGTTTCCCAAGGACCCGATTTCCTCGGCGAGCTTTACGTTTTCGACCGGACCCGCGATGGTTCCGGTATTGTCTTTGACGTCTATTACCATGGCGTTCATACCTGTGGCGCAAATGTGATCGAGAAGCCCATCGACCCTGGATGGGATTCCCGCTACCCATGAGGTAAGATAGAGGCCGTGGGCCTTTACCGGACCGCCGGGAAGGGGCTTGGCGCGCCCCGCGATGCCGCCTTCGATCTCATCGGGCGTGCCGGCGGTATGGTCGCCGGGGGCGGCGGGAGTCGAAGCGGCAGGTGCACCCGGGGCTTGGGTCGGGTCGCCTGTGGGTGTGGCAGTTGAACCTGAGTCCGAGCGGTCGGCGTCGCTCGCATTACCGGGCGTTGCGGTCTCAGGAAGCGGAAAGCCTTGATCTGCAGAGGGAGTAGAAGGACCTTGGTGGTCCCCACCCGGAGTCGCTTCCGGAAGGGCGATCCCGGGGCTAGAGAGTAAAGACCCTGTGGCGTAAGCGTATCCGAGCACCGTGACCACGGAAAACCCGAGAATGAGGGCGACGAGGAATGAAACCCGGTGCCTCGGAGGGATTCGGCGGGAGAGATTATCGATGATCAGGTGGCGTCGTATGTCGGGAGGAGTCGGAGAAGACGGGTACGCCGTGGCGTCGGTGGTGAGAG
>DUSP01000180.1 GCA_012842575.1 Clostridia bacterium
ACAACGCGGCCTCGGTAACCATTTCTACCGTGGACAAAACCGAATAGACGACATGATGGGCAGGCAGATTCATCATTGCAGGATTTCCCGGCTCCTCGGGGTAATGCATCTTCTAACCGCGGGCAGTTACGCGTGGGAAGCGTTGCACAGCTCCGGGAGGCCGCCTCAGCGAGGCTTCGTACAGCTCCCTTAAGACTGGAACCGGGAATAGCTGGCCGTCCGTTCCGCCGGTAAAAGCCATAAGCTACCTTGCCTTGCGACAGTCGGAAGGACCCGCAACCTATGTGTAGAGGAGTAATCACTTCCAATGATAACCGTAGCTGGCCTGTGAAGCGCCCGCGCTCAAACTGATTGTGTGGTACGATACCGCGACGGTCTTGCGGCCTAACCTCCAAAATTGGTACAAAGGTATAAGGCTTTCGGCCAAGTAACGTTTCCGCCCCTTTAGGCACCGGTTTTCGCCTCCCAGTTCCTTCGCTGCTCCGCTAGTTTACTCATTTCCTCCTTTAAATCCACGGGTAACCTTACCAGCCAGTCGTAGCCTCCAAGCCGTATCTCATAATAATACTCATGCTTTGTAAAACGTAGATTTTCTAACATTACCTGATCTTCGCCAGTCTCGTAGCCGCGAAGTACGCCCTGTGGTGGATCCGCCCTGTAGTCACGCACAATAACCTCAACTTCCTCTAACACCACTCTTCCGTAACCGCGCGTGGTACTGCCACCTAAAAGCAAAAAGCCATCATTTAAATCTTGTAACAGGCAACCCACCAGTTTCATCTGCCAGGTGGCAAAATTTGTGATGCGGATCTCGGCAGCAAAAGTCCCTTCATCGACTACCTCGGGGTTAAAGAGTGCCCCTCCGTGAGTGGCACCGGTAATGCGGTTAATCGCTACGTGACTACGTTCGCTGAGGTGCAAAGGGCGTCCTGGTACGGGGAAAGCATCCCGGCAACTCAATCGCCCTGCCAGATAGGTTTGCCCGAAAAGTTGTACCAGGGGATCCGAAGTATAGTATCGGCTCCGCCCATCTTTACCTTCCATTTCATTTTTTATCGATTCGCCAAAAAGATCGTGGAACTCTAATTCCGGCGGAGCCAAAGTCCGTAGGATCTGTTCCGCTCGACTGCGCAGTACGCCTTTGAGGCTGGACCCAGGGATGAAGGGCACCATTTCGCCATCACGATAAGCGCGAACAAACCGCACGTCCGGCAACGAAGGGTCCAGGCCGGGTTCATCCGCGCCTTTGATTAACAGCGGGCCTGCTGTGTGGATGTTGAAAGTGATTCTTGCCTCGTTGCGTAGCTCCTTAAACATTGTCCGCACCCCCCGAGGTAAGTCCTGCCTGCCGACAAGCCTCAGGGAAACTAAGCGCAGGCAACGCATCCCATCCCTTGATCAAAAACTCCCTGATGTTGTCGCGGTCTACAACCCTAACGTCCAGATCCTGAAGAATTACCCTCCCCAAGCCGCGGCCAGTGCCACCACCCAGTGTCATTTCGCCTCGCGTAAAGGGTAGGAGTGTCAAGACAACACTCCGCCATTCTTCGTCGCTGGCGTTTTCCACTATGGCTTCGAAGGAGAAGACGCTCTGCGTTGGAACCGTCTCCACTTCGAATTTACGTCCCTCAAACGCCGTACGGCTATCGCGATCGATAGCTACTCCGGGCCGGACCTCGAAAAAGCCTGGCCAGGAATTCTGGCTTTCTAAAAGGAGGTCTCGTACCCTCACCCGGCCTGCGAAGTGTGGGCTGCCAAAAAGTCGACAAGCAGGGCAGAGTCTGGCATAAACTGCCTCTGCTAGAGCGAATGAGTCGTCTTTATGCTTCTGCTTGAGTGTCTCGGCTTCGTCTTTGCTCAGGCACGGATGATCCACCACGTCGCAGGGTCGCCTACAGGCTTGTTCTGCGTCCCTAGAGCCCCATACCCCTAGAACCTGCTCCGCAAAGGCCCGCCAGACCCCCTTGAACGATGAACCCGGGATAAACGGTCGCCCCCAGACGTCCCGGATGACTGGGTTATCTGTGGCTAGAGGATCAGCCGGATGATCGCCTGCACCAATGTGTAGGGGCGTCAGAACAACCAGTCGACCGGTCAAGCGTCGCCGACTCCTCACAACGTTGTAAAACAGTCCAACGTCATCGGCCACCCGTGTCACCTCCTTGTGTTCGGTTTTCCTTTTTGCTTTCCGTATATTTGGCGCGCCAGGCGAGGAAACCGAAGAATTGGGCCAATACAGTCAAAGCAAAGGCGTTATCGTCTTCTCTCTTTGCCTGAGCTAGTCTTTGTACCTCCGTGATTTCACTAAGAAGCGCGTCGCCGAATCTCTGCCCCCTGAACGGGCCTGACCACCCCTTGGCTTTTTCGTCTCGGCCCATTTGGTACTCGATGAAAGCCGTGATTTCGCGCGGCGTTGCTGCCATACTGGTGAGAGGCAAGAGGTTCTTGACCTGGTTATACCCAAGCTCTTTTGGAAGTTTCTCTCCCTCGGGTAAAAACTCCGCAACGCGCTTTACCAGGGTCTCTTTTAGGTCATCTAACGCCCGCTTCCGGGCCATTTCTTCACGAAGGAAACCCTGTGGGTTTGTAGTGGACACCGTTGATTTCCCCTTCCTTTTGTAGATGAAATTCATCGCATACTCGTACCGAACCATAACCGTCCTCGGTACAAAGCCCAATCCCCGTTCGCTCGAGTTCTACTAGTTCGTTTATCAGTGTGTCTGAAAGGCCCCCCGGTACCCGAAAGAGGAAAACACTCCCTGCGGCAATATACGTTCGCCCATGACGACGTCCAGCGTTTACCCCGGTGGTTTGGTAACCCCCGTAAAAGCGAAAATCGGCGACAACCCGTTCCGTAACCGGATTAACTGTATTCCAGAACTTCTCCGGTAAAATGGCTCTGGCCAGGCGTTCCCGTAAAACCGAGGTCTCCTGGTATCCTTCGCCAAGGAGAGGAAGGGAAACATAGGGCAAAGCATCGGAGAGCAGAGTCAATGAAAAGTATCCCTGACCTGTAGCAGTCTGGTTCATACCAGACTGGTTGGTCGCAGCCAGATTCATCGCAACTCGGTTCGTCGCCGCCTGATCCGCAATTGCCGTGAGGTGGGCGCAGCGCTTCTTTATCCCTTGGACAACATCCTCAGTGACCATTTCCAGGCACAGAGTGGCGCGACCCAGCCCTGAAGAAATCTTGGCCCCGAGGTGTACACACATCCTTACTGGTATATCAAGTTCAGTTTCGTCGGGCGTTTCCACCCATCCGGTAAACCGCTGTCCCGGTTCAAGGATGCGTAACGCATACAGTCTGCCTTCTGATGCGACATGACGATATGGATCCACCGCCAAACGCATCACCAGCCGCCGGGTAGGATTAACCTCTCGCCACTCCGTGTCCACGAAGCCGCTAAAACGCTCCATTCCTCCCTTGCATTCAGGGCAGACCGTCCGTTCGGACTCCAATAGACTATCGCATATACGATGAGAAGGATTCGCCTTGCAGCGGTAAGCTGTCATGGGTGCTACACGAGCTCCCTCCGGATAGCAGTGGCCAAAGCGTATCCTATCAAAATCCCGACACAAGTTTCTCCAGGTACATTCCATGCAAGCGTTGACGCCCATGTATCGGACCCAATGGCTGCCATCAGCAGGTGCCAATGGGCAGGCCAGGGTGATCTCCCTGGCGATACCGGCCCGTAGCACCGCGCCTGAAATGAAGCTCCGAGAGACGAGGAAAAACCCGGTGGGTTCCCGCCGATCCCCCACCAGGAGCGCCGAGTTGAGTTCTACGCTCGCCCGGTAACGCATTCCGCCACCTCCTCGAGGGCGACCAACTCAAACCAGCCAAGGCCGCGGCTCCGACCAAATCCCAGGGCATGAGCAAATTTAAAAGCATCACCAATAGCTTCTACTATCAAGGTTTTCCGTGACTTCTGGATGTGACCGTAAATCTCTCCGGCAAAGTTAGTGCCAGTGCCGCCGATGGTCTCACACGAATATAAAAACTGATCCCGAGCTACACGACGGTAACGGTCCATAGTAAGCCCCACGCGTATCGTCGATAAATTCCCTCCGTTAGTTAGTCCAATCGGGTATGCGTCGGAAAAACAGAGATCTCCGCGTCTGGAGTTGGGCCGTCCAAAAATCGTACACACGATGCAGCTACAGGCATCTTCAGAAAGGCCATCCGAGGGATGGCGCTGTGCAACGATACCATGCTGACATTGCCCATCCTCACCGTATATCCCGGCCTTTGCGAGAGCGTTTAAGGCATACCGTAGACGACCCTTGATGGTCGAACCCGGAATTATCGGTATACCCATGGAGTCAAAACAGCCTGTCAGCCCACTTACCGCGCCCGAGATAGAAGGCCCCGTTTTGGCTGCCTGACGGTAAGAGACACGGTCTATGAAGCCCCTTTGTGCCGTTCCTGTGCCGATATTCAAAGGCGTTTTTAGCTCAAACTGATAGATTAGCTTTAAGTAACAAAAACCAGTCATCCGTTTTCCCCCCGCCCACCGACGTAGTCCCAAAGTTCCATCACGTCAAGCCAAGGGCATACGAGGCCATCTTTGCCCCTATTGAACATCCTGGCGCGATCACCGTTCCCGCCCAAAAGGGGCCAAGCCCTGTTAACGATCGAACGGCTTTCATCGCTCAGGCGGGCATACTGATAGTCGAAAAATAATTCGGCAACCTGTTCTCCAAAATCGGTGGCAACACGGCCAAGTTGGTAATACCAGCCTTTACCAGGTCCCGCAGCGAAATTGCGTAAAAGGGTTACTGCATCGCAAAAGCTACGCAACTGGGCAAATGTGAACGGGCGTTGCGTCAGCTTCACGCCATTCTTCGTCAAAGTGCGTTGGCGGTATGACTTGATACTATCTGTAAATGTAGCAAAAGAACTCATCACAGCGATGTCCAAAGTCCCCTGATGCTTGTCGCCCCGTCGGAAGTGCCACTTTGCTTCTTTGAGCAACTCCAGGGATAGTTCGAACAAGTACCTTACCGGAGTTTTGACCCCAGCGACCACCACGGCCAAAGACAGGGTCGGGCCAGCACTGTTACGGCTTACGTCTTGAAATAAGCGGTCAAAACGTTCTCCCATGTGAAGGGAAAACTGGAGCGCAACGCGCGCGGGCACGATGAG
>DUSP01000126.1 GCA_012842575.1 Clostridia bacterium
CAAGCGCCCCACGTGCAAGCCAATGCACCCGACGCTCCTACTCCTTGAGTATCTCTTCGGCCCGCTTTTGGTCTATTACGCCTTCCGGTTGCAGAGTGGCGAGGGATAAGAGCGCCCCGGCATGACGTTCCATGGTGGCGCCCGCTACGCAATCGCCGACAACGCTCACACGGTAACCGAGCTGGTGCGCGTCGACGGCGGTGGCGCGAACACAACCGTCGGTGGCGACTCCCGTGATAATGAGTCGCTCGACGCCTAGTCCTTTCAAGAGCAAATCCAGGTCCGTATGCAAAAAGCCGCTGAATCTCCGTTTGATGACGACGAAGTCGTCGCCCTCCGGTTCAAGGCCCTCGACGGGTCGCGCCCCCGGTGTTCCCTCCACGCAATGTACGGGCGATACATCGAGCTCCCTACCGAAATCCACGAGTTGTCTTCTATGTTCCTGAATGACGTGGATCACCGGTACACCCGCTTGCCTGGCCGCCCGCACGACCTCTATCACGCGGGGTATGATATCGCGCCCTCCCTCGCACTTCATGACGGGTGCCGGCCCGACGAAGTCGTTTTGCATGTCGATCACCAAGAGAGCCACACGTTTCCTTGCCATGCCTTCCTCTCCTTAAAGAGGCATCAAAGAGGCTTCCTAAGAGACTTATGAACAGACTTATTAGAGGGACTTTTTAAAGAGACTTTTTTAAAGAGACTTTTTTAGAGAGACATTTTAAAGAAACTTTTTAAAGAGGCTTCTCATGCCACCCTCCTCTAAATAAAGCCTCAGGTCTTCTCGTAAGGTACGCCGAGATATCTCGGAGCGTTTACGCGTCGTCTCGAAACCCCCGCCACCGCCAATATGGTCAGAACGTAAGGTATCATCAGTACGAGGTGGTATGGAATAGTCCGCCCCATCGCCTGGAGCCTCAACTGAAACGAGTTGGCTCCTCCGAAGAGGAGCGATGCGCCCAATACACCCCAAGGGTTCCACTTGCCGAATATGACCACGGCCAGGGCGATGAAGCCGCGCCCGGCCGTCATCATCTCGAAGAACGTATTGGCATGCCCCACCGAGAGGAATCCCCCGCCGATCCCCGCGAGAACGCCCGTCACGACACACGTCGCATAGCGCACTTTAAACACGTCTATCCCCACAGAGTCGGCGGCTTTCGGGTGTTCGCCGGTGGCTACGAGAGAGATACCGATGGAACTCCTCTTCAATATCACGGCAGCCACAGGCACAAGCGCGAAGGCCAAATATACAACCACGTTTTGGTTAAAGAGCACGGGTCCCAAGACCGGTATGTCGACGAGGCCCGGGATCGCCAACTGGGGCAAAGTGTTCACCGTCGCAGCTGCACCGCCGAGTCCGTAGTACTTCCTGTAGAGGAACCCGGTTACTCCCATGGCGAACATGTTGAGGGCGGTCCCCGCCACTATCTGGTCTGCCTCGAGGCTAACGGTGCTGAAGGCAAATACAAGACCCAATACTCCCCCCATTAGGGCGGCGACGATGATACCGTAATACGGGGAGCCACTGCTATAGGTCACCACGAAGGATGCAAAGGCGCCGGTCAGCATGATCCCCTCAAGGCCGATGTTTATCACGCCCGATTTTTCCGAGAACGTTTCCCCCAACCCCGCCATGAGAAGGGGTACGGCCAGCCGTACGCTAGACTCAAAGAGCGGTATCAAGAACGTTCCCAACAGGCCGGCCAGTCCCATCATCGCTTACACCCCCCGGCGGAAGACCCGCTGGCATTCACCTTGGAGATGGGGCGTCCACCACCCGTATCACCCGTATGATTGTCGTCGTCAGCAGAAGATCCGCTCGTACTCACGTTGCCGCTTTTACTTTCGGCCGTTACCGCAGACGCGGAGGTCTTGACGACGGTTCTCCTGATCAGTCGATAAACCCGCGCCCGGAAGCTCCTCATGGCAGCGGGCCTCCTGACCGCAAAGGCCGCCACGAAGAACACGACCAGCGCTTGGAACACATATACGAAAACTGACGAAATCCCAGCGCTCCTCTGCATCATATTTGAACCCGACCTGAGAGCGCCGAAAAGAAAGGACGTAAAGAGGACCCCCACGGGGTTATTCCCCGCCAAGAGAGCTATTGCTATAGCGTCGTAGCCGTATCCCGGAGAGAAAGCTTCGTAGAGCCTGTAGGACACACCCGAAAGCTCAACCGCCCCTCCAAGGCCCGCCAATCCCCCACTCAAAAACATGGTGAGTACGATGTTCCTGGAGATGTTGATACCGCTACATCCGGCTGCCACGGGATTGTACCCCACCGCTTGAACTTCGAAGCCGAACGTGGTCTTGAACAGGAGGTAGTAGGCAAGCACCGCAACGAGCAATGCCAGGAAAAAACCCCAGTGTAGCCTGGTTCCCTGGACTATGATCCCAAGCATCGCATTCGGCGCAATCCGAGCGGTCTGGGGGTTGGCCCCCCCAACTTCCTTGAGCGGGCCGGTGACCGCGAAGCCCACCAATCTCATAGCCACGTAGTTCAACATGATGGTACTGATCACTTCGGAAACACCGAGTCGCGCCTTGAGAAACCCCGCCAACGCACCGAACAGGCCTCCTGCTACCAGTCCGATCAGTAGGACTGACAGCAGGGGAAGCGGTCCCGGAAGCCCTCCCAGGGCGACGCCGGCCCATGAGGCCGCGAGCGCTCCCATAAGGAACTGACCCTCGGCACCGATATTGAAGACGCTTCCTCGGAAGGCAATCGCCACGGCAACGCCTGTAAAGATCAAGGGGACGGTTTTTACGAGGGTATCGGCAAAGTATACCTTTGATCCGAAGGTAGACTGCCATACCGCCTCATAGGCAAGGGATGGGCTGTACCCCGCCGCGTAGATCACGACGGCACCAAGCGTGAGCGCAAATGCCATGGCCAGGATGGGGAGGGCGGAAACCCTCCCCGCGATGATGAGCCATGACCTCAGTTGTACGAACAGGTACTCTCGTCCGATGGCTTGCCCGATGGCCTGCCCGACGGCTTGCCCGACGGCTTGCCCGATGGCTTGCCCCGACCGATTACCGCCTTTTTCGCTCCCCATTACTGCTTTACGTTCACTTCCAGCTCGCCGGGGACACGGAACTCACCCGACTTGATCTTCTGCTCGATGTCGCTGACGGCATCGAGAACTTCTTTAGGCACTTTGTCCTTGAGCTTCGGGTTCCATACCACTTCTACGACTCCGTCCTTCATGCCGACCTCTTGGATCTTGCCTTCGAACTTACCTTCTTTGACCCGTTTGGCAATCTCAAGGTAGGCCTTGTCGTTGTACACGACGTCGGAAGCGAGGACGTTGTCGGGAGCCAAGTTTGACTGGTCGGTGGTCATACCGAAGACGTATACTCCGCGCTCCTGGGCGGCCTGGATGACGCCGAGACCTACCGCGTTCCCGTTGCAGAACAGGAAGTCCGCGCCCTGATCGATCTGGGCGATGGCCGCTTCATACCCTGCGGTGACATCTTCCCAGCTACCCACGTAGGTGACCATGCATTTGAAATCGGGGTTTACGCTCTTGGCGCCCGCCTCGAACTGTATCAGTGTCTTGGAGATCGCGGGTATATCAAAGCCTCCGACTAACCCCGCTTTCCCGGTCTTTGACATCTTGGCGGCGATTATTCCGAAGATATAGCTTGCGTCCTCGCTTTTCACGATTACGGGCGCCTGGTTCTTCTGTGTCTTGCTACCTCCTATGGTCACGAAAACCGTATCCGGGAACTGAGGAGCGACTTCCTCGGCAGCGTCTTGATACTGGAACCCATGTCCTATGACGAGGTTATAGCCCTTGCTGGCGTAATCCCTGAAGCCTTCGACCATATCACCGGGCGTCTTTGTCTCCATGTAGCTTATTTCTGCACCCAGTTCCTTCTCGATGAGCTTAAGGCCCTCGTAAGCCGATGCGTTCCAGCCCTGATCCGTGATGGGGCCGGGAAGTAAAGCCGCGACCTTGAATGTACCTTTGGCCTGTCCTTCTTGGCTTTGTGCTGAATCGCTCTTGGTCTCTTCGCTCTTCGTTCCCTCGGCCGCCGGCTCCGACTTCTTCCCGCACCCGGAGAGACCTCCGATTAGAAGTGCTCCGGTGATCAAAAGGACCAGCAATAGAGTGAAAACCTTTCTGTGTCCGAAAAACACTTATGTATCCCCCCTGTGATTAGGTTGTTAGGTACGCCGACTACCCTCGTACCCCTTCAATCTATGACCCTAATCTGCCGCTCAGTCTCCGACGCTGCGTATGTTTACGGGAATGCCTTCGGCGTCGGCCCTTTCCTTGCCATACTTGATCCAGGTGGCTACCTGTGCTACTCTCCGACCTATGACCCGGACGGTCTCCATTCCAACCAGATCCTCGCGGGCTCCTTCTTCCCTACGGTCTTGCGACCAAACGGCTGCCCCGTTATACGCCCAGGGACCACCGCTCACCGGAATGATGCCGAAGCAGTTGTAGAAGTTGTTAATAGCAAGCAGCGTAGTCTCTTCGCCGCCGTGCCTCGTACCTCCAACCGCAATGGCACCGCCCACCTTGCTGAAGAGATAACCGTCTTTGATGTACGGCCAAAGAGGCCGTAACCTGTTGAGAAAGGCCTGAAGCTGCGACGACATGACCATCTGATAGACCGGGGAACCGATGATATACCCGTCTGCCTTGACGAAGTAGTCGTATAACTCCTTCATGTCGTCGTCGTGGGCGGGACAATAGAGCTTCTCTTCTCTCAAGCAACGGTCGCAGTGAATGCAGCCGTTGATTCTCTTCCCGCGGAGAGCGATGAATTCAGTGGAAACGCCCTTGATCTCCTCAGCAGCCTTCAAAGCTTCCTTCACGCAGTATTCGGTAGCCGATTTCCTCGGACTGCCGCTTATACCCAGTATCGTTACCAAGGCCTCCTCCCCCTTTTGTCCTGATGATTGTACCGTTCCACGATGACCGTGCAGTCTTGCGAAGAACACAGTGCAACCGGTGAGGGGTTCTCTGTTTTAAAAGCCATCCCTCGCCTTTAAGAGGCATCCCTCGCCCGATGACTGTGCAGTCTTGCGAAAAGTGCAGTGCATCCTTTTTAGAAAAACGGCTTTTAGAAAAACGGTCTTGTGTTACCTACCTAATGGCTAGAGCTACCTCCCCTGCGCCCGCGCCGAGCATTAGCCTGCCGATGACGTCTTTAGGGGTGCCGCGCCCGACCACGCCGGCGAACTGGCCTTTGTACATAATGGCGATGCGATCACTCAGCTCCATCACTTCTTCGAGTTCCGTTGATATGAGGATGACCGCCTTACCCCTCGACCGCTCTTCGGCAAGCTTCCGACGGACGTATTCGGTCGCGCCCACGTCAAGGCCCCTCGTCGGACCGAGGGCCACCAAAACCTTGGGATCTCGGGAGAGCTCCCGTGCCAAAACGACCTTCTGCTGGTTCCCGCCTGAGAGGTTTCGCGCCGGGGTGCCGGCACCGGGTGTTCTGATATCGAACGCCGCTATCAGCCTTCGTGCGTTTTCTTCCACTGCGGAAAAGTCAATTCTTCTCCCTCGTGCGAAGGGTTTTCTACGGTGGGAACCGAGAATCAAGTTGTATGCGACGGGGAACTGAAGGACCAACCCTTTCTTTTGGCGATCCTCGGGAATATGACCGACCCCTCTCTTTATCAAAGCCCCGGGGGTGAGGTTCGTGATGTCCCGACCTTCAAGGAAGACCTTCCCTCCCGATGCGGGTTTTAAGCCCACAAGACACTCCCCAAGTTCTACCTGTCCATTACCGTCCACACCCGCGATACCGAAGATCTCGCCTTCCCCAACTTCAAAGGAAACCCCTCTCACAGCCTCATATCCTCTATCGCTTTGGACTCTTAGGTCTTTGACTGTCAGTATGGGGTTTCTCCGGGGACCAGAACTGGGGCTCGAGCCAGAAATAGCTGCGCTGCTGCCCGGGAGGTTCACGTCTCGCCCCACCATCAGACGAGCCAACTCGCTTGGGGTCGTGTCTTTGGTGTTCACCGTCTTGACAATTCGGCCATGCCTCATAACGGTAACTCGGTCGCTTATCTCCATGACTTCATCGAGTTTGTGTGTGATGAGAATGATCGAATGGCCCCGGGAAACCAGGACCCGAAGGGTCTTAAAGAGCTCTTCAACTTCCTGAGGCGTAAGAACGGCCGTGGGCTCGTCGAGTATCAGGATCCTCGCCCCGCGGTAAAGCGCCTTCAGGATCTCGACGCGTTCCTGAACTCCCACCGGTAGAGTCCACACGTAGTCCCGCGGGTTCACTTCAAAGCCATATCCGCGGCTGATCTCCTCGATTTCCTTGCAGATCTTGGCGGGGTCGAAGAATAGTCCCGACCTTTCGGGCATGCCCAGAATGAGGTTTTCGGCCACGGTGAGTTCCGGAACTAGCATGAAATGCTGGTGAACCATTCCTATACCGCACGCGATGGCATCCCTCGGATTGGAAATGGGTACCGTTTTGCCGAATACGACGATCTCGCCTTCGTCGGGCTGACAAAGTCCGTATAAGATCGACATGAGGGTGGTCTTGCCGGCGCCGTTTTCACCGAGAAGGGCGTGGATTTCGCCCTCCATTACCTCGAAGTCTACATGATCGTTCGCCAGGACTTCACCGAACCGCTTCGTGATGCCTTTGAGTCTGACGGCTGGTTGTTGTTTTCCCATGGTTCATCCTCTTCACATGGCTCACACTTTTGAGAGCCGGAGCGGCTGGAAAGTCGCCAGAGGCATGCCAAAACGGCATTTATCTCTTTTCGGTGTCGAAAGGTAGTTAACAACCAATAAGGACATAAAGCCTTATTTAACACCATACTCGCAGGTAAGATTCTGCACAGGTACCTCGAATCCTCTAGGTAGAAACAAACAAAACATATGGAAACAAACAAAAGGAAGGGGAGGGTTTATGGATATTAGACACATCAAGACACACGAATGGTGCTTTCTACCTTAAACGGTTGGGGGACTAGTTTGTGGATATTAGACATATCAAGACATATCAAGAGACACGGGGTTCGTTGCACCCGTGAGGGCCAACGTCGCCGGTTGGGGACGCGGCGTGATGACATGACGCACGGCATTTAGTTGCATGGACATCTGTAGTTGTATGGACATCTGGATAATTACTCTAGAGTAGCCCTATTGGACCGGAGTAGCCCTCTTGGACCGGCATCCTATGCCCGAGAAAGCATGCCCAAGGGGGCTACTCTTTGAAGCGCTTGAAATTAGTTTAATAACTTTAATAACTTTTGATAACTTTAATAACAAGGATAACAAGGATTTAATACGTTTGATAACAAGGACATCAAAAAGTCTAACCCAACCTACGGGACAGATCGGCCATCTCTATAGCGGTTATGGCCGCGTCCCAGCCTTTGTTGCCCCCTTTGGTTCCAGCCCTTTCTATAGCCTGTTCGATGTTATCCGCGGTGATCACGCCGAAAATCACCGGTTTACCCGTCTCAAGTCCTACAAGAGCTATTCCTTTCGCAACTTCGGCAGCAACGTATTCAAAATGGGGAGTCGCCCCCCTGATGACAGCTCCAAGACATATCACGGCATCGTAGCGTCCGGATTTGGCCAAGTTCTTTGCCACCAACGGTATTTCGAACGCCCCCGGAACCCAGACAATATCGATTTTATCTTCGGACACCTCGTGGCGTTCCAGAGCGTCGAGGGCTCCCGAAAGGAGTTTGGAAGTGATGAATTCGTTGAACCGAGAAATGACAATGGCGAAACTCAGTCCCTTTCCGACCAGCATTCCTTGGATTTGTCGTGGCATTTGAGAACCCCCTTGAACTTTTCTGTCCTCTTGTCTTGAACTAAAACAAGTGTCCCAACTTGGTCCGCTTTGTCTCTAAGTACTTCCTGTTGAACGGACTGACGGCACCCGGTATAGGGACCCTTTCCACTATTTCAATCCCGTACCCTTGAAGGCCTGTGTACTTCCTGGGGTTGTTGGTCAAGAGCCTGATCTTGTGAGCCCCGATTTCAGCCAGAATCTGAGCCCCTATTCCGTAATCCCTCATATCCGCCGGGAAACCTAGCGCCTCGTTGGCTTCCACGGTATCGAAGCCGTTATCTTGAAGCTCATAGGCCCGGAGTTTATTTGAAAGCCCAATACCCCTTCCCTCCTGGCGCATGTACAGGATGACTCCACTGCCTTCGGCGGAAATGGCCTTGAACGCCTTGTGAAGCTGGTCACCGCAATCGCACCTTAACGACCCTAAAACATCGCCGGTAAGGCATTGGGAATGGACTCTCACCAACACAGGCTTGTCGGGCGAGATTTCGCCCAAAATCAGTGCTATATGGCAGTCGCCCGAAATGACGTCCTCATAAGCGCGGAGTTTAAACTCACCGTACTCCGTCGGCAGTACGGTGTTTGCGATAAGCCTGATCAGTTTTTCCGTCCGCATCCGGTACTTGACGAGGTCGGCGATGGTCACCATCTCAATCCCGAACCGTTTGCAGAACTCCATGAGTTGTGGAACGCGAGCCATGGTGCCGTCTTCGTTCATGACCTCGCAAATCACCCCGGCGGGGTAAAGCCCCGCGAGGCGCGCCAGATCCACCGCCGCCTCCGTGTGCCCCGGCCGTCTCAAGACTCCCCCTTCCTTGTATCGCAACGGGAATACATGGCCCGGTCTTACGAGGTCGTCCGGTTTCGTAGCGGGGTCGAGTACGGTCTTTATGGTAATGGCTCTTTCGTAGGCCGATATACCCGTGGTTACACCTTTCTTAGCGTCGATGGAAACCGTAAAGGCCGTTCCCATATGGTCGGCCGGTTTCGGTACCATCGGCGGGATTTCGAGTTCGTCAAGTCTCTTGCCTATAATGGGTAGACATACCAGGCCCCTGGCGTGCTTCACCATAAAGTTCACGGCCTCGGGTGTAACCTTTTCGGCCGCTATTATCACATCGCCCTCGTTCTCTCTATCCTCATCGTCCACTACTACGACCATACGCCCCTGCCTTATCTCTTCGATTGCCTTTTCTACAGTGCAAAACCCTTCTCCCATCGATCTCGCCTCCAGCAGCATCCGTGAGCAACATTTACATGTATCCGTGAGCGACACTTACATGCGTGTATTGACGGTGCTCACGCCGTAGTCCGCGGTTTGGCATTTGGCGCCCGGGCATCCGTGAGCGACATTTACATGCGTCGTTGCGCTCTTTGTCTTGGGATCTTCGTCTTGTAATCTTTGCCTTGTGGTTTTTGTCTTCAATCTTTGCCTGGGATCTTTCTCTTGCGATCTATGCCTTGGGATCTTTGTCTTGCGATCTATGCCTCGGGATTTTATCTTGCGATCTTTGTCTTGGGATTTTTATCTTGCGATCTTCGTTTTCTTATACATCGAACCCATGTTCTCTTAAGAATTGTTCGGTAATCCCCCGAGATACTGATCCCGGCATATCTGTTCCCGTTTGTAACCCAGATCCCGTTTTTTCCGTATCTGAAGAACCGGACCTTAGTCCGGAATCACTCGCCGCCGCTGTTCGGAACGCATTGAGATACTGCCAGACATATTTTCCTATCAGGTCGGCCTCTAGGTTGACTCTGCTTGACACCGGTTTGCTCCCCAGGGTGGTGACCGCGGCTGTATGCGGGATCAAATACACCGTAAAAGTACCGTCGGACAGTGACACCTCCGCCAGCGTAAGGCTTACCCCGTCCACCGCTACCGACCCCTTCGGAGCCAGGTATTTGAGAACTTCATTGGGACACCGGACGACGACGCGCTCGGAATTTCCCTCGGCACGCCTTTTGGAAATGACCCCAACGCCGTCCACATGGCCGGTCAACAAGTGACCGCCCAGGCGGGCGTCGGCCCGGAGCGCGCGTTCGAGGTTGACCCGGTCACCGCTCCTTAAATCGCCAAGGGTGGTTTTGCGGATCGTTTCGGGCATGACGTCTGCGGAAAAGACGCCGGATCCTAGTGAAGTTACCGTGACGCATACGCCGCTCACCGAGATGCTGTCTCCGACTTTTAGGTCTTCGAGTACCCGGCGGCAGGCGATGACAAGCGTCGCCCCCTCTTTGCCCTTCGCGATGCTACGATCGATGCGTCCCATTTCCTCAATCAGTCCGGTAAACAACTCCCTGCCCCTCCTCGCCATAACACCGAAACGAGCCCACTTTGTCATTCCGATCGGTTGCATTGCTCGATTCCAAGATCGGTTGCATTAGTCGATTCCAACGACATATCCCGACACCCATATATCCGGTCCGGACCGCCCTACCTCCACTCGATCAAGACGGACCGCGTCACGAATGTAGCTTGCTCCTTCGCCGCCCACCGGCCCCGGTACCGTTACGCCTCCAAAGATCATCGGCGCGTAGAAGAAGAGCACCTTGTCCGCAATACCCGCGCTCAACGCCGCCGCCGCCAAGGTGGGCCCTCCTTCGAGCAAAATGCTCGTAATCCCCGAAGCGCCACACTTTTCCATCAGTCTCACAATGTCTACCCGCCGGTCACGTTCGGGAAGGGGCCAGATTTCGGCCCCTTTTTGTTTTAGGGCGAGGGCGCGGTGCGATGCTTCTTTCTCGGCGGTGACGGTGGTGGCGATGATCGTCCGGGAAGTCCCGGAAAGGACTTTGCTATCCAAGGGCAGCCTCAGGCGGCTGTCCACGATGATCCGGATGGGGTTACGGATGCTAGACGCCATGCCTTCGCTTTCACCCGTGTTACATGCATTATCCGTCAGGCGTACGGTCAGCAGTGGATCGTCCGCGATGACCGTTCCCACTCCTACCATGACAGCGTCCATCTCGTTTCGCAAGGAGTGGACTTTGCACCGTGACTCCTCGGAGGTTATATATTTGGACTCCCCGAGTGCCGTCCTTATTTTCCCGTCCAGGCTCATGGCACACTTCAAGAGCACGAATGGGCGCTTGGTCGTTATATACTTGATATAGACCTCGTTGAGGGCGTGCGCCTCGTTCTCGCATACGCCGACCTCCACCGTTATGCCCGCGCTCTTCAGGGCCGAAAAACCTTTTCCGGATACGAGGGGATTTGGGTCCTGCATCGCGGCCACAACCCTCGTTATACCACTCTTTATTACGGCGTCCGTGCACGGAGGAGTACGCCCGTAGTGACAGCAGGGTTCGAGGGTTACGTAAAGAGTGGCGCCCCTCACGTCCAGACCCGCAGACGCCGCATCGTTCAAAGCCTCGACCTCAGCGTGCGGGCGGCCGGCAGCGGAATGGAAGCCCGATCCCAACACCAAACCGTCTTTTACGATGACCGCCCCGACCATAGGGTTAGGGCTCGTCCTTCCCCGTGCCCTGGCGGCGAGGTCTAAGGCCATTCGCATGAATCGTTCGTCTCGGCTCTCCGCCTCACGGTCTTTACAGGGTGTCTGGCACTCTCGCATGGTCGGCGTCGCGGTCGGTGTTACGTTCCCTTCTTTTTCGCGTGCGCTGCCTTCAAGTCCGTCGCATTCGCGCCTGCCGTATTCGCGTCTGTCGTATTCGCGTATGGTGCTTTGACATGTGGCACTTTCGCGTGTGCCGTTTTCGCGTCTATTGCCTTCGAATCTGTCATCTTCGCCTCTATGACCCTGGCGTCCGTCGCCTTCACGTCTGTCGCCGATCGTATATATACCTCCGCTCTCTCTGCCGTTTGATGACTAGGGAGTATCTAAATCCTAAGTCGCCGATCGTATATATACCTCCGCTCTCTAACCCTGCAAGAACATAATGGGGACAATAAAGGATCCTCGGTATGGTCAAATTCTTCGCTATACCTTTTCGTCGCGTCATGACCTAGATACCTTTTCGTCACGTCATGACCTAGCCAAAAACATAAACCCGAGGCACTAATTGAATCGGCCTCGGGGCAACTTTCTCCATCAAATGGGCAAGAAGAGTCAACTCTGACAGGTAAAGAACCTACCTTCTCCCATCCGGACTATACCGTCGGCTCCGGATTCATACCGGATCGGCCGTCGTTCGGGCTGGCGAACGACGG
>DUSP01000220.1 GCA_012842575.1 Clostridia bacterium
CATGAAGCTTACAACCATGAAGCTTCCTTAAAACCGTGAAGCTTTAAGACAACGACAACTGCCGTTAGCCTTTAAGCATCTCTGCTTGTAAACCCCAATCAACGTTCCGGGTAGACTAGACTTAACCTTCCTCCTTGACGTACGGTATACCTTCCGCAGCAGGAGGAGTCGCCTTGGTTATCACGCCGGCGAGCGCCGCCATGGTCAAGATGTAAGGCAACATCAGCATGAATTGATATGGGACCTGAAACCCCAGCGCCTGAAAACGCATCTGAAGGGCATCGGCAGCGCCGAAAAGAAGCGTCGCCCCGAGTGCGCCGAAGGGTTTCCACCCGCCGAATATGATCGCCGCGAGGGCGATAAACCCACGACCGGCGACCATGTTGTCCATGAACATATTGAGCTGGCCCAAGGAAAGATAGACACCGCCCAGACCGGCGAATAGTCCGCCGACCACGGTGGCGATGTACCGGACTTTATAGACGTTCACGCCCACTGTATCTGCTGCCATAGGATGTTCGCCCACGGCGCGCAATTTCAGGCCGAACGTTGTCTTAAACAGCGCGAAGGAGACCACCGGGACCAGCAGGAACGCCGCGTAGACTATGGCGGTGTGACTGAATAAGATGTGCCCGATCACGGGTATATCGGAAAGCACCGGCACTGGGTTTATCCCAAACCCGGGAACCAGTTTCGGGTCGGTAGTGACCTTGAAAATGACCCTGAAGAAGAAACTGGTCACGCCCAAGCAGAACAGGTTCAGTGCCGCTGCGACCACCACTTGATTCGACCTCAGGTTGATGGACATGTAAGCCAAGATGAGTGCAGTCGCTCCTCCTGCGAGAGTACCCACCAGTGCTCCGACCCATGGGTTTCCCGAGTAGTGTGCGCCCACCGTCCCGAACAGGGCGCCCATGAGCATCATTCCTTCGAGAGCGATGTTGACGATGCCTGCCCGTTCGGAGATGATCCCACCGAGTGCGGCCAGAAGGAGGGGCGTAGCCATACGAACCGTGGCGATCATCCAGTCGGTTAGGAACGCAAAGCTAAGAATGGTAGACAACATCAGGCTACCCTCCTTTTCATGGCCCGCGCCGCGTACCGATCCATTAGGAACGTGCTGCCGATGACGAACAAGACCACCAGTCCCTGAATGATGTAGATGAGTTGCACCGGAACGGCGGCGCTACGCTGCATCATGTTGGCTCCTGCCCGCAGGGATCCGAAGAGCAACGCCGCAAGAAACACTCCTGCCGGATGCGCCCTGCCCAAAAGGGCCACCGCGATTGCGTCATAACCGTAACCGGGGGAGAAACCGTCGAGAAGCCTATGCTGAACGCCCAACATCTCGTTTGCTCCCGCCAAACCCGCGAGTGCGCCGCTGATGGCCATGGTCACCACGAAACTGGCGGAGACATTGATCCCCCCGAAACGCGCCGCTTCGCGGTTGTAGCCGACCGCCTTTATCTGATAACCGAGGGTGGTGTTCTTGAGTATGTGATATACCAAGAACGCCGCCAGCAAAGCCACAAATACGCCGGCATGAAGTCGCGTTCCCTCGATGAGCTTCGGAAAAGCGGCTGTGTCCGCGATCCGCGCCGTTTGCGGGTAATACCCCGGAGGCTCGCGTAATGGCCCGTGCACCAGGTAACTCACGAAGTATATGCCGATATAGTTCATCATGATCGTATTTATGATTTCACTTATGCCGAAACGCGCCTTAAGATAGCCCGGAATGGCTCCCCATATTCCGCCCGCCAAGGCCGCCGCGATCACGGCGATGGGCGCGTGCAGTATTGCAGGGAGCCCTTTTAAGTAAATCCCCACAAGTATGCTGGCCAGCGCGCCGAGGTACAGCTGGCCTTCGGCGCCGATATTGAAGAGGCCGCAACGAAAAGCAAAAGCGAAGCCTAAACCCGCAAGGACCAAGGGACAACTTTTCACTATGGTCTCTGCAATGCTGTTAGGGCTACCGAAAGCCCCGTAAACGAGAAACCTATACGCTTTCCAAGGGTTTATTCCGACCGCATAGATAAGCACCGCGCCGATAAATAAAGCCAAGAGTATCGCAGCCAGCGGCAGTAGAGAGCTCAAGATCATTTGTTGTGGAAACGCCTGAAGCGCTTCCGCCGGCTGTTTGCCTTTGGCCACTACGGGCTTGCTAGCTTCGTGGCTCATCAATGTCCTCCTGTTCCTCTCCCTTTTTTCATTAGCCTATACGGCCGTCGTTTCTGAAAAAACCGGGCCTTTCCCAACTGAACCCGCCATCATCATGCCGATTTCCTCGATAGGTGTGGTGGCAGGGTCCACAATCCCCATGATTTGGCCTCCGAAGATTACCGCCAATCTATCGGATACGTTCCTTACCTCTTCCAGGTCGGTGGAAATCAAAAGGATCGCCACGCCCTTGTCTCTTTGCTCGAGGAGGCTCCGGTGGACGTACTCGGTGGCGCCTACGTCGAGCCCCCTGGTGGGCTGAACCGCGATTAGGATTTTTGGGGCCCGAGAGAATTCCCTCGCTATGATGACCTTTTGTTGGTTTCCTCCCGAGAGGTTCTTGGCCGGTACCTGATATCCGGGGGTCCTGACGTCATACTGACGTATGAGCTCTTTGGCATTATTCCTGATCACATCATGCCTGAGGATCCATCTTCTCGCGAAGGGGTGGCGATAATACGTCTCGAGTATCATGTTCTCGGCGATGGAAAAATCGAGAACGAGTCCCTGGCGCCTACGATCCGCGGGAATGTGCGCGAGTCCGCGTTCGATGAGGGGTCGAGGAGTCTGATTGGTCACATCTTCCCCGAACATCTTCACATTACCCTTGATTGCCCGCCGTAGGCCTGTGATGACTTCTGCCAATTCGGTTTGCCCGTTTCCATCAACACCGGCGATACCGAGTATCTCCCCGCTCCTGACCTGCAACGAAACCCCTTTTAGGGCGGGGAGCTTCTTCTCGTTAAGCACCCATACGTCCTCGAGCTCGAGCGCCACGGTGCCGGGGCATGCGGGTTTCTTCCCGATTTTGAACAGAACCTCCCTGCCCACCATCATGCGGGCCAGTTCTTGGGTGTTGGTCTCGCGAGTGTTGACGGTACCTATCACTTTCCCGTCACGAAGGACCGTAACGCGGTCGCTGACTTCCATGACTTCGTCAAGCTTATGGGAGATGAAAATCACGGACTTTCCCTGGGCTTTCAGCGTTTTCAATACCGCGAAGAGATCTTGGGCCTCCTGAGGGGTCAAAACCGCCGTCGGCTCGTCTAAAATGAGGATTTCAGCTCCCCTGTATAGGGCCTTTATGATTTCGACCCTTTGCTGAGCCCCCACCGATATCTGCCAGACCATGGCATCGGGGTCAATGGAGAGGCCATACTTCTTCGACAGTTCGACGACCTTGGATTTGGCGTACTTCAGGTCGAGCAACGGCTCCCTGGGAGAGGGCATACCGAGGATGATGTTCTCGAGGACCGTAAAATTCGGAATGAGCATGAAGTGTTGGTGGATCATGCCGATGCCCAGGTCTATGGCCGCTTTAGGGGAATCGACCCGCACCGGTTTTCCGTAAAGGCGGATTTCACCCTCATCGGGTTGATAAAGACCGTAAAGGATGTTCATGAGCGTGGTCTTACCGGCGCCGTTTTCGCCCAGCACGGCCAGGACTTCGCCGCGCCTCAGCTGGATATCGATATGGTCGTTTGCTTTGACGCCAGGAAAAGTCTTTGTTATCCCGCGTGCCTCGAGGATGAGGTCTTCCATGAGACCAGCCCTTTCTTTCAGCTCGTAAAGAGCGGTACCGACTCACGCTGACCGCCTCATACGCTAACCGCGTAACCGCGATCCGATTTGGCGTACCGTAAGGCCCTCCAGGCCGCCGCCCCGGAGCGTTCTGCTGTGTGCTAGACGTGACTTTATGTTCGACGTGACTTTACGATTTCCTCCTGGAATATGACAGCGGTGTAACATTGACTTGCAAGCGGTACCAATAAGCGGTACAAATTGTCGTTGCAGGACCCGGAACGGTAGGGTAGAACAAAGGCAGAACACAGATGGAAAACCGAATGAGAAATGAGAAAGGGGGATTTCCTTGGATTCGTATCCTCATCCAAAACAGGGGAAGACTGGATTGAGCGAAAAAGTGGTGATCGTCACGGGGGCTGGGCGAGGCATAGGCCGGGCCATAGCTCTTGCCTTCGCAAGGGAAGGCGCACGGGTGGTGGCTTTGGCTAGAACCAAGGCCATGATAACGGAAGTAGAGGTAGAGGCAGTGCGAGCCGGTGCGCCCGAGGCGCTGGGGCTTACGGCAGACGTATCCGAGGAAGAAGACATAAAGGCGGTAGTAAAAACGTGTATGGACCGTTGGGGAAGAATAGACGTGGCGGTCAATAACGCGGGTATCATCATTCCTTCCCCGGTCATAGAAACCCAACTGACGGACTGGAACAAGGTAATAGCCACCAATTTGACGGGGAGCTTCCTCTTGATGAAGTATGCGGGTGAATGCATGGTCGCCCAAAGGAGCGGCTCGATAGTGAACATATCATCCTCTTCCGCAGTACATCCGTTTTTGGGTTTCGGTACATACAGTGCCACCAAAGCGGGAATAGAAGCCCTTACGAGGGTCTTGGCGGAGGAGCTCAAGGAATACGGTATCCGGGTCAACGCCATCTCCGTGGGTCTCACCGATACACCTGCTGTCAGGGAACGCCTTACGGATCTCGATTACGGCACCCTTTTGCGACCGGAGGAAATAGCGTCGGTGGTTGTATTCCTCGCGTCCGACGCCGCAAGCGGCATCACGGGCGCCACGATACCCGTGTGGGGGAAGAGAATGTAGCCGGAGAATGTAGCCGGAAGGGATCGGTGGGCCGGCGTTGTCCGTTCCTCGTCGCTTCCACGTAGAAATCAGAAGGAAAAAGTGTATCTATATCGAATATGCCTGGCAGAGGGTTAATAGACACTGTACGGATTGACGCGTCTTTTGTGATTAGGATTCGTTAATCGGAGGTGATCGAGTGAGTTCGGCGTGTCCGAAAGAGAACGGCATTTGCGACCTCCGTTCGTTCTTGAAAGTGTTGGAAGAACAAAGGCAACTCCACGTAATTAAGAAGGAAGTGGCCTTGGAGTATGAGATAGGCGATGTTTTAGTTGCCCTCGAACGGAAAGGACTGGGTGCCGCGCTGTTCGAGAACGTACGTGGACACAATATCCCTGTGGTGGGTGGGGTTCTTGGCTCTCAGGAGCGGATAGCGCTGGCGCTTGGATGTGAAAAGAGCGAAGTCGTAGATAGGGTTGCGTCCTGCTTCGAAAACCCGATACCCCCGGTTGAGGTTGACTGGGGCTACTTCGACGAAGTGGTCGCTACGGGGGACGAGGTAGATTTGGGTTCCCTACCCATACCGAGGCACGCGAGGGGCGACGCCGGTCCGTTCATCACGGCGGGGGTCACCGTTTCCAAGGACCCCGAAACGGGAGTTCAGAACCTTTCCTTCCAAAGGATGCAAGTGAAGGGAAAGAATCGCCTGGGCATTATGATCAACGAGTGGCGGCACCTTAAAGGGTTCCTCGACAAGGCGGAATCGCGTCATGAACCCCTACCCATTGCGGTGGCCATCGGCGTCGATCCGGTTATAAGCATTGCCGCCGGATTTCGCTACGACGGAGACGAAGCAGAACTGGCCGGAGCGCTCAGGGGTAAGCCGCTTGAGGTCAAAAAGTGTTTCACATCCGACATTCGTGTCCCCTCTAGGACCGAGATATTGATCGAAGGCATCATTCTTCCTGGTGAAAGGGAAGAAGAAGGCCCGCTTGCGGAATTCACGGGTCATTACGGAGAACCCTGGAAGAACCCCGTAGTCAAGGTGACCGCCATCGCACGCCGAAAGGCTCCCATATACCAAACCCTGGCCGGAGCTTCATACGAACACATTAATTTGGGGAACGTTCTCCCCAGGGAGCCTCTGTTGAAAAAGTTCTGTACGTACGTATCCAAGAACGTCAAGGCAGTGCATATACCGCCCTACGGCAGTGGTTTTTTGGCGATAATATCCATGGACAAAAAGAACCCCGGTGAGCCTAAAAACGTGGCTTTAGCGGCGATGATGACCTACGTTAACATAAAACACGTCATAGTGGTGGATCCGGACGTGGATATCTTCGATGCGGGCCAGGTCATGTGGGCGCTTTCGACGCGTGTCAAGCCGGAACGGGATGTCTTCTATGTGCCTTATGCCCAGGGCCATGAGCTTGATCCCAGTGCGGACCACCGTGGAGTCCACACTAAAGTCGGTATCGATGCCACGCTTGAGGACGACTTGAAGGCATATTACAAGAAAGTGGTGTATCAAGATGTGGACATCGAAAAATACCTCTAAAGGGTACATATCGTCGGAGTCAGGCGTGTTCGCCGATGCGCTGGACGTATTCGGTGATGCGAGGTTTCCTTCGCGGCATCGTTTCGGGTACGGGGGTGGCTACCCCTCGGAAGGCCGCTCCAGAACGGATGAACACGAGCCCTCCTCGGAGGAGGGTTTATCCGGAGAGGCCACTTTATCCGGAGAGGCCAGGGACGCTATTTTGATATTGGGCGCCACCGTCGTCACCCTGAATCCGGCGAGGGAGATAATCTATGACGGAGGCCTTGCCATCGTCAAAGACAAAATCGCGGCCGTGGGGCCTTCCGATTTCGTGAGGACGAGATTTGCATCCGCTTCGAAGGTCATAGACGCGTCGGGCATGGTGGTGTTCCCGGGACTCGTCAACACTCACACCCATCTCTTTCAGACCCTGCTCAAAGGGCTTGGCGACGACAGGGTTCTTTCGGATTGGTTTTCGTCCATGACTGGGCCCAGTGCGGTCCATCTGACAGAAGACGACGTTTATCAGGCGGCCAGATTAGGTGTGCTTGAAAGCATCAGGTCGGGCGTCACCACCATACTCGATTACATGTACCCACATCCTCGCCCGCGCCTGGGAGACCAAGTAATAAGGGCTTTCAGCGAGCTTGGCATCCGAGGGATATTGGGCAGGGGGATGATGGACACCGGTGATGAATTCGGCGTTCCTGCCGGTATCATTCAGGACATCGACGCGATAGTCTCGGACTGCCGGCGGCTCCATGAGACCTACGACGAGGGGCCTGGCGGAAGGATTAGGGTATGGTTTGCCCCGGCGGCGGTTTGGTCCAACAGCCCGGACTGTTTGAGGGCAATACGCTCGCTGGCTGATGCCCTAAAAACGGGCATAACCGTGCATGTATCGGAGACACCTTTCGATCGGGCGTCCGCCGAACGCCTCCACGGAGCGCCCGACATGGAGGCCCTCGAGCGTCTGGGGTTCCTCGGGCCCGACGTGCTGATGGTGCACTGCGTGTACTTGACGCCGAGGGAACTTCGAATCTCGAAAGACCTGGACGTGAAAGTATCCCATAACCCCGTGAGCAATATGTACTTGTCCTCTGGAGTGGCACCGATACCCAAGATGCTCGAGATGGGGATCACGGTAGGGCTTGCCACGGACGGGGCGGGCAGCAACAACTCTCAGGACATGATTGAGAGCCTCAAGTTCTGCGCGTTGTTGCACAAGGTCCACACCCTCGATCCGACCATCATTACGGCGGAAAAGGTCTTGGAAATGGCCACCATCGACGGGGCTAGGGCGTTAGGTCTCCAAGAAGAAATCGGATCGTTAGAAGTGGGAAAGAAGGCCGACCTCTTCATTTTCGATCCGCTTTCGAGTCCTAAATCGGTGCCGCTTCATCATCCCGTTTCGACCTTGGTCTACTCTTCTTCACAGGATAACGTGAGGACCGTCATCATCGACGGGCGTATCGTCATGGAGGACGGGGTAATAAAGTCGGCGGACGAGCTCGAGATCTTAAAAGGCGCCAAAGAGGCCGCCGAGAGGCTGGTGGAAAGGGCAGGGACGTCGCGGTTGGCGAAGAGACCATGGAGGAGCTTGGCGTATTGAGGTCTTCAGGTATTCGGCACAACGCATCGAGGATTGGCGCGATTAGGTGAGGAGGTCATTTGGTGAAAGAGACGCTGGTCATCGCCCTGGGTGGCAACGCGATCTTGCAGCCGGGGCAGAGAGGGACTTTCGAGGAACAGATCGAGAACGTGAGGGTCACCTGTAAAGGTATAGCGGACCTGATCGAAAAGGGTTATAGGGTCGTCTTGACCCACGGGAACGGGCCTCAGGTGGGCAATATCCTGATCCAGCAAGAAGAGGGAAAGACGAAGGTTCCGGCAATGCCTCTAGACGTATGCGGGGCGGAAAGCCAGGGTTTGATCGGCTATATGTTCCAACAGTCCCTTTCCAACGAGCTTTCGAGGAGGGGCTTGAAAAAGACGGTGGTGAGCCTGATCACCCAAACGGTGGTCGATCCAGAAGACCCGGCCTTCGAGAACCCATCAAAGCCCGTGGGTCCCTTTTATACCGAGGAAGAGTCGAGAAGGCTGGCGCAGGAAAAGGGATACGTGATCAAAGAGGATGCAGGACGGGGATATAGAAGGGTAGTGCCTTCCCCCGACCCGAAGACCATCGTCGAGAGTGAAGCGATCAAAGCCCTCGTCGATGCAGGGGTCATAGTGATCTGCACCGGGGGCGGGGGGATACCCGTAAGGCTTTCCACGCGAGATGGCGTATCCGAGATCGGCGGCGTCGAGGCCGTCATCGACAAGGATCTGGGAGCGGAGCGCTTGGCCCACGAGTTGAAGGCAGACCTGCTGATGATCCTGACCGACGTGGAAGTCGTCTATTTGAATTACAGGCAGCCGAATCAGCGTGCGCTGTCAGAAGTCACGGTCGCGGAGGCCAAGGAGTTTTTGGCTGAGGGTCACTTCCGCGCGGGCAGCATGGAGCCTAAGGTCAAAGCGGCAATACGTTTTATGGAAAACGGTGGCAAGAGGGCTATAATATCGTCCCTGGAAAAACTGAACGAAGCGCTGGAAGGGAAGACGGGCACCCATTTCGTGAGGAAATGAAGTGTTCCCGGAAAGGAATGGCGCGAGGAAATCACTGTTGAGGAAATCGCTATTGGAAATCGCCATTAATGAAAGGGAGGTAATTGTGGACGAGGTTTTTGGGATAAAGCGGGAGGAGTTAGCCGAAAAACTTAAATTGGCCGCCGCGTCCCGCGCAGAGGAGTGCATTTCGTTCTTGAAGGACATTATTTCGATTCCGAGTCCTTCCGGCCAAGAAAAGGCCGTCGCAGAACGAATCGTAGCCGAAATGAAAAAGGTGGGCTTCGATGAGGCGTTCACCGATAGGGCCGGAAATGCAGTGGGCAGGTTCGGGAACGGGTACACCCACATTCTGTGCGACGCTCATATAGACACGGTGACGCCCGACAAGACATGGAAGCATGATCCTTATAGCCCCCGCCTCGAGGACGGTGTGCTCTACGGCCTGGGCGCTTGTGACGATAAAGGGCCGCTGGCTTCCCTGGTTTATGGAGTACGACTCATGAGAGACCTAGGCTTGTCGGGGGATTACACCGTATGGGTCGTCGGCGCCGTCAGTGAAGAAATAGGGGAGGGCTTCGGGGTAAAGTCCTTCTTGGAAGAAACGGGAGTCAAGCCGGCCTATGCCGTTATCTCTGAGGCCTCAAGCTTAGTACCCAAAAGGGGACATAAAGGCCGTGCAATGCTGGAAGTAGTCATAGAAGGGCGATCGGTGCATGCCAGCACACCGGAACTGGGAGAAAACCCCATTTACAAAGCGGTACCGATCATCGACGCCATCTCCAAGATGGGGCCGACGCTCAGAGGCGATGAATTCATCGGCAAAGGAACCATCGTCGTCACAAGGGTCGACTGCCCAAGCCCGTCGTTGAACACGATTCCGTCTGAGTGCGTCCTGTACTTGGACAGGCGTCTCACGCTGGGAGAAGACCAAAAGACCATAATCGAAGAGGTAAAGGGACTGAAGGCGGTATCCGAGACACCGGGAGTGTCCGTACGGCTCATGGGCTTCGAGCAACCATGTTACACCGGCTTAACCCTCAAAGGAGAGGAATTCTTCCCGGCTTGGGCCATACCTGAAGATCATCCTCTTGTGGCGGCCACCGTTCTTTCGGTGGAAATTGCCATGGGAAGGAAGGTAACGCCCGATAAGTGGGATTTCTGCACCGACGGCGCTTTTACCATGGGCGTGGCGGCAATTCCCACCATAGGGTTCGGTCCGGGGGACGGTAAATATGCGCATTCCCCCGACGATCAAATAGAGGTGAGGCAGGTCATCGAGGCGGCATCGGTTTTCGCGATTTTGCCGGGCATCCTCGCTTCCCGGCAGTGATTTTTAAACCTGGCACAAGGTCGCCTGCACCGGCTGGGCAGGGAGTCGGTCTCGGCCAGACGGCGGGCGCGAAGTCCAGGCGGGCAAAAGCAAACGCGGGCACGATGGTCGGGTCGCTCGGGAAGCGCGAAGACACAATTTTATCGAGAAAATATCGAATCGAAAAAGTGGAGGGACAGAGCGTGAAGACGAATTTGAAAGGCAAGCACCTGATCACGACCCAAGACTGGTCGAAGGAAGAAATCGAGACCCTGTTCGAGGTGGCCAAAGATCTGAAGATCAAGCATACGCTGGGTATACCCCATAGGTACCTCGAGGGGAAAACCCTGTTCATGCTCTTCTTCGAAGAATCGACCCGTACGCGTAACTCCTTTGAGGCGGGCATAACTCAACTCGGCGGGCACGCCCATTACCTCACTCCTTCACAAACTCAGATCGACCATGGTGAAGGGCCCAAGGACACGGTGGAGGTCCTCGGGAGGTACGGTCACGGCATAGGCGTGCGGAACTGCACCCTCAACAAAGGAAACCGATACATGCGGGAACTCGCAAAGTACGCGAAGATCCCCGTTTTCAACTTGCAGTGCGACATCTATCATCCGTGCCAAGCCCTTGCCGACCTATTCACGATAAAAGAAAAGTTCTCCGATGAGCTGCGCGGGCGCAAGTTCGTCATTTCCTGGACCTACGCGCCGAAATACGTGAGGCCCCTCTCTATGCCGCAGTCCCTCGTGCTGTTGATGCCGAGGTTCGGCTTGGACGTAACCCTGGCGCATCCGCCAGAGTTCAAATTGATGCCGGAGATCATCGAGCAAGCCAGGGCCAACGCAAAGCAATCCGGCACGAAGTTCGAGATCGTACATGACATGGAAGAAGCATGCAGGGGCGCCCACATCATATACGCAAAGAGCTGGGGGGCCCTGGCCTACACCCAGGACGACAAAGAGATACTCGCGTTGATCGAGAAGTACAAGGACAAGGGTTGGGTGGCCGACCAGAGGAAGATCGACGTGGCGGCTCCAGACTGTATTTACATGCATTGCATGCCCATAGACAGAGGTATCGAAGCCACCGACGAGGTCGTGGACGGACCGCATTCGGTGATATATGACGAGGCCGAGAACAGGCTACATGTTCAGAAGGCCCTGATGGCCCTGACCATGTGATTGACGCCTTGCCGGGCGCCAGGGTGTCCGTTGTCTTGTCGGACGGGCGCCCGGCATCTAATTGTGGGGGGTGGCTTTCGTGTCAAACCCGGATATCAGTGGCGGAGGTGTTGGTCCAATGGGCGAAACCGGACCCGAAAAGAAGGCGAATTCTCGAGGCAAGACGACGGTTCTGACGGCGAAGTGGGTCCTGCCTTCCGTCAAAGAGGGACTGAAAGAAGATTGGGCGGTGGCGATCGAAGGCGGGAAAATCAGCGAAGTAGGGCCGAAGGAGCGTGTTTTGGGGCGGTATGGTGCTAAAGAGGCCACTGTCGAGGACCTCGGAGAGCGGCTCATAGTTCCGGGATTCGTGAACACCCATAATCACATGTACGGCGTCCTCTCACATGGCATAACGGTGCCGGTGAGCCCCACGGGTTTTATGAGCTTCCTCGAAGATTTTTGGTGGCCTTACGTAGAAGACCGGTTGAACCACGACTTGGTCAAGACCACTACGGCCCTTGCCTGCAGCGAAATGATCAAAAGCGGCGTAACCGCCTTCTCGGACATTCTCGAGGCGCCGTACGCGATACCGGGCGCACTCATTGCGGAAGCCGAAGTGGTGGAGTCGGCGGGCCTGCGAGGGATCTTGGCCTTCGAAGCTACCGAGAGGGCCGGAGAGAAGATAGCAACCCTTGGAATCGAAGAAAACGAGGGGTTTATCCGGTGGTCTCGGGAAAGACCGAGCGGGTTGCTAGGGGGCATGATGTGCGTTCACACCACGTTTACCTGTTCCCCTTCGTATTTGCGGAGATCCAAAGAGAGGGCGCAGTTACTCGGCGCCATGTCCGAAATGCACCTCTCCGAGTCCAAGTTTGAACCCGAGATTTGTAAATCCAGATACGGAAAATTGCCGGTTGAACTCTACCAGGAGATCGGATTCCTCGACGGCGATGTCCTGGCCTCCCAGTGCGTAAAGGTGACGGACGAAGAGATCGACACGCTCGCCGAAGCGGGAGTGAAAATATCCCATATGCCCCTTTCCAACTGCGAGGTGGGGGGAGGAATCGCGCCGGTCGTATCCATGCTCGAGCGCGGTCTTACGGTAGGTATAGGGACGGACGGCTATATCACCGACTTTTTCCAGGTGATGAGGGGGGCCTTCTTGATCCATAAGGCAGCTCAGGAAAGCCCGCAGGTAATGCCCGCCCGTACGGTGTTCGATATGGCTACCAGGCAAGGGGCCTTGGCCATGGGACTTAAAGACGTTGGTGTACTCGCACCGGGATACCGGGCGGACCTTGTGGCGCTGAAGACCGACTTGCCCACGCCCATTACTCAAGAAAACGTCTACGATCAGATCGTGCTGTTCTTGGGACCACAAGACGTTGACCTGGTGATGGTGGAGGGGAATGTCCTGGCACGGGGCGGGCGGCTACTCACCCTGGACGAAGAAGGTATAAAGGCGAAGATGCGTGAAGCCGCGAGGCGGTTCTGGAAGTTTTGACGGGGTTTTGATATAGAAGTCTTGATGTGGAGGTCCTGACATAAAGGAGCGTGGATAGCCGTGGGCGTGTCCCTTTGCATCAACAACGGTACGCTGATTACGCCCCACGGGGCCTTGCGGTGCTCTGTGGCCATAGGGGAGGGTAAAATCTTAGCCCTCCAGACGGAGGAAGCCGTAGGCCTACGCGGATGCGCCGAGGTCATCGACGCGAAAGGGAAAATGGTTCTCCCCGGCGTCATCGACGTACACGTACACCTCGAGGACGTGGGAAGCGATGGCACGCCTACGGCGGACGACTTTTATGATGGGACCAAGAGCGCGGCGTGGGGAGGGACTACCTGCGTCATCGATTTCGTCACGCCCGATCCGGGTGAGGGATTGACGGCTGCGCTCCGACGAAGACGGTCCGCGGCGGAACGAGGCTCAGTGGTGGACTTCGGGTTCCACATGTGCATTACCCAGAACTGGAGGGACGAAATAGACGAAGTCGAGGAGGTACTTCGGTCGGGGGTCCCTTCCTTCAAGGCGTTCACCACGTACCAGGGCCTCGAG
>DUSP01000133.1 GCA_012842575.1 Clostridia bacterium
CCCAGAGTGAGGGCCGACCTGGGTTACCCGCCTCTCGTCACGCCGACAAGCCAGATCGTCGGATCCCAAGCCGTGCTTAACGTGCTCCTCGGAGAGCGCTACAAGATGGCTACCAACGAGGTTAAGGCCTATCTCAGGGGCCTTTACGGAAAACCTCCAGGGGAAGTCAACGAAGAGGTCCGCAAGAAGGTAATAGGCGATGAGGAACCCGTGACGGTGCGTCCCGCAGACCTGCTCGAACCCGGACTCGAGGCCGCTAAACATGAGGCCGGCATGTACGTGCAACAACCTGAGGACGTCCTCACATACGCTCTGTTTCCCCAGGTCGCTCCCAAGTTCCTTAAAGAAAAGCTCGCCCGCGCCACTCGAGTCGATTATGACATCATGGAACGAGCTGAGGAAATGGGCGGAGGCTTTTACCCTGCTTAGTGCCGGGCTCTAGGTTTCGGGCACTGATCTCCAAGGGAATGTCATAGCTGGCTTTATTTTCCCGCGACGCGGGCTTAGGAGTGGTATAACATTCCTCCTGTATGGTATACTATTGCAGCGCAGTGATACTGGAGGGATGTAAAGTGCCCAAGATTGTCTCAGTATCATCAAAAGGATGGGTAGTTATACCTAAAGAACTACGAAAACGTCATAATATCCGGCCGGGCTCCAAAGTGCTCTTTATCGAAGCGGAAGATGGACTGACTCTGGTTCCGTTGGCGAAGGATCCAATAAAGAACCTAAAAGGCGTTCTGAAAGGCTATCCATTGGTAGACGACCTTCTTGAGATGAGGAGGCAGGAGGCCGCTGGTGAAGAAATACGTATTGGACAGTCATGCAATACTGACGTATCTAACGGATCAGACCGGCAATAACGTGGTTGAGGCCCTGCTACTCGAGGCTGAACAAGGTAAAGCTGAGCTACTGCTATCAGTGATCAACCTCGGAGAGGTGGCATATATTATTGAAAGACGCCTCGGACGAAGCCAAAGAAATCTCATACTCATGAACATAGAAGTCCTCCCGGTAAAACTTATCGATGCATCCAAAGACCTCGCACTTAAGGCGGCCGCGCTAAAAGCCCGGTACGCAATTGCTTTCGCGGATTGCTTTGCCGCTGCACTGGCCCAATGGTTCGGGGCATCGGTCTTAACCGGTGACCCCGAATTCAAGAAGATTCAGGATGTCGTGCCAGTAGAATGGTTAAAGAAGTCCTGAACGGTCCGGAAGCTAACATTTTGTTACATGGCCCCGGAAACCCCGCTAATTAACAAAACTGTCACTTGAAAGGGGGCTATTTTTATTTACCGCCCTGGTACCGGATGCTATAATAGGCACTGTAATCCGCAGGTGGCAGATACAAGCCCTGTTTCAAAAGGGACCCAACCCAAGAAGGAAAATCCAGAAACTGATCGAATCTATCCAATTACTGAAAATTCCAGGGTAACCGTGTCAAATCACGGCCTATCGGGTTTCGCTCTGGTAAAGAAGTTTCTCATTGAAGGGTTGGCCCAATAAAGTTTTATCGAAGGGGGGAATGCACGGAGCGATACCATCCCAGATCAAGAACATTCTCAAATTGTGAAGTAACCCATTAAGAGCAAAAGGAGGAAAAGAAATCGTGAGTAAGTTCCGCAAGATCCTAGTAGCAGCAGTAGTCCTGTCAATGGTGCTCAGCCTTGTCGGGACGGGCTTCGCTGCGGCGCCCAAGGTAGTCACCAAGGTATTTTCCGACACACAGGGCAAAGATTGCGAACAAGCCATGGCTATGCTCGGCGGTTTGGGAATCTACAAAGGTGACAGCGGCATAGGTGGACCCGCTCGCCCGGATGACCCGATCACCAGGGCCGAAGTCGCCGCGGTAGTCACCAGAATGCTCGGCAAAGAGAAGACCGCGAAAGCGATGGAGAACTACGCTCCTCCGTTCGTGGACTCCGCGAAGATCCCGAGCTGGGCATGGGGTTACGTCTCCGTAGCGAGCTCCCTCGGCATCGTAAAAGGATACCCGGATGGATCCTTCGGGCCCAACAATAACGTGACGCATGCCGAGATGCTCGCCATGCTGGTCAGGGCTCTCGGGCATGACTCGCTCGTCAAGGGCGTCTGGCCCACCAACTACATCGTGTACGGCCACAGCCTCGGTCTGACGGAAGGCGTCGAGGTCTTCGCCAACCTCCCCGCTACCCGCGGCGAAGTCGCTATAATGGCGGCCAATGCGATGGAAGCGGATGTGTACGATGAGGTGGCGGAGAAAGAAGCTGCGGGAACACTCCTTACAGGTGAACTGAGGTCAGGGTTCGAGAGCAGAGAAGGAACCGTTACCAAGGTGGATGTGGATAAGAGCGAGATCACCATTAAAGATGCTGACAACAAGGATCATATCGAGGATCTCGCGTCACAAGTAGTGCTGATCGGAGTAAAGGACCTTGATGAACTGGTCAACCTTCATGTAAAGGCGGTACTGGTATCCGACAAGGTTGTAGTCATCGAGGTTACCGAAGAGGCCAACGTGATTTCAGGTGTCCTCGACGAGATCAAAGCGGACAAAGACCAGATTGTCCTTGAGGACGGCACCAAGATCGACTACGATCCTGCCGACACTGATGTTGTCATCAACGGTGAAGAAGGCTTCGACGTAGAAGATAAGCTGGTTAAGCTTCTGGCTGGGGCCGATGCAGACATCACTGTCAAGGTAGTGATGGGCGAAGGCGACGATAAGGATGTGGCAAAGGTTATTCGCGCTGAAGTATTCGATGCGCCCGACACCTACCTCAAGAGTGACCCCGACATAGCGGAGACCGAGGACGAAGACAACACGATCACTGTGGCTGACCTAGTGTACAAGAGCGACGAAGTTATTGTTGACGATGACACCACCATCACCCTTGACGGGGACGCAGCCGAGCTAGCAGATCTCGAAAAGGACATGGTGGTATACGTCGCGACAAAGGGCGCCAAGGGCATCCTTAAGTCGGATACGGAGACGCCAGTCGCCTTTAAGATCGCGGCCTATAGCGAGGCTAAAGATGGCAAATTCGTAAGTGCCACCAAGTACCGCGTTTCTGCCACAGAATATTACTACAAAGTAAAGTACGAAGTGGACGACAAGGATTACACGATACGGATGTCGAGCAAGTTTACACTGCCGGACGACCTGCATCCGGGAGACGTCATCAAGATAGTCCTGAATGCGGACGGCTACGGCCGGAACATAGTACAGGTGACTGCGGCCACAAATTACGTGAAGATACTTGGTGTGGCTACCGTCAGTGACGCAGTGTACTCGGTCACCGTCGACAGGGCTGGCGAAGAACAGGAATACGATGTTGCGGAAAGCAAGCGAGTTGAAGTTACAGCCACAGCCGTGCCAGGAACAGTCGGCGAACTTACACTTGTGGGCGACGAGGTTACCGGGTACATGCCGATAGATCTGGTAAAGAAAGGCGACGTAGCAGTTGAGTTCACGGTGGTCACCGCCGATGCCGATGCAGGAGTGGTTACTGTCAAGGACGCAGACGGTAACTACTATACCTCGGGAGATGACGTAGTCGTCTACAAGGAAAAGAAAGCTGACAGTAAAGAAGTCGGTGATTACATCGGCGTTGCCGGGCTCTCTAAAGGCGACAAGGTATATGTCGGCCTCGACGGTTCAAAAGTAGCCTGGGTGCTGCTTAAGTACTAGTAATAACGAACGAAGAGAGCCCTAGGTAGGTAATCTATACAGGAGGAGGTTGGGATGATGCCTCCTCCTGTTCCTTTTCTAATACAATGGTTTCTAGTACAATGAGATGTACCGGAATCATGAGTACCATGAGCTATTCGGGCCTATTAGGATTTCGCGAGGAAGGGAAGTGTAGACTGTGCTTTACGGTCCCCGTAGAGCCGAATCTTCGGGAAAGAAGAAATGCGTCTTCCCCGTCATTCTCGTGCTAGTCGCTTCTTTATGCCTATTCCCAGCAACAAGCCCTGTGTGTTTCGCAGCAATTGGTGATATTACCGGGCACTGGGCGCAAAAATCCATAGAGGTGGCACTTGCCAAGGGAATTATCCGCGGTTACGCCGACGGCACCTTCAAACCCGACAACCCCGTCACCCAGAACGAAGCGGTCATCATGATCGTCCGGGGGATGGGATTAGAGCAGCAAGCCGGCCGGGAGACTGTCATCCCCCCTGAGTTTCAGAATCCCGAATTCGTGCCCGACTGGGCGGTCGGATACGTCGCCGTGGCGGTTAAGGAAGGGATCTTCACCGACGACGACCTCTCCTCCTTTGCCGGCTACAAAGACACGCCCCGTTGGAAAGCTGCGGTTTGGCTTGCCAGGGCAATGGGTCTCAGACCATCTTCAAGCCCACCGGAGTTTACAGACATGGCGGGCGTACCCTCTTGGGCCTTGGGATATATCACAGCCGCATCCGAACGAGGGCTCGTGACGGGTACCGCCCCCGGAAGATTCAGTCCCCACTCTTCCGTCACTCGCGCCCAGATGGCCGCTCTTCTCTGCCGGTTCGACGAGAACGTCAGGAACTCCCTCGACGACCTCGAGGTGACGGGCGAGGTCACATCCATCTCTTTCACGGACGATACCATCACCGTGAAACCCCAGGGCCAAACGAGCGCTCGGACCTTTACTTTGCGATCGGGTATCCCCGTATACGAAGGCGACACCAGGGTTCAGAGAAGCGCCATCTCCCAAGGGGATCAGGTGAGGCTGATCCTCGATGCCCAGAACAGGGTCCAGTTCGCCGAAATCCTTCCCTCGTCCAGTACCATATCGGGCGTGCTTTCCTCCAAGCTCTCCATGCCCCAAGTGAGGCTGATAACCGTAGAATACGTCGACGAAGACGGAGAGGAGCAAGTCGACGACTTTACATTGGCTTCCGATGTCGTCATAGAGAAGGATGAAAAAAGCGCCACCTTTAACGACCTCTACATCAACGACCTTGTCACCGTTGTGCTGAGATCTGGAAAAGTCATCTCAATCAAGGCTGAAAGTCATTCTCGGGAACTCGAAGGCACTCTCAAGGCCCTGGCCTTCGGGGAAAAACCCATGCTCACCATCGAGACCGAAACGGGGACCAGGACGTACCCCATAGCCGAGGACGTCACCATCAAGAGGGACAAGACCAAGGTGGGACTCACCGCCCTCAGGGTTTCCGATAAAATCGAAATCGCGGTCGAGGGCGGGGAGATCACCGAGATCCAGGCGGAAGGGACCTCTGACACGGTGGAGGGAACTCTCGTCTCCATCACCATCGCCCAGCGGCCCGTGATTTCCGTGGAAACCGGCGACGGTACCGTAAACCTTCCTGTGGCTTCCGATGTCAGGGTGAAAGTAGGATCCGGTTCCGCTGCCCTGTCCGACCTTAAGGCGGGGTACCACGTGAAAGCGACCCTCGCCTATGGAGTCGTGACCAAAATCGAAGCCACAGCGGGCGACATCCTCGATGAAGCCAGGGGAACGGTAGTGTACGTCGATACCAAGAACGACTCCTTCGTCCTGGATGAGACCGAACCCGGAGCCGGCGAGGGTTTCCTCGTCGTCTCGGTGGAAGACGTGGTGGCCATCGTGCGGTTTGACGAGGTGGGCAACGCCATCGAGATGATCGAGAAAGGCGACAGGGTCATAGTGGTAGGTCACAGGGAAGCCGACAGGTTTGTGGCGACGTGCGTGGTGATTGTGGGGAGCGAATGAGATCCTGCCCGTACTCGAGCATCGACCCGCAGAATCACAAAGACCTATAACTTTGCGAGGTAGGCGGCAACGAAATCGACAAAGCGTCGCAGATCATCACGGCGTGCGTTAATAACCGGGTTAGTTCAAGGATCAAACTCAACCTGGCTTCAAATGAGGGTGCGGTTTATCATGCCTTTCCTCCAACCGTTCGCGATAAAAAAGTTCCAAAAAGGGCTTGAAGTCAGCGGCACGAGCTAGGATTCGCTCTTCGTAATCCTCACGGAGTTTTGCGCTCTCGGTAGGTCCCTGCAATCTCTATAAGCTTCCTGTACCGCGCGTCACGCAGACCCTTCGGCAAACTTACTCCCCCTCCCACGTGACACCATCTCCTTCAGGCCAACCGGTATTCCACGAACATATGGTATTATTTTTGGTGATCTGTCAAATGTTGCTAACTTACACTAAATCCATACCAGACCGAGATGCTTCATCAGCGCTCGTTCGATTTGCTTACGGAGGTTCGGCTCCTCAACTTCTCCGCATGGCTCCCTCAGACGGTCCTTTGAAATAGTTCGTATCTGGTGAGCCATGGCGATCGAGTCTCTGGGAAGTCCGGTCGACTCTTTCTTAAGAAAAACTTCAGTTGGGTAAACCTTTCGCCCCTCGCGGAAGGACGTAAAGGGAACGACCGTAACGATCGGCAACGACTGGTTGACCTCATCAGCGGATATTACGAGTACAGGTCGGATCCCCCCTTGCTCGGATCCAATAACCGGATCGAGAACCGCCCAAAACACCCCCCATCGATGCGGCATCACCATTCTCCCATCATCCTTGCGGTTTCGGCATCTGCCCTGTCAAACGCTGCCTGAATGTCGTCAAGATCCCGTAGGAACTCCGGGTCCTGGGCGGCCTCTGCCATAGCCTTCCGAAAATCCTTCCGCTCGAGCTCAGCGACGTACTTCTCTAGAGCCTGCCGTACGGCGGAATTCACCGATGGGATCTTTTTGCTGGAGGCAAGGGATCTAAGTTTGGCCAGTAGTGGTACAGGCAGGGTGAATGTTGCCTTTCGCACCTCAATGTGGTCTTCGCGCATGGGGGCATCCCTTCCACTCAGATATTGTCTATGTGTATTGTACTCGGGACTTGCATACACTACAAGCCCAAGGCCCAACCCATCCGGAGCGGCAAAGGGAGCCCCCTAAGCCTTTCTGCCCGATTTCGCTGTGTAAAGCGCAGCCTGTGCCTGTGCGGGAGTACTGCATGCGCGAGTTATCCCAGACCACCTCCCCACATCGAGTCGGCTCCCTGCATCATGGATAGAATACTCAGGAATATCCGTGCGTGTGCGTATTCATCTCCCATGACGCTCATGATTATCGCCCTTATCTCGTCGTTTGGAGCATCGCGAGCCAAGAGCGCGTACTCTGATACGGCCTGAAGCTCGCCGTCAATACCTCTCCTCAGATCCTGTATGAATTGCTCTCTGTTGTACTCGAGCTCCTCTGCGACCGGAGGCACGAACATCCCCGTCTGTATGTCTAAAATACCCGAGAAAATGCGGGCATGGCCATATTCATCGCCCGCGATGCTCATGATTATCGCCCTGATCTCGTCGTTTGGCGCTATGGTCGCCATCTGGTTGTAGAAACTCGCATCTCGGAGCTCATCCTCTATGGCTTCCCTTACCCTATCTTCGAAAGAGCGAAAGTACTGAGGCACGTTGGACCCTCCCTTGCGGTCACCTCTTCTTTTCAGAATATGTGCTTTACCACCATTTCTGTGCTTGATTTCCTCCCCAAACCAGGTGTACAATGCACACTGTGCGACTGACTGACCGGTCAGTCAGTGTCGCCCGAGAATGCAAACCAGGGGGTCAGGGGGTAGTGGCGGTGCGTCGCGGGGAAGTTTTGAGCGCTAAAGCAGCTTCGGGTGTTGTGGTTTTCTTTCTGCTACTCGTAATACTTTTACCCTCCCTTTCAGGTTGCGGGAGTATGCAGGCAAAAACCAAAGCCGATTCCGAAGCTGGCTCCGAACCTCCCGCAATCAGCGTGGAGGTAGTCCCTGCCCGGAGGGGGGATCTTGTGGTCCGGGTTCCGGTGCCTGGTGTCGTAACTGCCGGAGCTCAGGTTGATCTCGCGTTCAAAGCGGGTGGTAAAATCGCTGACGTGGCGGTAAAACCAGGCGACAGGGTAGAGAAAGGTCAGGTCCTGGCGCGGCTCGAACAATCCGACATTCTGGCTCAAGTGGCTCAAGCAGAAGCCGCGGTGGAGGCCGCTACGGCCAACCTAGCCAGGGCCGAAAAAGGACCTCGGCCCGAGGAAATTGACCAGCTCAAGGCCCATGTCGAGGCGGCGCGTGCTGCGAGTGACGCCGCTTTACGCAACCTCGAGCGAATGAAAAGCCTCTACGAGGCGGGGGCCATTCCCAAAGCGCAATACGAAGGGGCCGAGGTTCAGGCCGAAAGCGCCAGACAGCAGCTCGTAGCGGCCGAAAAGCAACTGGAACTCGCGCTAAAGGGCTCGCCTGAGGAAATAGTGGCCGCCGCGAAGGCTCAGGTCAAACAGGCACAAGCCGCCGCTTCTTTGGCGCGGTCGCAGCTTCAAGGTTCAAGTATCACAGCCCCGTTTGCCGGAGAAATATCGAGCGTAAACGCCGAGGAAGGCGAACTCGTATCCCCTGGCATGCCAATCCTGACACTGGTCGATCCTTCGGGATTATGTGTTTCGGCCGTGGCGTCGGAGAGTCTTTCAAAGTACCTCGAGCAGGGAAAAGAGGTTTTTATAAGGACGAAGACGTCGTCTACATCCGACGGAGCCACTGCCATTAAGGCGGTACGCTCCGGCGGCGGATCCCCCGAAGATCTCATGGCGGCAGGGTACTTGCCCGCTGTGTTGACGGAGGTCTCCCCGTCGGCTGATCCCGGGACCAAGGGGTTCCTCATAAAAGCGGCGGTTGGGGCGCGGCACAAGTCGGATTCCGGTTCTACCGTTTCTGGAGCGGTCGGAGACTCAAACGCGCCCAGTGAACTCAAACCCGGCGTCTTTGCCGAAATCCTTCTCCCGACCGAAGAAACCCGCAATGCCGTGATAATACCCCGGAAGGCGGTACTGTCTGTGGATTCCTTTGACGAGGACGCGCAAAACCAGGCGAGGCGCTGGGTCGCGTTCGTGGTGAAGAAGGCCGATGAAGGGTCCGGGAATACGAACGAGGAGCGCTGGGTAGCCGAAGAGAGGGTCGTGGAACCGGGAGTCGCCACCGCGGACCTCATCGAAGTTGTAAGCGGAATCAGGGAAGGCGAGCTCGTAGTGGTTACCGGCCAACACTTCCTCGAGAACGGCTGCCGCGTGGTAATCGCGGGAGACGGTCGCGTCGGAGGTGCGGACTGATGTGGCTATGTAAGGTTGCTATCAGACGGCCTGTCACGGTCATAGTGCTGACCGTCCTCATCCTCCTCTTGGGCCTTACGTCCCTCAGGGGGATCGGCATAGACCTCCTTCCCAAGATGACCTTCCCCGTCATGGCCATCATAACGAGGTACTCCGGGGCCGGGCCGTCCGAAGTTGAACAACTTGTAACTCGACCTCTGGAAGAAATGATCGGAACGGTCACCAATGTCAGGTCGATAAGTTCCATGTCGCAGGAAGGCGTATCCATGGTGTTCGCCGAGTTCGAGTGGGGCACCAACATGGATACTGCGGCAACAGAGGTCAGGGAGCGCATCGACCTCGTCAAGGGGTATCTGCCGGACGATGTATCCAATCCCATGGTGATAAAAGCGGACCCCTCGATGATACCCGTCATCCAACTGTCTTTATCCGGCGGCCGCGACCTAGCTCAGCTTACTTCCCTGGCGGAGGATCTCGTGAAGCCGCGGCTCGAGCGCATCGATGGAGTGAGCGCGGTGGGGATCACCGGCGGGGTCACGGAAGAAGTCCACGTTATACTTGACCCGGTGCGGTTGGCCGGATACGGCATATCACCGTCTCAGGTGGCGGGGGCCTTGGCGATGGAGAACGTCAACTTACCCGGCGGCGCGGTGGAACAGGCCGGTACGCACCTTGTACTGCGGACCATGGGCGAGTTCCAAAGCCTGGAGGATGTCGAGCGGGTCGTAATTCCTACCGGTATCGGTATGGGAATGGGGGTGAGCCCAAGTGCGGGGGCAGTGGCGGGTGCGACCATGGGTGGAGGCCTCGACGGCCTTTCAGGAACGGGAATGGGCGCGGCAGGTGGGGGCGGAGGTAGCGTGACCTCGGGCTTTGGAGGCTCCTTGGGCCTTTCGGCCGGCGCGAACAGACCACCCGTGCAGGTGATGATCAGAGATGTTGGACGCGTCGAGTACGGGTACGCGGAACGAAGGCAAATTACTAGGGTCAATGGTCGTCCCAGCATCGGTCTCGTGATCCAGAAGCAATCGGGAGCCAATACGGTGCAGGTGTCTGATAGGGTTCTTGAGGAAGTGAAAAAGCTCCAAAAGGAATTACCCTCCACCGTCAGTCTCCAGGTGGCGCTCGATCAAGCGGAATTCATAAGGCTTTCCATCATGAACCTCCTTCAGAATATAGTCATCGGGGGAATTCTCGCGGTTTTGGTTTTATGGGTTTTCCTCCGCAGCGTGAAGAGCACCCTCGTGATAGCGGTTTCGATCCCTGTCTCGGCGGTGGCGGCACTGGTCTTGGTTTATTTTTCGGGAATGACGCTAAACCTCATCTCGCTCGGTGGCCTGGCTCTGGGCGTAGGTATGCTTGTAGACAACTCCATTGTAGTGCTGGAGAGCATTTTCAGGCACAGGCAGAAGGGGAAAGAGGCGGAGGAGGCGGCTTACGTTGGGACCACCGAAGTAGGTGGGGCTGTGACCGCCTCGACATTGACCACCATTGCGGTGTTCGTCCCGATCCTCTTCATAAGCGGGCTGGCCGCCCAGATCTTCAGGGAGCTTGCCCTGACCGTTTCCTTCGCGCTCGCCACGTCGTTGTTCGTCGCCGTGACGTTCGTTCCCATGGTGGCGGCGAGGATGATGGCCGGGGGATTAACGTTAAGCGACGGTGTGGGCGAAAACGAAGCCAGCAGTGGGCCTTCTCGGCGAAAGGCGAAACGCTGGCGCGTGTGGGTTGATCGACTTGGCGATGCGGTGGACTCTCTTCCCGTATGGTATAGAGGCGTCCTCGGAAAGGCGTTGAGGAGAAGGAAACCGATTCTCATCCTTGCGGTTGTCGCCATGGTCGCCTGCGGTGCTGCAATACCGGTGCTCGGATCCGAACTCATCCCCATGACGGACTCAGGGATCATCACGTTGAACGTCACGATGCCCAAGGGATCCGCCTTGTCCGAGACCGCCAGGGTCGCGGGCGTGGTGGAGGAGGAATGTCTTGAAATTCCGGAAATCGACACGGTTTTCGAAACCGTGGGATCCGAGAGCATCATGATGTTCGGGTTATCGGAAGGGCAAAGCGACTTAGCCTCTTTCACTTTGGAACTCGTCCCCAAGGACAGTAGAGAACGGAGCACGGAAGAGGTGGCGGAGGAACTGAGGCGACGGCTTGCTCGAATACCGGGGGCTGACTTGAAAGTTTCGACGGGTAGCGCGATGGGTTTTAACGAGGCGCTCATGGGGGCTCCCCTACAGGTGAGTGTAAAGGGGGACGACCTCGAGCGGGTTAAGGAGATCGCTGCTGCAGTAGCGGCGAGGATCAAAGACGTCCCAGGTCTGCGAGACGTAAAGAGCACCCTCGAAGAGGGGCGGCCGGAATTGCGGGTAATCGTCGACAGAGGAAGGGCTGCGTTTTACGGGTTCAACGCTGCCAGCATCGCCAGCACCCTCAAGGCGTCGGTTCAAGGGGAGACCGCAGCCAAGTTCAGGGTCTCGGGAGACGAGATGGATATAAGGGTGGTGCTCGAGGAAGGTGCGCGGGCTACCCCGCAGGACGTCGAGGCAATTCAGCTGACGAGCCCCCTGGGGGTCACAGTGCCTTTGAAGGAAGTGGCGTCGTTGGTGATAGAGGAGGGACCTACCACTATTGAAAGGGAGGATCAAGCGCGGGTGGCATACGTAAACGCGGAACTGACCGGCAGGACCCTCGGCCAGGTGGTGAAGGACGTCGAAGCGCGCCTGAAAGATCTCCCTCTCCCGTATGGGTACTCGGTATCGGTGAGCGGCCAGGCGGAGCAGATGGCGGAGGCCTTCGGGGATCTGTCCTTCGCCTTGGTTTTGGCCATAGTGCTGGTCTATATGGTCATGGCAGCGCAGTTTGAATCCTTCATCCAGCCTGCCATCATAATGGGAGCGGTTCCGCTGGCGTTGACAGGGGTGATTCCAGGGTTGATCCTGACGAGGACACCGGTGTCGATTCCCGTATACATAGGGGCCATTACGCTGGCCGGCATAGTGGTGAACAACGCCATAGTGTTGGTGGATTATACGAACCAGCTCCGCGCAAGGGGTATGAATCGGGACGAAGCGCTGGTCGAGGCGGGCGCTACGCGCTTGAGGCCTATCCTGATGACCACAGTCACCACGGTTTTGGGATTGCTCCCTTTGGTGTTGGGTATCGGAGAAGGATCGGAAATGCAAAGGCCACTTGCCGTCACGGTGGTCGGAGGCCTTACGATGTCGACGTTGCTCACTCTGGTCGTGGTTCCCGCCATATACACTTTGGTGGATGATATCGGGTCGAGGATAGCGAAGCGGCTCGGCGGGCGTAGCCGGAAGGTCGTAGCCGGGGTGACGCCGGGTGACTGGCGGCGGGGCTAAAACCGTGTCAACCGGAGTCGAAACGGCGTCAAGACAAAGGGCGCATCCGGACAAAGCGTCGCATTTGCCGTCGGTTGGAGGAGGGTCCGAAATGGCAGACCGGCCGCACTTCAGTACGGGCCATAAGTTCGGGTTCAATGAGCTTGTAAGAGCGTTTTCTCCAAGGCCCAGTTCCAAGTCGTCTAATTCGGCGATCTTGTTCAATCGGCTCACGAGAGCGTTTTCTCCCAGCAGACTTGGGGTGAGACCCTTGACTGCTTTGAGCCTCCTGCTGGTCGTCACGCTCCTTTTGGCGGGTCTGGAGCCGGGGCTCACAGGGTGGTTTGGCAAGCCTGTGGAAGGAGCCGACGTGAAGGGGTTCGATGTAGAGGGGGCAGTCAAGTTTGCCCAGCGGAGAAACCCTTATATCGAGATGGCCGAGGCCAGGATGGAGCAGGCTCGCATAATGTGGGAACAGGCCGAGGAAGCGGCGAAACAGGCGGAGCTCGCACTCGGCGGGGCGCCGATACCGTACGAAATAGCCGTAATGCCCTTCCAGGCCAAGACAGGATATAACATCGCGAAGAAAGCCTACGAGGCGGCCCAGGCGGGAATAGGGCTGGCGGCCGAAGCGGCCTATTACGGGGTTCTCAAGGCCGAAGGGATGTACGAAGTGGCCGAGCAAGCGGTGAAAAGGGGCAAAGACCAGGTGGAACTCGCCAGGAAAATGCGCGATGCGGGCCTGGTGGCTCCCAAGGACGTCATCGACGCCGAGGTCAAACTGGCAGAGATGGAGGCCAACTTGGCGACGGCTGAAAAGTATAGAGGACTGGCGAGACTCGGGTTCTTGAAGACCTTGGGGCTTGCCTTCGACGAAGCGTTCGAACTGACGGATAAAGAGATCCAGTACGTCAGCTTCAGAGAAGTAGACGAAGAAGACCTTCCGAAAAAAGTCGAGGAAGCGCTGAAGAATCGGTTCGAGGTGTACCAGGCCGAGAGGACGCTCGACCTGAAGGAAATCGAAGTCGACCTGATGTACGGACACCCGTTTACGGATACGAACCAAAACGCCATGAAGCCCTACATGCAGGCCGCCGCCGAGGAGGCGGTGGACGAAGCTCGAGCCGCTCTGGCCGCGAAGAAGGCCGAGGTCGAGTATAGCGTTCGAGAAGCCTTCCTCAGCATCAAGGAAGCCGAGGAGAGGGTGAACTTGGCGGCGAGGGCGGTGGAACAGGCCGAGGAGGCCTTGCGACTCGCCAAACTCAGGTACTCCGCTGGGCTTTCGACGAGTCTCGAGGTCATGGCGGCGGAGCTCGCGTTGACCCAGACACAAAACGCGCGGCTTCAGGCGATTTACGACCATAACCTCGCGAAAGCCAACTTCAGGGCGGCGTGCGGGGTTGGTACCGGAGGGATAGGTGCCTCGATGGGGGCAATGGGCGTGGCCGGAGGCGCCGGACCGACGGAATGACGGGAATGCCAGCCCTCGGAACAAACGTCTTCGACTGCGGGGGATATGAGTAACTGGGATGCCGAGAATGTGAGTAACCGGGTGTAGGCTAGGACAGAAGTGGGCTTGGGGTAATAAGGCAAAGGGGTCCGCCAAGGCCCGCCTTGGAAAAAGCGGGGCGTGCGGACAGGCTCCGAGGCGCTGAAAAGGCCTGAGGGAAAGAGTGATGGGTAAAGAGTGATGGGTGATGGAGAGAGGGGCAATAATAGTGAGATGATGATGAGCAGCGGTCCGTCCAACGGTGTTGTCAGCGGCACCGGACCAACTGAAGCTTCCGTTACGTCCGACCCGGCGCAGCAGCACCTTGTCTCTTCCGACCAGGGAAAGCGTCAGCAGATAATGAGCGCGGCGGTAGACGTATTCTCTCGAAAGGGTTACCACGGAACCAGAATGGAGGAAGTAGCCGATCTCGCTGGAGTTGCAAAGGGTACCGTTTACCTTTACTTTCCCAGCAAAGAGGCGCTTTTGCGCGAGATCGTACGGGCAGCGGTGGAAACCTATGTCAGCGATATTGAGGCAATCGCGCGAGGCGGTGGCGGACGGAGCCACGCGAGCGCGACGGACGAAGGTATTGGAAATGCTCGAGATGAGCGGGGGCGTAACTGCCAGGAACCGGCGGAGATTCGCCCCAATAAAAGCAAGGTGACCGCGACCGACGGAGGCTATATCGCTGACAGCGTGCGCGCAAAACTTGAACGGATTGTACGATACAGTCTCGACCTCGCCCGGCAAAACCGCCCCATGGCCAAAGTCGTTATGGAAAGCATACCAGGGCTGGCCGATGAAATCGTAAGGTGGTTCGGCAGCGTTCGCAAGAGCATAGTGGATGCCGTGGCTCGCCTCATCGCCGAGGGTATAAGGAGAGGCGAATTCGTCGACACCGATCCAAGGCTCGCGGCGGTGGCGTTTCTCGGGGCCATGAGGGCACTCGTAGCCTCGGTCTTCATGAACTGTCAAGCCGATAATCTGGATCTCGAGGGTGAATTCGAGGGCGCTATCGGATCTCCTGAGCACCACGAGCACCACGTGGCGGGATCTCAGGGGCGGCGTGAAGGTGAGCCTCGAGAAGACTACTGTATCAATAACCTCTCACGTTTCCTGGTTAACCTTTTTTGTGAAGGCATTTCGCAAGGGTGCCAGCGAACGCCGTAAGGAGAATGAAGCGTACGGTGACTGAGTCGCCTGAGAAGGCCGATGTGTCTGGACTGAAGAGAACGTCGCTCGAAGGCCGTGGAATTGATCGATTCGTTCGCCAAGCCCTTACAAGCATTATACCATGACCCTCGTTTGGGTTTATCGTGGTCCTACGAAAACTGATCCAGACCGGGGTACGCGAGGTTGTGTGGGAGGCTCCATTTCCGGGGAACTTTATTCTACCGCCATCGTCGAAGATTCGGCGAAAGCGTTATGAGGTATGTTAGAAGAAGCATGCCGGGAACTGAAGATGCCGAGAATTTTCGGGCGAGGGATTATAAGCGAGAGACTGTAGGCGAAAGATCGCGTAGTGAGGTCCGCGGTTAGAGGGGAGTTGGTCCGGATGTGGTTCACAAAAGAAAGGAAAGGCACCACCGTGACCAGACATTTGTCCCTTGTCGCGTTAGTGGTCGTCTTGGTCATGGTCATAATGGTCGCGGGTTCTGCCGGCTGTACGAAGTCGCCCTCCGGTGAAGGAAAGCCCGAGGACGAAAGAACCTCCGAGGAGAAAACGTCTGAAGGCGAGTCTACACTGCCAGCCGGTGAAAAGGTCACTTTGACTCTCTACTTCCCGGACAGTCAGGCGCAATATCTGGTTCGAGAGGCGCGTGAGGTGACTAAAGGCGATACCGACCTCCCCGACCTGGTTATACAAGAGCTTATAAAGGGTCCCACCACTTCGGGACTGGGAGCTTCTATACCAAAGGAAGCGAAATTGGTATCGCCGGTGAAGGTCGAAGACGGCGTCGCCTATGTGGATTTCAACAAAGAGTTTCAGACCAAGCACTGGGGCGGAAGCGCCGGAGAGTTAATGACCGTCTATTCCATCGTGAACTCGCTGACCGAGCTCGAGGGCATAAAATCCGTGGTGTTTCTCATAGAAGGGAAGCCACTCGATAGCCTGGCAGGCCACATGGATCTCACAGGACCTGTGGAACGCAACCCAGATCTTATTGCCGGGTAGGCCTCAAGCGGATGTTGGCGGTCTATGCTCACAGGCCCATAGGCCGAGTGCTATGATGATGCGATGAGGCGAAAGCTCATGGCGGTTGAGGATGGCGTTAGCGAGACTGTCAACCCCTGACGAACTCACATAAGGCCCTGGGATCGCCGATGGGCGTTACCCGGGGCCTTACGGTCCCGACCGGAATTTCAACCCGATGATTCTGTGGAACGCCGACGTGGTGGTTTTCAGGGTTTTCGGTGTCTTCTTGACGGCTTGGTCTTCCCATCTTACAATGCAAGTAAGACAAAGGGGGGGCACTCTATGGAAACCGTCACTCTATCTTCAAAAGGACAACTCGTTCTCCCAAAAAGCATCCGTGACCGCCTTTCCTTATCCCCGGGCGGACGCCTCATGGTCAGCCTCGTCGACGGGAAGGTGGTGCTGGAACCCATTTATGAAAAAACTCGGCCGGGATGGCGAAAGTGGGGCGGCGCGTTACGTGGAGAGCCACTGCTTACGGAGCATATGGCCGAACACAATGCCGAGGTAACGCACGATGAGAAAGGTACTTGATGCTTATGCCATCCTTTGCTGGATGCAAGGAGAGTCTGGAGCAAATCACGTGGAGGACATCCTGGCATCGGCGGAAAAAGAAGAGGTCGAAGTTTACGTATCGGTTATCAACCTTGGCGAAGTGTACTATCGACTGGCAAAAAGCCGGCAACGCGAAAAAGCGTCGTCTTTCTTGATGGACGTCAAACGCAAGACCTTCCCCTGGAAAGCGGCCCCAATAACCAATACCCGTGTGTGGGTCGCGGCGAAGCTGAAGGCAGAACTCCCTCTTTCTTATGCTGATGCGTTTGCAGTAGGACTCGCTCAGGAACTCTCTGCCGAGCTGGTCACCGGAGACCCCGAAATACTGGCAGTGCAAGACAAGATCGGGGTTTCACTCGACTCGGTACTGGCGGCGCGTTAGGAGGTCATAGAGTGGCCGCAAGGGTTCCAGGCTAAACCATGCTATACCCGCATCTGCTTCCAGTGTCCTGCGCGGAAACGTCTGGACAATACAAGGGACCTCGACATCTGGTCGAGATCGAGAGCGATCCAGGCGCCGACCAGCCCCCAGCCGAATGCGTTGATGAAGAGTATGGCGAGGAGGAGACGTACTCCCCACACCCCGACGGCCGTCGAATAAAGCGGCCACTTGGTATCCCCCGCTCCCCTCAGTGCGCCCGCCAATATGAACTGTGTAGACTGGGATGGTTGAGCGAGGGCGTAGATCTTCAATATAAGCGCGGTATCGGCGATTACTACCGGGTCCTTTATATATAGCCAGGTTATCTGGCGGCCGAAGGCGAAGAGAATGGCAGCTGTTATACCCCCTACTATTAAACCGAGCCTATGCGTCTCACGAGCGCACGTTTCCGCTTCGGCGGGATCGTCGGCTCCGAGGCTCTGCCCGACTAGGGTAGTCGCCGCTATCGAAAACGCTTGCCCGGGTAGGAACGTCAAAGACAGCACGTTGAGCCCTATTTGGTGAGATGCGAATATTGCGGTTCCAAGGCCTGCCACCACTCGCGCGTAAAGCACGTGTCCCCCACGCATCACGAACTGCTCGAGCGCTGCTGGCCAGCCCACACGCCAGATCCTCGAGAGCATGCTCCTGTCCGGCCTCCAACCGCCTGGGGTGGCCAACCGAATCCCGCGCCTTCCGTTAATTGCGATGGGTATGAAAAGCAGTGTCGCAATACCGCGCGAGGCGGTCGTGGAAAGCCCCGCACCGAATACGCCCAATGCAGGCATGCCAAACTTCCCAAAAATCAGGGCGTAATTTCCAAAAATGTTAAGAATGTTGGCGAGTCCGTTTACGATCATGGGTGTTCTCGTATCACCGGCGCCTCTTAAGGCCGCGGCGATACTCATACCGATACAGTTGAATATGATGCCGCCGGCGACCACCTGGAAGTAACCTACACCGGCCTTCATCACATCGGGATCCGCCCCCATGAACTTCAACACGTATGGGGCGCCTATCACGCTCCCGCCGCTTATTATGATGCCCAAGACGAGACTCACGAGGAGGCTTTGTTTGGCCGCGGCGTTCGCGCTATCAAAGCTCCGAGCTCCTATACTCTGGGCAACGACGGCGGTGGTTCCGACGTTGAGGGCCATGAATACCGACTGCAGGAAGAGCATCGGTTGAATCGTGAGACCGACGGCGGCGATTGCCGCAGCTCCGAGTTGGCCCACCATCATCATGTCGACGATGGAGACGAAACTCATCAGAAACATCTCGCCGAGGGCGGGTGCCGTCAACGTGAATACGCGCTTCCGTATCTCGCTGCGGGTTCGAGGCAACGGCTCGCTTTGAACGCGAGCAGACGTAGCAGGCGTATTCGACAGTTCGACCGCTTGCGATATGCTGTGCTGGTGGTCTTCGTGATGGTCGTTTCTATCCAGGTGAGGATCGCGACTTTGGCGGATATTCTTAGGCTCAGTCGCTTCGGGCTCGCTCAGGCTACCGCCTTCGCCTTCCGCGGAAGTTATTACGTCTCCCAAAATAAATCACCTAAACGCATTCTACTGAGTTAAGACGTGGTCGTCAACAGGAGTTTGGCCTTGCATCGGTGCATTTGCTGTTCGGAGGCTTTGGGACCTACGTTTACTCGCTCGATGCGGACCCGGAGTTGGCCGTCTTTAGCTGCGCCTTCGAATATACCATCGGATATATCACGGATATATCGGATATATCACGGATATATCACAGATACATCATAAAGTAAAATATGGATCCCGAACTAGTCGGGATCCACGGCGGGTCTTGGGTGATTTGCTTATCCTCGTTCCAAGGGAATTTGAAGGTGCTCGGCGCTCATGACTCGGTTCTGCTTCAAGCCCTCAGGGTTCATTTCACTTCTGGCCCAGGATCGGGATGAAGAAGAACAAGAACAGAGGCAGGAGCACGATGATGAGGAGGATGATTATCCACCACCAAATCGTTCCGCTGACTTCAGGCATTGACTATACCTCCTTCCACTTACTACCCACTCACTACCGAGGGGACCCTCGTGCCGGCAATCCCGGCGTTCGTGCCAGGGAGAGCCCCTTCCATTTGCCCGGAGGTCTAGTTTACGGTGCTCAGTTTCGGGGACTCTGCCGGTTTCGGGATCAGCCCTCGTTTACGGTGTCATAGTATTCAGGATCAAAACGGTTTGTGAACATAAATGAAAGGTTTCTCTTCCTGAGTTGCATTTCAATCTTATGACACCAACCTCATGTACGCTGCATAACATAGTCTAGGTTTGAACGGAGTTCCTACAGAGTTCACGTAGAATTCGCACGATCTTTCAAAGTAGCATCGGACGCGCTCTCATCTCACGAGGAAGTTCCAACGGCTGTCCACTAGGGAGTTCCAGCGGAAAATCCCAAGGAAGAAGTTTCAGGGAAGGGAGGGTATCGAATATGACACTCGCAGTCCTCGCATACGTACTATTGCTCGAGGCGGGGCTCATTCTGTCGACGACATGCCGTGGTGCGGGATCAATTGGTGGCTCAGACGACGCGCGTAGTAGATCCGGATCCGACGGCCAAGGCGGGAAAGGTGGTGCCCCCGGCCGTCCAGTATGGCCAGCACCTCGGATCGGCTTCCCGCGCGGCCCGGGGGGAGGAGGATCGTCGAAAAGGGAAACGCAATCCAAAAAGCCGGTACGAAAGATAATCACCTTTAAACCAGGCGTAAGTGCCCTTGAGTACAATACGATCCTTGAGAGTGTAGGGGGGAAACTCGTCAAAGAGTTGCCCTTTGTCGACTCCATCGTGGTGGAGTTCCCACCTGAGGCGGCCGAGGGAGAAGAGCTGCAGCAGATCCTTTCTTCCGATAACGTCATTGCCGTCGAGGACGATTACGAAGTGCAATTACTCTGCTTCTTCCGCTCGTCTTTGAACTACGACCGACAGGTGGTACCGTGGGGTGTGAAAAGGATCGGCGCCCCGGATGCATGGCAGGTAGGAACCGGAAAGGGCGTCAAGGTCGGTGTCGTAGATACGGGAGTCGATACCGGCCATCCCGACCTGAAGCAGAACGTCAAAGCGGCAGTGGATGTAACCGGGTCAGGCAGCGGCATGGACTATCACGGCCACGGTACCCATGTGGCAGGAACCATAGCTGCCGTGAATAACGAAATAGGGGTCGTTGGTGTAGCGCCCGAGGCCGAGATCTACGCGGTCCGAGCCTTCGATAGATATGGTCGTGCTCAGATTTCGACCATAGTGGAAGGCGTAAGGTGGTGCGTGGAAAATGGTATGCACGTGGTCAACATGAGCTTTGGTTCCAAGGATGAAAGCACCGCTCTCAGGATGGCCATCGATAAAGGGTTGGCAAAAGGCATGATCTTTGTGGCGGCTGCAGGGAATAGCGGGCGCGACAACTCCGTGGTGTTCCCGGCCCGTCATCCCGGTGTGGTGGCGGTGTCGGCCATCTCCGAAAACGACCGGATCGCGAGCTTCTCCAGCAGGGGTCCCGAAGTGGACGTCACGGCCCCCGGCGATAAGATCGTGTCGACGTATAAGAATGGCGGTTACAAGAGCATGAGTGGCACGTCCATGGCGACGCCGCACGTCACCGGCGCAGTAGCTGTAATTCTTTCTGCCAATCCCGGTATTACGTCAAGGGGCGTACTCGCAAAGCTCATGGAAGGCGCCGTGCGGCTACCGGGGCTCAGCCGCAACGAGCAGGGTTCCGGGCTGGTGGATGTGTCGCGCAGCGTTGGCGCGAGTCCCGAAAAGAAGGAAGCCGGGGCGGAAGACAAAGCGATTCCGGCATGAACAACCACTGTTTTTTGCACGTGGACTTGCCCACGGGGCCGTAGACTACGGGTCATGAATGAAATCGTGTAATAACGGGAGGCGCTTCGGGTTGGAAAACGACATCGAAAGACTCCGCAGGAGCATATATGAGTATGCAGCGCGGGAGTTGGCCGCCAAGGAGCGAAAGGCTGGTGCGAAAGGCCCGGAGGAAGGGGCGCCGGGCGGTGTAAGGCAAGGTATGGCAGGCGGCGTGAGACAAGGTACCCCAAGTGACGCAAGAGAAGGTATGGCGGGATGCGCCGCCGAGGCAGAAGCGACAGTCAAAACCACCGCCACCGCAGGGGGTGGGAGATCTGCTATGTCCGGCGACGCTGTCGCGGGGATGGGGACCCAAATCGGGCGTATATTGGCTGATGCGGGCATTACCGTCGATAACCCGGACCGGCTTAAGGAGCTCGTGAACCAAATGGGCTTCGATCCTCAAATGCTCAATGACCCCCAAGCGTTAAAGGCAATGGCCGAACAGATGACTTCACACATGAGCCCCGAGATAAAAGCGTCCTTGGCCGAGATGGCAAAGGCCGTTATAGCCGACCTAGGTGCATCGGGTATTCCTCCGGAAATACAAAGCTTTCTTGACTCGTGGGGCACGAAGAAGCGTTAGAAGAAGCGTATTAGGAGAAAGGCAGAAGAAGCGTTAGAAGCAAGGCAGCATTGGGGGTAATGGCATCACCCCGGGCTCACACGTCCCGGGGTGATTGTGTCGAACGGTTCCGTGACGGATCGGAATGCCGTCATTGAACAGAAGATTGGTTAGAGGAAAGAGGCTGTTTGAGTCCACCCCTGAGCGACTGAGCTATCATCTTGGCAGTGAACTGCTGGAACTCGGGTGTCTTGAAGAGGCTCCACATGAGACGGAGCATGGCGGGATCAAGGCCGGCCACCTTAGAACCTTGAGATCCAGGGGCGCCCCCTGTTTCAGGGCCACTGCCAAGCCCCGTCGCGTCCCCGCCCCCTGGGCTACTTCCTGCCGCTTGTTCTTCCACTTCTATTTCACGCTGTAGTTCCTCGCGAACGCGCCTGACCAGGTTCCCAAGAACCTCGGCCCCGGAATCGGTGGTTTCCAGCAAGCGGAAAAGCGACTGAATAAATCCTCTCACTTTGTCGATAAAATTTTCGATGGTACCGTCAAGGATAGCTTGCGAAATCTCGGCTTGAATGGCGGAACCCAAGGTTACGCGGATTTTCTTAGAACCGTCCCCGTCGCCCGGCGCGCTGGTCTGATGCGTATTGGTCCCCTCATGGTCAGGTCCTACCCGGCCCATCGGCGACGCTTCAGGGATTGCAGGGACGCCCCTTTCCGGAGGGATGATACCGGAGTCTTGTGGTTCCGCGTGCGATGAAGACCCCTCGGCGGCGCGGCGAGCGTAAGCGGCGGCCTCTGTGCTGGCCTCGACGGCGGCCTCGGTATTGGAGGGCTCGAAGCCTACGTCGATTACGTGTTTGTCATTCACGGGCCGCGCGTAACCCGACGGGAGATGCTGTTCCCCGGCACCCCTCGGGGTTTCTATGTGATCCGTGCTGTGGCTTTGGCCGGGATCCCCATCCCCGGACGACGGGGAACTTTCATCCGGCGCGCGTTCCGGTGGTGAATGCTGCCCGTGGTTTTGAATGCTTTCATCTGTTTCCGAACGGCTCAGTTCCCTTTGGCGGCGCTGTGTCATACCGTATCCGTACCCCCGGCCCGAGGGAAACAAAGAGCCCCCCCTTGAAGACCCAGAGGTTATGGTCATAATCACACACCCCTTTTGTCGGCGCTGTTGGTTTGGTGCGATTGATCATTACTGGTATCGCGGAGCTTTCTGGCCTCCTGTTGCGGCTGTTGCTTTACACGATCGTACCCTCGTTGTGGTCGCACTCTCGTCCTTTGCGGGTTTTGTCGATTATCTGGGTTGCAACATCAGGATATGCAGTTAAGAGTCAGGCGGTGTAGGTAGGGTGTGGGGTAAAGCGGGAATGGCACCTTATTGCGGATTCTAAAAAGAGTTGTAGAAAGGAATTTCTGTCGCGGGGAAGAAAAAAGTTAACGGCAGTGCATGATTGTAGGCCTTGTTGCAGGTCGGGCCGTGCGTTGCGAAAATTCGCTGTTCCTTACTTTTCTTTTTCTCGATAATAGTGCAAAGCGGCCTGCGCGTGTGGGCGTGTTTGTATCCTTAGTTTTTATTCTTCGCGATGCTACCAGGAGGTATCAAGTTGACAGAACGGGTTTGGGACTCTAGGGGCGATTCCGAGGAGATAAACTTAAGGGACTATGTGGAGGTTCTTTTAAGGGGTAAGTGGATCATCGCGATCATAACCGTGATTGCCATATTGACCAGCGCTTTCGTGAGCTTCTTCGTGTTGGAGCCGGTATATGAGGCCAAGGCCACTATCATGGTGAAGCAACCCAATCTGGGGAGCGGCGGGCAGGCAGAGAAAGACCTCGCGCGCCTCGTGGGCGAGATGGGGATTTACCCTCAGATGGCGCTTGAGACGTATAGAAGTCAAGTCCGGAATTCAGAGGTCCTGTCGAATGTGAAATATAGGCTTAACTTAGACATGTCCTTGCACAGCCTCAGAGAGAGCATAGATGCCGAAGTCATAAAGGATAGCAATCTGATCCGAATTACCGTAAGGAGCTCTGACCCGGATAAGGCTGCAACCATAGCGAACACCTTGGCCGACGAGTACATGAAGTTCATCGATAAGATGAACGTCGACCAGATATCGCGGACCAGAGCCGTTCTGGCAGAGCAGGCCGCTACAGAAAAGAAAAACCTCGACCGGACTCTCTCGGAGCTGAAAGCCTTAGTCATGTCGTCCAGGAGCGCGGATGAAATCAGGCGCGAGATCGAGGCCTTGACGACGCTGCTCACCGATTACAAGTCCCGAATGAGGCAAATCGAAGTCGAAATGGCCGCCATTTCGGCGCGAATAACGGAGGCAAGGCAACAACTGGCCAACACACCTGACGTGATAGCGACGGAGAAGTCCCTCCTCGAAGACCCGTTTCTCGGGGAAGTCGTATCCGATTCCACAGGACAGAAGGCCAAAGACTTGGCGGGCCTCAAATTCGAATCGGAAGAGCTCAATCCGGTCGCCTCAACTTTGAAAGAGAAGCTGGCCGAAGACGAGATAGAACTTTCCGGACTCAAAGGAACGGCGCGGAAGCTTCAGCAAGCCATCTTGAAGCTCGAGAAAGAATTGGAGAGTCTACGAAAGGATCTAATCGAGGCTGAGACGAGGGAGCGCGAACTCACCGAAAAGGCAAAGATTTATGAAGATGCCTACCTCAGCTTCTCAAGCCAAGAAGAGCAGGCTCGTATCGCCGAAGCAACGAGGTTAGGCGAAAAGACCCTTACCCTAATTGAAGAAGCCATTCCGCCCGTTCAACCGGTAAAACCCAGAAAAATGCTGAACATCGCGGTCGCGGGGGTGCTCGGGGTCATGGTCGGGGTGTTTACGGCGTTCTTTGCGGAATTCTGGAGGACAAGCACGCCGAGCCGGCCTCTTGCGGAATGAGGAAGAGTTTCGATAAATCCCATTACCGGACTCCGCCCTTCTACCGCCGCTAGCTTGCGGAATTAGGAAACAGTTCCACAAATCCGATTGGAGATAGGGGTCAAATAGATGGTGTCCAAGGGTTCCAAGAAGTCAAAAAGTCTCGGCAAACGCCCTTCCTCCGGAGGCGACCGGCGCAGGGACATGGCGGCGCACGTTATAGCAAGTAGCAAAGGAGTCACGACAAAGGCGGGCGCCGGGAGGCTTGGCGGGAAAAGAGGCATTGAGTCCGAGGCCACATTGGCGAAGATGGGGGCGGTCCTTTATAGGTGTCTCGACAAAGCGCTTGACGTGAGGCCATATCTCATTGGGGCCGTACCGGTGATTGTGATCGCGTCGCCGTTCTTCAGGGGGCTGTTCTTCCCCATCGAGCGGCTGATCGTGTTGCTCATAAGCCTTGCAATATTCGTTCTGTACGAGGTTTTGGTCTTAGCAGGGGGGAAAGGCCCGGCCGAGAAGAGACTCCTCGATGACCCCATGGATTGGGCCGTGTTTGGGCTCGCGTGCGCTTATGCGCTGTCGTGTCTGGTGGCTGTTAACATAAGGCAAGCGATAGGCGAAACCCTAAAGTACGTCAATTATTTTGTCCTATTTTACCTCGTCAGCGAGATCGGCCGCGGAGCCGGCGTCCTGTTCGGCTACGAAAGAAGGGGCACTACAGGGGACGCTGCGCGGATATTCGTTCCCGTCATTGGGTTGCTGCAGGCTCTTTTAGCGGGTGCGGTCGGCATCGCCGCACTGGGAGTGGGGGCGGCGGCCGGAACCTTCGTCTACAAAGGGGCTTACGAGGGCGGAAGGATAAGTTCGAGTATCCAGTATCCGAATTCGCTGGCCGCCTACTTGACCGCTGCCTTCTTCATCGGGCTTGGCCTGATGATGGCCGAGAGGGCACCGGCAAAGCGGGCGGTCTACGGGGCGGCGTCGTACCTCTTGTTCCTGCCCTTTATATTCACGTACTCGCGCGGTGCGTACCTGGTTTTTCCGGTCGCTTTGGCCATTTTCTTGATATTGTCGCCTACGGGAAAAAGATGGGCCGCGCTTTCGTCCTTTATGGCGGTAGCCGTTACGGCCGGCATCATCACGCCGTTCTTCTATAAGGCCCTCCATCCGGGCAAAGACATACCGGTATCCGAGATCATGGTATGGGCTTCGTACATTGCGGGCATTCCGATCACCGTGGCACTTACGAGCCTTACAACTGTGTTTTCGAGGTGGCCATCGAGGCGTCAGGCTCTGACGGGGACTGCGGGTATGGCGACGGTAGTGGCGGTTGCTCTTGGGATATTTCTTTTGGCCCCCGGTCTCTTACCGCCTGCCCTGGTGGCCAGGATCAGTGCCATCAATCTTTCCCAGTCTAGCGCTATAGACCGCATTCTCTGGACCCTCGATGCCCTGAAGATCGTCGCGGATCGGCCGTTCCTCGGCGCCGGTGGCGGGGGCTGGAAGTCCCTGTACTTGGGGTATCAGAGCTGGGGTTACTGGAGTACCGAGGTTCACAATTACTTCGCGCAAACCTGGGTCGAGACGGGTACCGTGGGGCTGGGAGTTTTGGCCTGTATATGGATCCTATTTCTGGGCGGTTTGAGGCGAGGCCTTAAAGGCATTGCGGCGGCGGACGTACCGGTGGAAACGAGGTTTCTGGCGGTGGCGGTCGGTTCGTCGGCCATCGCCCTGGGCGCGCACAGCTTCATCGACTTCAACCTTTCACTGGCCGGGATAGGCTTTTATTTATGGAGTCTTTTCGGAATCGGTGACGCCCTGTGGGGTAAAAACGGAGTGATTGCTACTGTCGATAAAGTGGCGGGCGGTACGAAGTCGAGTTCAGAGGGGGAGCGGGAATCGGGCTTAGAGTCAGGCTCAAGGCCTGGCAAGGCGGGCTTGAACTCAGGTATCAGCCCGGATTTAAGGGCGGGTTCGAAGGCGGCCTCGAAGTCATCTAAGGGCAGAATCGCACGGGGGCCGGGTGTAGCCGCAGGGGTAATTGCTGTGGCGGTTTCCATAACGCTCCTCATCCTTGGCGGCATGCTCTTAAAAGGCGATACCTTAGGACAGGCGGCGAGTCGGGACCTGAAGCGGGGGAAAGTCAATCAGGCCGTAGATGTCTTCAAGAAGGCGATTGCGCTCGATCCGTGGGAAGGATCTTACAGGATTGACTATGGCAATGCGCTTTTGGCATTGGCTTTAACGAAGCAGGATCCCGCGGCTTTAACCGAGGCGAAAAAACAAATGGAACGCGGAGTAGCCCTGGAACCGTATAACCCGGTGTTCAGAACGAGTTACGGCTCGCTTCTCTTGAGATCTGGCGACATCGATGGCGGGCTGAAAGAAATCGAGCGAGCGGTCGATCTCCATCCGTATTCGGAAGCGCGGTACGAGAATTTGGCCGGAGCATATGTGGCGGTTGGAGACAACTTTGTAAGAGAAGGAAAGCCTGACGAAGCCAAGAAGTATTTTGAAAAGGTTATGAGCATTCCCCAGCGTATGAAGGAGCAGAGAGATAAGATTCCGGAGGGGGTACCCGATAGCGAGAAACTGAAGGAGATGACGCCGAAGCTCGCCCTGAGTCTCGGAGAAGCACAGGCGTTCTTGGGGCGGTATCAGGAGGCCTCGGAGGCTTTAGAGAAAGCCAGTGCAAGCGGTAACGCCAACGTCAAATTCGAAGCAAACCTCTGGCTTGCGGCGATGACGCGCGTATCAGGCGGGGGTGCGGACAAGGCTGAAGAGTATAAGAAGCTGGCGCTTGACGCGAATCCCGACGCCGCAAAATCAGGTTCGACTGATGCCGACGCCATCATCGAGGAGATCGTGAATAGGCTGAAGAGCATGAAAGGCGAGGCGCAGCCTGAAGGGTAGCCCTCTAATCTCGTTCGGCGTAACCGATAACCAAACCAAAAACCAAGAGTCTAACTTGATGGTTTCCTGGTGCCTTTAACTCCCGTGACGAGGAGGTCGTGTGGGTGACGCCCTCGGAGATGTCCTATCTATTGGCAGCAGTAAGTGCTATTGCCACGCTTGCGGGTTTAGGTTTCGCCCTTTACGGCTTTTATAACCTAAAATACGCGGATAGGATTGTGGAACGGAAGGTCGAGTCGCGCATGTCAATACTCAAGGAAGACCTAAGGGCATGGCAAATGAGAACGCAAGAAGCCAACCAGAAGGTTATCGCCGGCTATGCGTTGTCCATGGCGGGCAAGCATCGCGAGGCGGCCGCACTGTTCGAGGTCGCCGTGAGCATAGATCCGGAAGTATTCAACGGGTATATCGCTCTCGGTTACGAGTATTTATCTCTTGGCGAGAAGCAGCAGGCGATAGAAGCGTTTCACAAGGCGGCAAGCCTATTTCCCGACCGCCCTGAACCTCACAATGATTTGGCACGCGTTTATGCGCAGACTGGAGAGTATAAACTCGCTCTCGACCACATCCGCGAAGCAGTGGTTCGCAAGCCTGAGGTATTGAAGGATATCGAGAAAGACCTGGTTTTTGATAGCTTGCGAAAACATTATGAAGAAGATTACAAGAGATATTGTACAGACGAGGTCGTAAACAGAGCTGGCAAAGGCAATCAGTGCTTTACAAAATAGCCATGCCTCAAGGATGTAAAACTCGCCGTCGGAATTCTGCTTGTTTTCCCAAGTATCTCCGAAGAACGCGTTATATGCCGAATATGTGAAGGTGCCTCAGCATCGTACTTTCTTCAAAACGCTGGACAAAGTGGCCACACCGCAATCAAATGACGGTCCTCGTATGTTACTGTACAATTCAGAGTAAGACGCTTGTCTGGGAGGGTATTTACCCAACCAGCTGCTCTGCTTAGACAACATGAAGCATCGTGGCGAAGTAATCTATTGTTTTAGGTCTGCCAATTAATTGTGAAAGAGGAATTTACATTAATGGGTCGAACTACCATATTGAGTGTAGGTTTTGATTAAATTTAAGGAATCGTCGCCTTGGCTGACATCATTTAAGCATCTGACTCTGAAAGTCGTAGAGAACGGATCGGCTTCTAGTTGAATTTGATAACCAAAGTGCGGGAGCGACGAAGACTAGGCTAGATGTGGTCACCATGGCTTGGTCGGAGCGAGTGGTGAAACCGACTGCACTGCAGTCGGTTTTGTGTTTCCGTAACGGCGGTAAATATTTTGGAGTCTGTATAGGCCCGTGTTTGGTTGATAGCAGTAGTTAATCGTATCTCCAAACCCGGGCACACGTATCGTTATGGCTTTCCTTCAAGTATCTGTGTCAAAGGACTGGTTGGGAGGGTTCCACAAGGAGGTGGGGTAAAGCCAAGGCATATGGGAGCGCGTATGGGAGGTGTTTCCCGGAGGGTTTTGTCTGTGGTCATCAGCGGGGTTAGAAGCGAGCGGATGTAGGTGAAGGCCTCAAGCCCAGGTACTAGGACAAGGAGGTTCCTAAACATGAGAAAGGTGGGAAAATGGACGGCGACGGCTGCGGTGCTTAGCCTGTTGTTAGCAGTATCGCCGGTGATGTCGAACGCGGCGCTGGCCAACGAGCAGCCTGCCATCCTGGTGGTCCACGATATCGACCCGGTGGTGGAGGCCACGGATTACACAAGTGACGACAACGTTATCTGGAGCGGCGAATATGAGGGTACACTGGGAGATCTACTGCAACAAGGTGTAAGGGCAAACCTAACCATAACGGCCAATGATACATCCACGTACACGCCCAACATCAACATCCAAATCTCATCCCCTGACACTGTCCCTAAGGCAGTCTACTGGGTGCAGGCGTGGGGCCACTGCGTTGAGGTGAGTGCGGACGAGAGTAAAGATGTGACCATCGTGGCCACGAGCGGAAAAGTCGGGGCGGATGAAATTAACGTCATCGTGGAGAGCGGTACCACCGTGAATAACGAGGAGTTGGGGGCTGCTAACCCGGTGGACATCTGGAACGCCGGCGACAATAACGCCGTCACGGGTCTCGTGAATAATTACGGTGACTGGAAGGTGGAGGAGGTAGAGATACGGGCCCAAGGCGGCGCTGCCGCAGGGCAAACGGATCGCCTCAACTGGGTGGAGATCGGTGAAGAGCGAGTCTACGGGAACATCCAAGCGGCGATCGACACTGCCCAGCCGGGTGACACCGTACGCGTTGGGCGAGGGACGTACGAAGAAAGCGTGGTTATCTCCAAAGCCTTGAGTCTTCAAGGTGCGGGAAGCGATGAATGCACGATCATCGGTCAGGGAAGCGGGTACGGCGGTGCCGTGGAGGTGCAAGAGGGGGTCAGCGGCGTTGTCGTCGCTGGGTTGACAATCAAAGGCGAAGGCCGCGAGGCGGGCGTTTATCTGAAGGGGAAGAACTCGCAGGTGACCATAAGGGACAACGTAATCTACGCAGGTTCGTTTGGCGGCAAGAATGCTATTCTCACAGGCGGTGGGCAATCCGACATTACCATAATCGGAAACACGCTCATCAGCGAGCAGAGGTCTGGCCAGATCTTGTATGTCAATGGTGAGGCTAGCTTGGGTTCAGACAATGCGTCCTCGAATGTGGATATCGACACCAACACATTCGAGGGCGTAGTGGGCAGCGGCGTGGTCTTGGGTACAGAGGCCAGCGGCACGATCTCCGGCAATGACTTCACTGGCAGTGGTAGCACTTATGCCCGGCTAGAGGTGTGGGTGGATGGCGTCTCTGTCCAGGGCAACGTGTTCGGAGACACTCCCGAGGGTACCATCCAGGTACGGGACAACAGCGGAGAGCTAGACCTGGGTAGCGTCCTTCAGAATAACGCGTTCGACCGCGCCGTGGTGGTGCGCAACAACCTGAACGAGATTTGCATCGGTAAGATATTCAGCAGCATCCAGGCCGCGATAGACGTAGCTCCGGAGAACGGGATAGTCCAGGTGGCTGCGGGAGAATACAGGGAAGGCATCACCGTTGACAAGCCCTTGACCCTGCGCGGCGCGAAGGCAGGGGTCGACGCCCGCGATAGTGGGCAGAGGGGAGGAGGAGAGTCCATCATCAACGGTTACTCCGCGGACGAAAACTACTACGTGGTGTATATCACAGCCGACGACGTTACGGTGGACGGTTTCACCATCACCAACCCGCTGTACAGTTCTACCGCGGACGCTTCGGGCGTGGTCATAGGTTCAGTGGGGCGTAATTCCAACATCACGGTGACCAACTGTATTATCCACGACATTGGCTGCCTTGACCGCCCCGAAGTAAGCTTTGGCTCTTTCGGCGTCAACTGCGGGCCAGTGGAAGGACTTACGGTTACCAAAAACCTCATCTACAACATCAAGCATCAAGACAACGATGCCGGGGATATGGCCATTGGGATCTTCACCTGGGGCAATGACGAGCAGGACACCACCGCTAACGTCGAGATCTCCGATAACGAGATCCACAACGTATCCTGCCCGGCTTTTGCGGCCGGTATCAGCACTGGCTATTACGGAAGAAACATCGAGGTTGGGGGCAACAATATCCACGACGTTGGCGGCTGCGGTATCTCCACGAGTTCGTATGCGCTGGGAAGCATCGGACTCAAGGGTAACACTGTGCAACGGGCTCGAACGGGTATCAGGATTGGATTTGGTGAGACCAATATAGTGGGCAATAACTTCATTGACAACGAACTGCAACTGGACGATGAATCCGGCGCAGTGGACATGAGCACCGTGCTGGAAGCCAACACCTTCAACCCTGCCGTGGTGGTGCGCGATGCTGACGGCGAGGTCTACGTCCACAAGATCTTCAGCCGCATCAAGGACGCGGTTGCTGCGGCGGGCACCGGTGACACTGTGGAGGTCGGGCCTGGCACGTACGAGGAATCGCTTATCGCGATTGGCAAAGACGGGCTTACCATTGCTGGCGCAGGGCGTGATTACACGACTGTCGACGGCAAGGGCGCCAACCAGGTGTTTTTCGTAGAAGCTGACGGCGTGACACTGCAGGGGATGAAGATCCGAAACCCCGGTGACCCGAAAGCGGCGCGGTACGGTGTGCGGGTCGACGGCACCGTCAGCGATCTCGCTGTGGATGGCTGTACCTTCACGAATAACAGCGTGGGGATTAAGATGGCCACGACCTCCCATGTGGATGGGCTGACGGTGACAGGGTGTAGTTTCGTTGACAATACCGGACCGGGCATTTACCAGGCCAATGAAGGTAAGGCGTCGACCCTGCATAACCTGGTAGTACGGAGCTGCACTTTCGTCAGTAACGGAGACGAGTCCGGGGAGTCCGGCATATACTTGGAGGAAGTCCAGGGTGCGACCATCGAGGGCAACGTTTTCGACGGCAACTACTGGGCCGGCGTATACGTATACAAGGCCTATACCGGGTCTAGGGAGACGGTCCAGGACGTGATCATACGGGGCAATACCTTCAAAGATGCGCAGCGTACGGCGATCATTTTCTGCACCCTGGGGAGCGCCCTCACCGGTCAGGGGGTCGTGATCGAAGGTAACACCATCGTGCAGGATGTGGGCAAGTTCGAACAGGGCAACTGGGGCATGATCGATGTGCGCCTGGACTCCGGATGCGACCACTCTCCAGTGTTGATCAAGGGCAACCAGGTGACGTTCACCGGTGATTTTGGTGACGGGCCGGCTACGGCTGCGTACGGGATCAAGCTGCGCGGCGGGCTAACGGACGTCACTGTCACCGAGAACATCCTAGAGGGTGGCGAAATTGAGGGGGGTGGAAGCGAGCCTCCGTTCTCGGGGATTTGGATAAGCACAAACGACGGCTCCTGGGGTGCTATCCCTGAGGACGCGTGCATCCGTATCACCCGCAACACCATCTCTGGTTTTGTGAACGGTGTGACCGTCTACGACCCCGTGGCTCGAGCGTACGGTGGTCTTGCCGATGATGACATCGTGCGCCTGGGCTTCAACGCTATTGTGGATAACACCCGGTACGCCTTGCAGGGCGGGTCCGGCGGGTTCGTCGACGCCGGGTTCAACTACTGGGGTGACAACGGGCCCGACCTGATCAAGGGCGTGGCGGGCAACGTCATCGTGCAGCCGTGGTTGTACATGACTCCTGAGGAAGCGCTGGCGGGCAACGTCTCCGCGTACGGGTACACGGTGGGTCTCCGGAAAGGCTGGAACACGCTGTCCACGCCGGTTGTTCTGGCCGAGCCGAAGCTGGAGGATATCCTCCCCGGTGGTGCCGAAGGCGTGGTCCTGAGCTTCGACGAGGATCAGGCACTCTGGAAGCAAGCCAGCTGGACTGACGAACTCCAGCCTCTGCAAGGGCTCTATGTGCGGATCGTTAATCCCGATCTTATCCAGGCTGTGCTGAGGGTCAGCACGGATTACACCGCCCCGAGCACACGCCCGGTGAAGGGTGGGCGCTGGCACCTCATCGGTCCCTCGAACGCTGGATTTGCTGCTCCCATCGAGCTAAATGAGGCGCTGTGCGGTGTCAAGTGGGCGCACGTAGTGAGTCCTGCGTTCCAGATGGAGTGGGATCACGCTACTCCTCAGAGCGCGGAAGGCAAGGGAATGTGGCCATTCCAGGCTTACTGGCTGTACGTCCCGGAGGATGACAACCTCCCCGGCCTCGGGAACACGCCGCTCATGCAGCCCCAAGACGTGTGGAACTCTTTGTTCGGGGAGGATTGAGCCATGCAGCATCCCAGCCGGAGTAGGCCCTTGCGAGTTGCCAGTGCGCTTCTCGTCGCGCTGGTGCTGGTGACGGCGGCGGGGGTGGCGGGGGCCCAGGCGCCCCC
>DUSP01000020.1 GCA_012842575.1 Clostridia bacterium
CGATGGCGTCCTGAAAATTGCCGATTTCATCCACCAGGCCTACTTCCTTCGCTTGGCTCCCCGTGAGTATCCTTCCGTCCGCGATGGGCTTGAGTTCTTCCAGGCTCATTCCGCGTCCGTTAGCCACCGCCTCCAAGAACTGCCTGTACACGGTGTTCACTAGTTCTTCTAAGATACGGCGCTCTTCCTCCGTCATAGGTCTCGTACCTGACCCTATGTCCTTATGCGGACCGCTCTTGATGGTTTCCTCTCGCACTCCTATTTTTCTGTAAAGCTCCTCAACGTTGGTGACGCTCATTATAGCGCCGATGCTACCGGTGATGGTCCCGGGGTTGGCCATGATCATATCCGCGCCCGCGCTTATGTAGTACGCCCCCGACGCGGCCACATCGCCCATGGAGACTACCACCGCTTTTCCGGCGTCCTTCAATTTCTGTATTTCCCGGGAAATCTCCTGAGCGGCCGGTGCGCTCCCCCCGGGGCTGTTAACTCTCAGGACTACAGCCCTTACGGAAGGGTCGTCCGTGGCTTCTTTCAAGTAGGCTACGACGTCGTCCGAACCGGTGGTCACTCCGAAGAGGCCCGACGAGGACGTTCCTCCCGATATGATCCCGTCGATGTATATGATTCCGATGGTTGGCACCCGAGCTCCGATGGACGCCAACCACCCCGTCCCAACGGGGACACCCGCCGCGCCCACATCCAACAGGAAGCCGAGGATCACGGATCCTCCCACCAGGATCCCTATGAGAATTAGCACCCCTTTTCGGCCCAATCGCCTTTTTATAAACCTCACCGGGGTATTCCTCCCTTTGCGCTTTCGGGGGTACCGCTAAGAAAACTTCCTATAAGAAAATTCCCTAAATGATGACGGGCAAATCGCGCCCCATTTACCGACCTTCCCGACGTTCCTTGTGTTCGATGGCCGCCCTTACGAAATCTTTAAAGAGCGGATGAGGCCTGTTGGGTCTCGACTTGAATTCGGGGTGAAACTGCGTTCCGATGAACCACGGATGGTCCACGAGTTCCATGATCTCCACCAGATCGCCTTTTTGCCATACACCGCTTGAAATGAGCCCCGCCTTCTCGAGCCTTGACCTGTACTCGTTATTAATCTCGAATCTATGCCGGTGTCTCTCCATTACTTCCTTTTCGCCGTAAATCCTCCTTGCGGCTGTCCCCTCGGCGAGGGCACACGGATAAACTCCGAGCCGCATGGTGCCCCCCATCATCTCGATGGCCTTCTGTTCGGGCATGAAGTCTATGACGGGATGAGGAGTATCGGGGTCGAATTCCGTGCTGTTTGCGCCTTCGAGGCCCAGGACGTTCCTTGAGAATTCCACGACCGCGCACTGTAACCCAAGGCATATGCCGAAGAACGGGATACGCTTCTCCCTGGCCAACCTTATGGCTTGGAGCTTCCCTTCTATCCCCCTCGATCCGAAGCCCCCGGGGACCAGGATGCCGTCACATTGCCGAAGCCTCGCTAGAGTCTCCTCCCGGCTCTCTCCTTCAAGCCTCTCGGAATGCACCCACTCCACCTCGACGCTGGCCTCGTTGGCGATCCCCCCGTGACAGAGCGCTTCCGCTATGCTGAGGTAAGCGTCGTGAAGGTTCGTATATTTCCCGACCAACGCGATCCTCACGTTCTTCTTGGGGTTCTGGATCCGGTGCACTATCAATTCCCACTCCGAGAGGTCCGGTTTTCCTGCTTTGAGTTCTAACCGCTCTACGCAGATATCACCCAGGGATTGTTTTTCGAGGAGAAGGGGCACTTCATAAATGCTGTCGCAGTCGATGTTCTCGATTACGGCTTTTTCGTCTATATCACAGAAAAGCGCGATTTTATCGCGCATCTCCTTTGATAGGGGTCTTTCCGATCTGCAGACGATGACGTCCGGCTGGATGCCAATGCTTCTTAGTTCCTTGACGCTGTGCTGCGTAGGCTTGGTTTTCAGTTCTCCGGCGGCGCGGATGTACGGGACCAGGGTGACGTGGACGTACATCACGTCTTCGCGGCCTACGTCGCTCTTGAATTGGCGTATGGCTTCGAGGAACGGTAGACTCTCGATGTCGCCCACCGTGCCTCCGATTTCCGATATCACCACATCGGCGCCGCTTTTCTCCGCTACTTGCCGGATCCTTTCCTTTATCTCGTTGGTGATGTGGGGGATCACCTGCACGGTTCCCCCCAGGAACTCCCCTTTTCTCTCCTTGTTGATGACGGAATCGTAGATCTTTCCCGCGGTAACGTTATTGATCTGTCCCAAGCTTACGTCTATGAACCTTTCATAATGGCCTAGATCGAGGTCGGTTTCCGCGCCGTCGTCGGTCACAAAAACCTCGCCATGCTGAAGGGGGCTCATGGTACCGGGATCTACATTGATGTACGGGTCGAGTTTCAGGACGCTGACGCTCAAGCCGCGGCTCTTGAGGAGCCTGCCTATGGATGCCGCAGTTATACCCTTCCCCAAGGAAGACACGACTCCGCCCGTCACGAATATGTACTTTGGCAAAACGCTCCCCCCTGAAATCCTGACTGTGGAAGTGCCTTCAAGTACTTTCTTTCAAGCACCTTATAGATGCTTTGTAGGTGTTTATAGGCGTAGATTATAGATGTAGATATAGACGCTTTACATATACAGACGTACATATCGGTCGAAAACACATAGGTGAAAGCGGGCTGGCTCCGGTTGTCCGGCCGCTTACTCCCAGTCCGAACTGCCCTTTTCGTCCCACGAAGCTTCGTCCCCTTCTTCCTCGCGCGGTGCGGGTTCTTCTTCAACGGGCTCCGCAGGCTCTTCCTCCCATAGTCTCACGTGTTTCGGCTTGGGCCTGGGCAAAACGGTCAAAGCCGGTCTGGAGGTGAACATGGGCCTCCCTGACCCTGACACTCTTTTCGCCCGCTCTCTTAACATCCACCTGCCCCCTGTGTATGCGAAACGAGTGTCGAGGTTCATTTCGGTGTGAAGGCGGGCCATCCTGGCCGGTCGTTCCTCCGGACCCACCCCTTTTGCGTCCATCACGCGGGTCAAGAGATCCCTGCTCGAGATACCCTCGTGGTTTTCTTTCAAGATCTCGTAGGCAACCTCGATATCGGGTCGCTCAGGCCGTTCCCCGGCTGCCTCTTCAATCTTACCCTCCGCCACCTTCATCCCCTCCCAGGTCAGTACTGGGTATGTTTTTACATGCGCTCCGGCGCACTCACGCCAAGAAGCCTCAGGGTGTTTCGTAAAGCGATCCCGGCCCCTTCGACCAAGAGGAGGCGTGCCGCCGTCAGTTCAGGATCGTTCCCCAACACCCTGCACTGCGTATAAAAGACGTGAAACGCCGATGCGAGCTCCGTCGCGTACTTCGTCATCCTGTGGGGCTCCCTGGCAAGGGCCGCACCCAGTATTTCCTCCGGTAAATCCGCGATTTTCCTCATCAATAGAAGTTCGCTCTCTTCGCCGAGCAGGTCCAATCTCGCACCCTCTAAAGAGGGCTTTGGGATTCCTTCCTCGGCCGCTTGCCTGAAAATACTTGCAATCCGCGCACTCGCGTATTGGACGTAGAAGACGGGGTTTTCCTGCGTCTGGAGTTTCGCGAGATCTATATCGAAGTCAAGGTGACTCTCGGGAGCGCGCATCAGGAAAAAGAACCTGGCCGCGTCTTTTCCCACCTCCGTCAAGAGGTCGGACATGGTCACGAACTCACCCGCCCTCTTCGACATCCTCACGGCCTCGCCGCCCCTGATAAGCCTCACGAGCTGCACGATCAGCACCTCAAGGGCGTTCTCGGGGTAACCGAGAGCCTGTATGGCGGCTTTCATACGGGCGATGTAGCCATGGTGATCAGGACCCCATATGTCGATGACGGTCTCGAAGCCCCTTTCGAACTTGTTTCGATGATAGGCGATGTCAGGGGCAAGGTACGTGTATTCTCCGTCCTGCTTCTTTAGAACCCTGTCCTTATCGTCGCCAAAGGCTGTAGACCTGAGCCAAAGGGCGCCTTCGTTTTCATAAACGTAGCCGCGCTCCCTAAGGGCTTCGATGGTCTCCTCGACAGCGCCGGCATCGTGAAGGCTCTTTTCGCTGAACCATACGTCAAAGTGCACGCCGTAATCAGCAAGTACCTTTTTGTGGCTCTCGACGATCTTTTCCACCGCGTAGCGCGCGAAGAACCGATGCCGCCACGACTCCGGAACGTACGAGTCGTCGTCGCCCCACCCGCTATAACCGCTACGGACGGTGGGGCCGCGATGATCGCCACGACCCCCGCGACCCCCGCGACCCGGCAGTAGCGCATCGCCTTTTTCTCTTATGAGGTCGCGTGCCATTTCCACCAGGTACTCCCCCGGGTAACCACCCTCGGGTATCTCAGCCTCTATACCGAACTCCTGTAGATACCGGGCTTCAAGGGAGCGCCCGAGGAGATCCACCTGGTTCCCCGCGTCGTTGATATAGAACTCGCGTTCCACTGAAAAGCCGCAAGCGTCGAGGAGGTTCGCCAGGGTGTCCCCTACCGCCCCGGCCCGTGCTTGGACCACCACCATGGGGCCTGTGGGGTTAGCGCTGATGAACTCCACTTGAACGCGGCGCCCACGGCCATATGACGTCCTCCCGTACTGTTCCCCTTCGCGTAGGGCACGAGAGAGGGCCTCAAGGAGCCACGCCTTATTGTCGAGGAAGAAGTTGATAAAGCCCGGACCGGCCACTTCGACTCTCTTTATGTAGGTTCCCTTCGTGTCGATGTTTTCCACGATGGTGGACGCCACCGCCCGCGGGTTCTTCTTGGCGCGCGACGCCAGGACCATCGCTATGTTCGTGGCAAAATCGCCGTGGGCCGGATCTTTAGGGACTTCGAGTGGGACATCGAGCTCCGCGTCGATATCGTAATCGTCGTAATGCGTTCTGGAGTCCGCACGGTAATGCGTTCTTGAGCCCACACGGCTGAAACCCGGACCGCGATCCTCTATCAGCCCTTCTATGCCTTCAAGGGGATGACCTGGGGTTTTCTGGGCCGAAGATAGAGCCCGTTTAAAAGCGCGCCTGACGGCTTCCGCGATTTGCATTTTGATTTCCGCAGTGATACCCCTCTGGGGTACCGCCGTGGCCTTCGTTTCAGCATCCATCCGTCGCTCGATCCTTTCGTGAAAACACCGCATTCTTGGGCCAAGGCCCCCTTACCAAAGATCCGTCACCGAGGGCCCGTCACAGACCGCCCATGCCGAGAGCCCGCTATCAAGAGCGCGTTACAAGGTCTTTTATGGACTTCTGTAACGTCCTTGATGAGCTTCAGTAAGGTCCTTGACGAACTTCGGCAGCGCAAAGCACGCGGCATGGACCTCCGGCGTCCAGTAGCGGACCAACAGGCCCGATGCGTCCGCACGCCTGCGGGCGTCGGCCAGCCGATCCGGATCTAGGGGATCGTACCGCTTTGAAGCCAGGGTATAACACCAAAGGCCCGATTGGTAGGTGGGCGTGCTGCCCAGATAGAGCCGGACGATCGGAAAGAGTGTCGAAAGTGCCCCGTACACTCGCGATACCACGTCGGCGTTAATAATGGGCGACTCCGTTTGGGTACAGAGGATCCCGTCGGGTTTGAGGGCTCTGTAAAGGTCAGAATAGAACTCCTTTTCGAATAGTGCCCGAGCCATGCCTATCGGGTCGGGGGCATCCACTATGACGACGTCGTAGGAGGATTCCTTTCCTTTCACGTATTTCGTCCCGTCTGTGAAGGTGATCGATACTCTGGGATCCGAAAATCCCACCGAGAGCGCCGGAAAGAACGCCTTCGAAGCCTCGACCACCCTTTCGTCGAGTTCCGCCACCTCGAGGCTCACCACCGACGGGTGCTTTAGTATCTCGCGCGATGAGCCGCCGTCGCCTCCTCCCACCACTAAAACCCGTTCCGGATGGGGGTGGGTCAGCATCGGCACATGCACGAGCATCTCGTGGTACATGAACTCATCCGCATCGGTTACCTGGATTATTCCGTCCAAGGTGAGAACTCTGCCGCAGTGGGAGGTTTCGAAAACCGCGAGATCCTGGTAAGGGGTTTTTTCGACGTGAAGGGTGCGTTCGACACGTAAACTGAGGAGAAGACCATCGGCCTGTCTTTCCGAAAACCACATTTCCGGCATTCTGAGTAGATCACAACCTTTCCTTCGCCAGCCGACGCTATAAGTGAGGCAGTAATTGCCCGATCTCACAACGTTTATACTACCATACGAGCCGGTGAGTGGGAAGATTGCGACGGGAAAGCGGAAAGGTAGTCAACCAGAAGGGTGCGGGACGGGTGACGACTAAGAAGGGATTGACGGGAAGGCGGCTTTTCGGGCTCTGCGTGGTCGCGCTCCTTGCGGGGATGGTGTCCTTTGCCGCCCTCGTCCTCATTACACCGCTCCCGCAACCGGTGGTTCCCACAGCGACAAAGGTCTACGATAGAAAAGGCGAACTGGTGGCCAGCGTGTTCGTGGAAAACAGAATCGAAATCCCCTTCTCCGAAATGCCCCAGCACTTGAGGGACGCCGTCGTCGCCATAGAAGATTACCGCTTTTATCAGCATCTCGGCATAGATCCCGTCGGACTTGCGAGGGCACTGTACCACAACATCCGCGCGGGACGGGTAGTGGAAGGCGGAAGCACCATCACCCAGCAACTGGCCAAAAACTTGTTCTTGACCCCCGAACGGACCTTGAGGAGGAAGTTCCTCGAGGCGGTGCTCACGGAAAAGCTCGAGATACGGTACTCAAAGGACGAGATCTTAAAAATGTACCTAAACACCATATACTTCGGGGAAGGGGCCTATGGGGTGGAAGTAGCCTCCCAGACCTATTTCGGAAAACACGCCAGGGATTTGGATCTGGCAGAGAGCGCGCTCCTCGCCGGGCTCATCCGTAGCCCTGAGACGTATAGTCCCTTCAAGAACCCCAAAGGGGCTAAAGCGAGGCAACATATGGTGCTCGACCGGATGGTCGAGGTCGGTTACATAACGCGTGAGGAGGCACAAAGGGCCAAAGCAGAGGAGATCGAATTCGCCGAAAAGTCGGTCACCAGGAACTTCGCCCCTTACTTCGTCCAGTACGTGACAGACGTGGTGAGGAGGATCCGGCCGGATATAACCGAAGCCGACCTCGCGCGAAGCGGGTTTGTCATACGCACCACCCTCGACCTCCGGATGCAGCGTGCCGCTCAACGGGCACTCGACGCCGGACTCGGGCAGGGTACACCCGACCAAAGGGGAGTGAGGCAGCCGCAGGGGGCGCTGGTCGCCATTGATCCGCGAAACGGAGAGATCAGGGCCATGGTGGGCGGTAGGAGCTTTTTTGAAAGCACCTGGAACAGGGCGGTATTGGCAAGGCGGCAACCGGGGTCGGCCTTCAAGCCGTTTTTATATGCGGCCGTTCTTTCGGCCGGATACCCGCCCACCAGCCGTCAGATGTGCGCTCCTGTGAGCTTTCCAGGAGGGAAGCCAGGAGAGGTTTGGACGCCCACGGATTATAGGGTGGACTATCACTACAGGGAAATGACGATTCGGGAGGCCATTAAGATATCCGACAACGTAGTGGCGGCTAAGTGGGCGAGTATCGTGGGTCCCGGGCGCATCGCGCGCTTCGCCAGCGCCATGGGCATAAGGAGCAGGCTTGATATAAATCTGTCTCTTGCATTGGGAACCTCGCCTGTGACTCCGCTCGAGATGGCCGCAGCGTACGCGCCGCTCGCCAACGGAGGGATCTATTTCGAGCCTACTGCCGTCATCGAGGTAAAAGGCCCGGGCGGGGAGGATTTGATAGGCGGGGGCGGCGTGACGGTCCCGCGAAAGAGCTACCGGGCTATAGACGAAAGCACGGCTTACGTTCTCACCAGCCTAATGAAAAGCGTGCTCGAGCCCGGAGGGACGGCAGGACACGTGGGTTGGCGCCTCGGAAGACCCGCAGCCGGAAAGACAGGTACAACTGACCTTTACAGGGATGCTTGGTTTATCGGGTATACCCCCGACCTGGTGGCGGCGGTCTATGTGGGTAATGACGATGTGAGTAAACCCGTGGGTAGATCGGGTGGGAGCATCGCCGCGCCGATATGGGCGGACTTCATGGTGGAGGCGCTGAGGGGCGAACCGCCCCGCGATTTCCCCATGCCTCCGGGAGTCGTGGTGGAGCGGGTGTGCTCGGTGACTGGGCTCAGGGCAGGGCCTACCTGTCCTTCCTATGACGAAGTGTTCATCAGAGGTACCGAACCCGCAATGGAGTGTCCCGGTTTTCATTGGTGGGCAGACCAGACAACAAGCGGGGATGAAGGCGAGGGCGTGAGTCCTGGGACCGGCGAGGCTGGCGAGGCGGCCGTAGAAGGTGTACGCCCACACCGTCGGTCTACACGTTAAGCGATGCGGACGGCCCGTTCAGGTTTTTGTAACAGATAGTTCACAAACCTTTTCATCCGGGAGGTTGGACTTTATGGGAGGACGCTATAGAATCGACTCTGTAGGAGGGTATCCGTCTCGAAAGAGGTGAGTTCCATGAGCGTCGTCGATCATGACCTTGCGCGCCGGAATCGCGGCATTTGGTCCTTTATCCTCGTAGGTTTCGTCGCGGGGCTAATCGCCGCTCTGGTGGTCGGTATAGCCATGCCGATCTTCTTCCCGGAGGTAGCAGCATACTGGGTCGAAAAGGGGGTTCAGGCAGGGCTTTTGCCCGGGGAAGCCGGACGCCAAATCGGCTCGGCCCGGAGTTCACAGGCCGGCACATCGCAACCACTTGGTGGCGGATCTCCTCAAAACAGTAGCGGCTCTGCGTTTGAAAGGCCGGCCGGAGCCGATAGGGCCTCGTTAGGTTATCCGGAGAACGCCTACCCCGCGGTCTACGCCGCCGAGAGAGTGGGCCCGGCCGTAGTGGGCGTTGTGAACAGGGCCAGGGTGCTTGACTACTTCAGCGGCCGTGCGAGAATCGTGGACCAAGGATCCGGTTCGGGCGTGGTCATAGACGAACAGGGCCATATCGTCACCAACTATCACGTTGTAGAAGATGCCGCCGAACTGGTGGTGGTTTTCTCAGGCAAAGATGGGACGAATATCAACGTTCCCGCCGATGTGGTCGGAGTTGACCCCGCCACGGACTTGGCGGTCCTGAAAATAGATCCCGCGAAAGTGGGCTACCCCCTCGTTCCGGCCACTTTCGGCGACTCCGACCTCCTGAAAGTGGGGGAACCGGTGATAGCCATAGGCAACCCAGTGGACATGGAATTCCAGCACTCGGTGACGGCGGGTGTCATAAGCGGTCTTAACAGGAAGATCTCTTACGGCGAACGCACTTTCCGCCTCATACAGACCGACGCGGTTATAAATCCTGGAAACAGCGGCGGCCCGCTGGTCAACATGGACGGCGAGGTCATCGGCATAAATACCATGAAGATAAACCTGCCCAAGGTTGAGGGGATGGGCTTCGCGATCCCGTCCAATACCGTAAAGCCCATAATCGCTGAACTGATGACCAAGGGTAGGGTCACACGGCCGTGGCTCGGTATCGGAGTCGTCGACAAGGAACGCGCCGCTTTATACGGGATTAACATCGAAAGAGGCCTTTACGTCGGCGAGGTTACGCCCGGCGGCCCCTCAGCGAGAGCAGGCGTCCGGACCGGTGACGTCGTCGTCGCGGTCAACGGCAAGCAAGTGAACTCTTACGCCGATCTGCGCTCCGCCGTTGAGGAACACAAGGTCGGAGATACGGTAGACCTCACCATCATACGCGGCGGCAAGACCATCAAGGTCCGCGTGACGTTGGGTGAGATGCCGGCGACGGCGGGCTAAGTCCAGTCTTCTAGCAGACGCGGGCGATATGGCCGCCGAGGGCAGAGACTTTCTGCTCGACGCGTTCGTAGCCTCTGTCTAGGTGGTGTACGCCGTAGATTTCGGTTATGCCTCGAGCGCTCAGAGCAGCAATGAGGAGAGCGGCTGCCCCTCGCAGATCGCGGGCAGTAACGGGCGCACCGGTGAGGCCGGTTACGCCTTCCACCACGGCGGTGCGCCCGTCTACTTTTATTCGGGCGCCCATCTTCATGAGTTCGTTGACAAACCCAAACCTGTTGTCATATATGGTCTCCTGGATCAGTGAGACGTCATCCGCCAAAGCCATTACGGAAATCAACGGCTGCTGGAGGTCTGTCGGAAAACCCGGGTAGGGGAGCGTGATGGCGTTTACAGACTTAGGGCGCTTTGGGGCGACCACTCTCACAGAGTCCTGTCGGTCCTCCACGGAGGCGCCCATCTCGACCACCTTCGACAAGAGGGATTCCAGATGCTTTGATATGACGTTTTCCACGGTGACGTCTCCGCCGGTGGCTACGGCGGCCAAAAGGTACGTTCCCGCCTCTATGTCGTCGGGGATGAGGGCGTGCCTGGTTCCGCGGAGGCTTGTGACTCCCCGTATGCGGATGGTGTCCGTCCCGGCACCTTGAATTCTCGCTCCCATTGCGTTCAGGTAGTTCGCCAGGTCCACCACGTGGGGCTCTTTTGCGGCGTTTTCGATGACGGTCGTCCCTTCTGCAAAGACTGCCGCGAGCATTAAGTTGACAGTAGCGCCTACACTTGTAACGTCGAGGTAGATCTCTCGGCCGGTCAGACGACCGCTTTTCGCCTTTACCTTTATGGTTCCGTGTTCCAGCGTCACGTCCGCCCCTAGAGCCTTGATCCCTTTTATGTGTTGATCTATGGGCCTGATGCCTATATCGCACCCTCCTGGCATTGCCACTTCCGCCACGCCGAATTTTGAAAGGAGCACCCCCAATAGGTAGTAGGAGGCTCTCAGGCGTGACACGAGGTGATGAGGAGCGACGGACGTTTTGAAGGCGTTTGGGTCGATGGTCATGGTTCGGTTGTTCCTATCGTAAGACACCAAAGCCCCGAGCTCGGTCAAGATGTCGGCAAAGACCTTGACGTCCAAGATGTCGGGGATGTTTTCGATAACGCTTGCGCTAGAGGCCAATAAAGCTGCAGGTATCGCGGCCACAGCGGCGTTCTTGGAGCCTGATATGGTAACCGAACCCCGTAGGGGTTGACCCCCTTCTACGATGAGTTTTTGCTCGCCGCGGAGTTTTTGCTCGCCACAAAATGTAGGGTCAGCGTGATCCACTTTTCGGGCTCTCCTAGCACTGACTTTTCGGGCTCTCCTCGCACTCTCGCACTGATAGGCTCTTTCAGCACTCATAATCTCTCTCGCAATCATAGGCTCTCCCCGCGCTGAGTCGTCAAAATATGGGGTTCAGCCCTTCGATTTCCGACGTATACGCGTTGACGAAAAGTGACCCCTGCTCGGATCCCCTTGAGAACTTCACCCGCCACACCGGGGGGCATTCCCATTCCACGGCGTTATATGCTTCGGTGTAGTAGCCCAAGGTGACGGAATCTATAGACAAGCCCTCCGCGTGTTCACCCGACTTTTCCAAAAACGTCACCGCCGACGCCACGGCCTCGGTAGGAGGAATGACCGGTCGCAAGCGACCTCTGTAACCGCGGGGATCGTACCACGCTATGAGGGCGGCCTCGACTTCGGGGCGCGTATTCGACTCCTCTCCGCCACGCCTGTCGTATCCCCTTTTTGTCGGCGGCACGCCGCCCGAGGACTCAAGATCCCCCGCCGGTCGGCCATAGACTTCATGTCTTGGGGACGGACCCACCGAAAAAGTGACTTGCCCGCCGAATATACAAAACCCGTCATATTCCTGGTAATATCGGACCACATATCGACCCGTACGCTCATCATAGGTTATCCCGTCAAATCGTGCGCCTGCAGGGAGGATTCGCCTACCTCTCAAGAAGGACGATACTGCCTCGGTCACAACCTCCTCGTCAAGACCGGGCTCCAGTCGCAGAGCCGTGTCCGCGGTCCCTTCCCACGCACTTGTTCCCTCGCCTTTCAGGTGCGCGGTTCGTAAGTAAACCGTGACCCCGTTTTCATAGACGACGACTCGCTCATCACCGTGCCAATAGCCTAAGGAACCTTCTTTCGGCCTCGGCGTGTAGTCGGCGCCCCGACCGGGCGAGAGGGAAAGGCCTTGTGATGCGGACGGAGAGTGATCCCGTTCACCTATTCGGTCCCCTCCCTGTTCTGTCTCGAGGTCCGCGGGGTGGACTCCGAGCAGGTTTGCCGCCAGCCTCGCATCGGGCTTAAACCCTTGGCGAAGTACTAGAAATCGCAGAGCGGGCACCCTCGCAGGCAACGAAGCCCTCAACGTAACGCCTACAGCATCCAGACGATCTTCCAGTTCCCGGATTTCCTCGGCGCTCACCATGGTAAACCTGCTCTGGAGCCTCACAGGGTCGTTGACTATTCTATAACCCAGAGCTATGTCCAGGATCAAATATGCGATTATGAGGATGTTCTTCACCCTTGACCAATCCAAGGAACGTCGTCCTTTCTTGGCCCCCCAGAGTGCTCACCGAGACGTCACGGCGCTTCAACTGGCTCAACTGGCTCAAATACCATACCCGTATTGGCATTTACGGCAACGACGCTTCCGTCACCGAGACTCACGAACCAAGCAGGGTAAAGGAACTCAGAAGACTCGCCATTGGGCAGCCCGAAATAGCCCAGGTAAATGCCCTCCACTCGCACGGCCTTGCCGTAATTTTCGCCGGCCGCCCTTTTTGTGGCCTTCCAGTGTTCCACCAGCGAGCGCAAGGCGTCTTGAACCCCTAGCGTACGCATCCTTCCCCGCGGTTCTGCACCGGGAGACGGAACGCGGCGTTCGTACCAGGAAATGCCCTCCTCAGAAATCACTACTTCAATCGGGGGCTCTGCATTATGCCCGAAAAACACTGGCATGGTTCCAATGGCGGCCGAAAACGCCATCCTAAGGCCTTGTGGGTTTTCCGCCCCGGCGGCTCCTCTGATTTCTTCGCCGAAATCCCAGAGCAAGGAGTTAGGCAACCATCCGCCGTGTGAGTTCACGAACTCTGCCGAAAGGGACAGTGCATCCAACAGGGCCGGACGCCTTTGAGACAAAGCGGATACCAGATTCACCGATTGTGGCGGCGCCGTATATTCTATCATCCCGCAGGGGTACACCCTCAGGCCTCTCCTTCCGTCCGTATAGATTACGGCACCATCCTTTTCTTCTATCTGACGTAAGACCGAAAGGTCTATAAAAAACGAACGCAACATACTCTCCAGCGCCTTTGGCGTAGGAGTCTCCCAAGTGATGCCCAAAGGACCGGTCCGCGGAGGCCTTTCAAGTACGTAAAGGCCTGACGGGATGCGTAAAATTGGGGACGGGAAGGATTCGATCTCTTCTGCCAAAAGGCTCGTAGGATACTCTTTCTTTAGCACCCTCTTGAACCGGACCTCCTCGGCGCGCATCGGCAACCTGACGTAGTCCCCGCCGGGAATACCCTCGTTTGCGCCCCGTACGACCTCAGCCCATACTCCCACGGCCTTTCCGTTTCTTGCGTCTTTTCCGATTTCCCCGGTTTTCTCGCTTTCCCTGCCTGCTATGCTCTCTTTGCTTTCTCCGCTTTTCCCGCCCTCTCTGTTTTCTACGGTTTCTCCGCTCTCTCCGCTTTTCCCGCTCTCCCCGCCTTCTCCACTTCCTCCGCCTTCCCCGCTTTTCTGCGCCTTCGCTCGTGGATCCTGTTGTGTCGGCGAGGGTGCACTGTCAGCAGCGGACGGTTCGTGGGCAATGATTATTCTGCGCACCTGTACCGACCATTCCGGTCCTGAAAGGTCGTAACCTACCGCTTTGAAAAACTGGTCAAGGGGGATGGGTCGCATGAATATGAGTTCGATGCCCTCCGCGCCCCTTAGGGACTCGAGCTGGGCGGGCGTAAGCGCACTCGTTTTATTGTCGCCACCGCCGACACCTTGTCCGGTCCCTTCCTTTGAGGGTCGAGTTGCGGAACCTCCCGTGGCCCCCTTGGTTTCGAGCTGCGAGCCGCTTTCGATGGCTTTTCCTGCCGGACCCCCGCCCGGACCAGCTCCTGCCGGACCCCCGACTGCACCCGCAGCGCCAGCGCTTTGGGACGCTTGCACCTTCGAAGAGACATCCGCGACAGCTGCGGGCACGGGGCATTGCAGCCCTATGTCTTTGAAGAATTGACCGTCCTTATAAACGTCGTCGAAAACCTGACTTCCATAGGTGAGGAGATACTGCTTTTCCCCGTCGACCCTAATTAGCAATTGAAAAGGCGAGAGGGCTTTGACCGGAGTGAGACGGGCGACACCTTCGACGCCTCGTGATGCACCCGGCCCCTTTTCGACGCCGCCTTCTCCACCACCTTCCCCAAGCCCATCGGAACCGGATGGTGTGACATCGGAACCGCCTGGCGTTGGCGTGAGGCTCGGCGAGCCGCCGGGCATCCTTTCCGCGCTTCCCCAGAGATGCCATCCGGTGTCCGCTGCGGCATCATTCGATAGGGTCCCCGTAAGCCCCTGTGACCCCGTCGGCCCGCTCTCCCGCCCCTGGGGTAGCGGCGAAAAGGCAATCTCGGACCCAAACCATAAATACCAAGTAAAGACGAGGCTCATCCCCACGAGCCCGACCAGGACCCAGGTCTTTATCACTTCTATTGTGTCGGGTCGAATTTGGATGCGCTTACCGAAGGGAAACCAGGCGCCACGTTCTGGCCGCGACCCTTGCTTCAACCCTTGCGGCAACCCTCGTAACCATCCATCGTGCACGCCTCGAGGTGACCCTTGTAATGATCCTTCCCGCAATGCTGGCGGTTCGGTTTTCCTGATTGCCCCATCACTCAAAGTTCGGCTCGACCTCCGGCAGAGTGAAGCTGACCTTCGTCCCCTTACCCTCGGCGCTTTCGATCCATATACGGCCCCCGTGGGCCTCCACTATCTCTTTGGCTATGGCCAGGCCTAACCCGGTTCCACCCAACTGTCTAGACCTGGCTTTATCGACGCGGTAGAAACGCTCAAAGATCCTCGGTATGTCCTCTTCGGGGATGCCGATGCCCGTATCCTCTACTTCCGTGATGACTTCCCCCTCGCATTGGTGCGTCCTTATGACGATCCGCCCGCCATCTGGCGTATAGTTGATGGCGTTGGAGAGAAGGTTGAGGAGCACCTGTTCGATCCGGTCTCTATCCACTAAGACCGTCGCGCGAGCGTCGGGCGGCAGTGAAGAGAACTCAAGCGTCTGCTGCTTCGCGGCGGCTGCCGGGTATATTTTCTGGACGGATGAGTGCACGATATCGTTCAAGTTCACGGGCCGCTTCTCCCAGTTCGGGGCCTCGTATTCGAGACGGGAAAGGTCTAAAAGATTGTTCACGAGCCTCACCATGCGGTCCGTCTCCTGATTCACGACCTCAAGGAACTGGCGGCTCACCGTCTCATCCTCCAAGGCGCCGTCGATCAGAGTCTCTACGTAGCTTTTGATGGCGGCCAGGGGGGTGCGGAGCTCGTGGGACACATTTGCCACGAATTCCTTGCGAAGGGACTCCAGGTGCTCCTCTTCACTGATGTCGTGAAGAACGACGACCGCCCCTGAACGCCCGGACTCCCTGGTTCCGACCGGCGCCAAATAAGCGCGCAACACGCGCCGATCCCTTTCGGACCCTTCTTTTGCCGGAACCCTTATGTCAACAACGCCGAGACCTCGTTCTTCTTCCCGGATCTTCGAGATATATGAGCCTATCGCCTTTTTCGCATCGGGGTCGTGTACCAAATCGACCAGGTTAACGTGCTCGCTCACGGTAATTTCCGATCGCTCCGGTACGTTCAACATCCGTCGGGCCATGTTATTCATCAGGATGATGGCCCCCGAAGGGTCGACTGCAACTATGCCATCGGTCATATGGACGAGGACTGCTTCAAGCCTTGCTTTTTCGCTGGATATCTCCTTCAGGGTCTCGCGAAGCCTCGTCGTAAGGTAGTTGAACATGCCGCCAAGACGGCCGATTTCGTCGTTCTCTTTGACCATAATCACCTGGTCGAAGTTCCCGTTTGCCATCAGGGCGGCTTTGGCGGTGAGCTCCTGGATCGGCCTGGTTATGGCCCTCGCTACCCCCAATCCCAGGATGAGCGCGATGACAAGCGAGATCACCGTGGCAGAAAATAGAATTGATCGCACGTCTCCCAAAACCGAATATATCTCTTCGAGGGAACCGATGACGTAAACGAGCCCGGCCACATGGGTGGCGTCCTCTTCTTCGTCGGACATGCCCGACCGCCCGGTTACGGGAAGTGCAAAGTGAAATAACCTTTCCCCGGTTGAAGGGTTTATTCTTTGTTCCTTCGCCTCGTTGCCGCTCAGGGCTCGTGTTATGGCGGTTCCTATGGTCATCCTTTCGAATTCCGTCGGGTTTATATCGGATGTGGCGATAAGTGCTCCCGAGGCATCGAAAACCCCTATATGGAACCCTGATTGCCTTCCGAAGGCCTGAAGCAACTGTTCGACCTCGCCGCTTACTCCTGGGGGTGGCTCCCCCTTTAAGGCTAGGGCTCGGGAGTAAACGGTTGGGTTCGAGTGAGCGTTACTGCCCTCTCGGGCTTCGGATAATGGGTAGCGCTCGAGAAGCCCCGCCAAAACTCTACCCTGTGAGGTCAAGGTCTTTATAAAACCTGCGAGGTAGTATTCCTCGAGGGATTGTAGTAGGAAAAAGCCCACGAATTGGATGGCGAGCAGGATCAGCAATACATATACCAGCGTGAGCTTGCCGCGAACGCTTAACATTCGTCGTCCTACCCTTTAATGGCAGTGCCTGTCTTATACCCGCTTGAAGAAATAACCCACCCCTCTTTTCGTTTTGATGTACTCGGGCTTCGAGGGGTTTTGTTCCACCTTTTCACGAAGTCTCCGGATCGTCACGTCAACCGTACGGGTATCGCCGTAGTATTCGTATCCCCACACTTCGTCGAGGAGTACCTGCCTTGTAAAGATTTGGCCCGCGTGCGCTGCCAGGAAACGCAAGAGCTGAAACTCCCTCTGCGACAGGTATGCGGTCTTGTCCTTTGACCTTACCTCGTAGGAGTTCGGATCTATGATAAGATCTCCCACGTGGATCGGCTCAAGAAGTCCTGCCAGCGAAGCTGTGCTTCTTGGCGCCTCGCGCCCGGACGAATCGTCCTGACCTCCGCCAACCGAGCCATCCTCAGGTTCCAAGTACGGAGGCTGGGAGGCCCTTCTCAGAAGGGCTCTGATTCGGGCGAGGAGCTCACGAGGCGAGAAGGGCTTGGTCACATAATCATCAGCCCCTAGTTCGAGACCTAGCACCTTGTCGACTTCCTCTTGCTTCGCGGTGAGGAGTATGATGGGAACGTTAGAAACCCGCCGGATCTTCTGACACACCATGAAACCGTCTATTTTGGGCAGCATTATGTCAAGTACAATGAGATCAGGAGCCTCGCTATCCACCTTCTCCAAGGCTTCTGGCCCCGTAGTCGCAGAACAGACAGTGTATCCTTCTTTTTTGAGATTGTAGGTCAATATATCGATAATAGGCTTTTCGTCGTCGACTATCAGGATCTTTGGGCCTTGTTCAGTCATGCAATACACCACCTCGAGCGGCCTTACGTAAAAGAAAGTAGCGGTTCTATACAGCCTACGTAAAACAAAGGGAGGGTTCCATTAAAAACCTCGTAGACAGCCTTGTGGTTTCGAGTCAATTCTCCATGTCGCGGGTGCCGATTTTTCGCACTCAGTTGTATTCTAGGATAGCAAGACCTATTCCTTCCCGCCGCGAAGGGATGTTTACATAAATCTTTGGGGCCGGCGTAGGAACAAATTCGTTGTTAACGGGACCCGGCCTGGCTGAACGGGCTCTGGGGTGGGCTCCGGGGTACGTTCCAGGCGGCGTAGGAACAAATTCGTTGTTGACAGGACCCACGGCCATCCTTATTATTTAACTCAAGCCGATTAACCCGTACTTAGCTTCGATGACCGAATATAAAGTGGGGACCTCAGACCTCATATTAGATGGGGGCCTCGCGAAGCGGTAGGCAAGCCGCTCCAGTCATTCGATAACTGAATATCAAATGCCTCATCTCGAGAAGAGGTGAGGTAGAGGCGCGGGTCGTCATGAGTAACGCAGAGGAGAAAGGCATCGAAGAACCTGCGTGAAGGGGGCACCCGCCGAAGCCCGGGGGAGGCTCACGAACCCTGGCTGGGGTTGCATCGAATAGGTGCAAGACTGTCATCGAGGGGGTTGCCCTTGGACCCTCGATGGAGCGCTACTTCACTTCAAGGGTGTCGCGATGGGGTGTTGATTCAACGCCTTGATTTGCTTTGGAACACACCCTTTCGGGTGTGTTTTGCTTTGTGCATTCATGGCTTTGAGCGTTTTGGCATCGCTATTTGCGTCATTTACCTCATCAATGAATACGTTTTGGGCGCTATTACCGTTATTCCTTGGTTTGCTGGGCTCTGCCGGCCTGTATAGACTTTGTCGGGCTCTACACTTCTAAACTTTTCCGGAGGATGGGGATCGCCGGATAAACGGGGGACGATGAAATGACGGACGAACGAGGACTTGGGCTTACTTCAGGCGTATTACCGCAGGGGCTTCCTGGAACCATGAAGGTGAATGCTCGCGGCCACTTGGAAATCGGCGGCGTCGACACGGTGAAGCTCGCGAAGCGTTATAAGACTCCGCTTTACGTGTTCGACGAAGCCCTGATTCGACAGCGCTGCCGTGAGTACCGGACCGCCTTTGAGAAGAATTACCCGAAGTTCTCAATAGCTTACGCGGGCAAGGCATTCATGACCATGGCCATGGTCCGCATCGTAGAGGAAGAAGGCCTGTACCTCGATGTCGTCTCAGGAGGGGAGCTATATACGGCTCTGAAGGCACAGTTCCCCCCGGAAAGGATATTCTTCAACGGAAACAACAAGAGCCCTGATGAAATTGAGATGGCGCTCCGTTCTGGCGTAGGCAGGATAATCGTGGACAGTTTTGACGAGCTCGATCTCATCGAAAGCATGGCCGGCGACCTCAAGGATGAGAAGGGGAACGCTCGAAGGGTGCCGATCCTTTTGCGCGTGACCCCAGGGGTAGAGGCGCATACACACCATTACATTCAGACGGGTCGGGAAGATAGCAAGTTCGGTTTCAGCATCGGAGCCGGGAGCGCCATGGCCGCGGTGATGCGAGTACTCGCCAGTGATCGATTCGACCTGAAGGGAATCCATTGCCACATAGGTTCCCAGCTCTTCGACTTTGAACCCTTTGCTATAACCGTGAAGAAGATGCTCGACTTCCGCCGCGAGGTGTACCGGTCAACCGGGTACATCTTACACGAAGTGAATTTCGGGGGAGGTCTCGCCGCAAAGTACACCGAGCACGACAACCCCCCTTCCGTCGGGGAATTCATCCAAGCCCTTACCTCAAAAGTCGTCGATGTCTGCAGGAGTACCGACATGCCCCTTCCGCACATTGCGGTCGAGCCCGGTCGCTCCATAATCGCTGAAGCGGGAACCACCCTTTATACCGTCGGGACGGTAAAGCACATTCCCGGAGTCCGTACTTACATCGCCGTGGACGGCGGCATGACAGACAATCCTCGATACGCGCTTTATCAAGCCGATTACAGAGCGTTGGTAGCCAATAAGGCCACCGTGCCCGCAGAAGTTCACTACGCAGTCGCCGGGAAGTGCTGTGAGTCAGGGGATATGTTGATCATGGATGCGGTGTTGCCCCCGGTCAAGCCGGGAGACATCCTCGCCGTATTGACCACAGGAGCATACTGCTATTCGATGGCGTCGAATTACAACCGGATACCGCGGCCGGCTGCGATCTTGGTAAACGGAGGGGTGTCCGAAGTCATCGTGGAAAGAGAGACATATGACGATCTCGTTCGGAAAGACCGCATACCGGCGCGCCTGTTAGCCAAAAAAAGCGTGGTACTTTCGTACCACTGAAAAGGATTTATATAAAGAGGGGGTCAAGAACCGTGGTGAAGATGAGCACCATCTCCATCCATGGAAAATGATACCGAGAGAATGTTACAGAGGGATTACAGTACGATTAAAGGACTGTCACATGCGGGATGCGGAGCTATACAGGGCGCGAGGTAGGCTGTCCGCGATGGCCCAAACTCGTACCCGATTTGTGTCACCAACAGGCATACACCACAGGCATATAAACGTGTGCCTGTTACTGATACAACTTCAGAGGATCTACCGGTCGGCCATCAATTCGCACCTCGAAGTGAAGATGCGGTCCCGTCGCGTTGCCGGTTCGGCCCACACGCGCGATGACCTGTCCCTTCTTAACCTCTTCCCCGGCACTTACCAGGTTGGCGGAGTTATGGCCGTATATGGTCAGCACGTCGTCACCGTGGTCGATAAATATCACCTTTCCATAGCCACCGTAGTAGCCCGAGAATACTACGATTCCACTATCCGCCGCCACTACGGAAGTCCCCGTTGGAGCAGCGATATCGATGCCTTGATGAAAATCCCTTCGTCTTGACCCGTAGTACGAAGTGATAATCCCTCGCGCAGGCCACACGAATTTCCCAGTGCCCTTACCCGAAACCACACGAGACCCTCTGGCCACAACCGCCTCAACCGGTTCCTCGATTATTTCCGAGGAAATAGTCTCTCGCGCGGTCTCGATTCCGTTCGCTCTGGTGATCTGATAGACGATTCTCCTGATGCCGTCCTTCCCCTTTTTTTGGGTTACAGTCTGCCATGGCCAGAGACTATCGTCCGTAACATACCTTACGGGGTGCGGAATACTCTGCTCTACTACTTTTTCTTCCACGGTATGAACCGTAAGGAAGGGTTCCGGCACCACGAGGTTAAGCGTCTGGCCTACCTGGAGGACGTCCCCCTTTACCTCCGGGTTTGCTCGACGTAGGTCTTCCACGCTCATTCTGCTGCGCGACGCTATCGACCACAGGGAGTCGCCACGAGATACTTTGTATGTCCGTATTCGGTCCGTACCTCTTAAAAGAACGCGCTTTGCGGTTTCAACGTCGGTTATCGATGTGGGTTTGACCTTCTTTTCAGCAATGGACACGTTTTCGCTCAGACTCACTTCCTTTACCGTAACGCCCGGTTCTTTAGCGGCCGCCGATACGAACATGTCCTTCAAGCCTTGAAGCACTCCTTCGGCTTCTTCTCTCGAGGCCAAGGTGACGACGTCGCGCCCGGAAACATTGATGACATACCCTGTCGCCACAAATGCTATCTTATCGGCCAGGATCCTCGCCAGTTCCGTTTTGTTGTGGACGATTTTTGCCCCTTCCGATCTAGCGGGACTTACACGAACCTCATTAGCCACCTCAAGCTGGGTGCCGTACTGCCGAGATTTCAAGACCATTACCGCATCGAGCGCCTCTTCGGCGACACAGGTGTTCTCGACGAAGGCCACCGGTTCTCCATCGACGATTATCTGATAGCAGGTGGGTACAAACTGACGGGGTAGAGAGAGGAGGCATAATACGGCTACGGCTCCTGCGATGAACGCCACCGGTACGAGCTTTCTTAAGAGTGATGCTCGGAGCCCGCCGCCTATTGCTGAGGACCTAATACGCATAGGACGCACCTTGGAACCGTATGCGCGCATCCTGCCAACAGAGGTCGTCACCACACCCCAGGTCGACGCAAGCACACTCAAGGCATGTCCTAGTGATTTCCAATATAAACCGGGCCGACTTTTTGGCTTCGGCGTCGGAAATAGCGTATTATTCGGTCCGGTTACCATCCCCGGCTTAAGCGACATTGGCCTTCCCCCGTAACATAATATGTATGAGTATGCATAATGCCATCATGATGTCATGCGTCAGAAGGCGTCTGGATGAGACAACAGACGTGAGGGGAAGATATTACGTGCCCTAGCCGTTTTCTTTATGTCAGATGGTCAATGCGGAACCTGACCGGCTCTACAGAAACACGGGTTTATAATTCTCCGCCAACCAACAATTTCCTCCTCTTCCTCTAAAAAAAATACCTGGTAAATAAAAGGCTCCTCTGTCATTATCCCCTAAAATATCCACATTATACCTAATACCTATACGGCTTATGAGTAGCGGGTACAGCTTGTGAATAGATACCAAGTCGAACTAGGCACCGTGCCCACCGAGGTGTAGGTAAAGGCGGAATCTGTGGTATACACCCGCGCTCCTACCGCAATATAGGCCTTTCTCGGATATTAGGCCTTTCTCATGCGTTATATGTGCGACTCGTATGGTCGTCCATATTTTCTAGCATTGTCGTCTTATCGCAATATGTTCATGTTCTTTACGGCTTTGGGCTGCATATCTATGAATGTACGGATTCCCCGTAGGTGGTTTCCTCGATGAAGATATACGCCTTAGCATTGGTTTTCTGCTTGATTGCCGGGTTCATCATCGGCATGGCAGATGCCAATACTCGGTTTATGATGCTAACGCAAAAAATGGAGAAAGAAGAAGGCGCGGCCGAAGCGCTAAATTCGGGTACGCGACAACATACTACGGCTGACGTTTCTCCATATACGGCCCGAGTTTCTCCGTCTCAACCTTCTTCACCCAAGGCCTCCCTTGGGGAATCGGGTACGCCGCCGGAAGCCGATGAGCCGGACTCCCCGGAGGAAGTTGTACCCGCATTTTCTCAAAGGACCGAGCCGCTTGTGATCACCCACACCGTGCGCCGCGGCGAAACCCTTTCCTCCATCGCGAAGACGTACGGAACCGATACCAAAAGCATAGCGTATATCAATAAATTGGGCGATCCTGACGTAATAGAGGCGGGCAGGAAACTCAAGGTTTTGACCAGGCCCGGGGTGTTCCGGCGGGTTAAGCCGGGTGACACACTCTGGTCACTGAGTCTCGAGCATCAGGCCGAGGTAGAAGATGTAATTTCCATAAACGGTATCAGCGACCCGGACCTCATTGCCCCTGGAGACCTGCTTCTCTTACCGAGGGCCGTACCTCAAAACGGGCGCGCAGGTAGAAACGCCTTTATCACGTCGGTATCTCGCAGGAGCCGTCCAGAACTGACGGGTTTCATCTGGCCGCTCGCCGGCCCGATTACTTCCCCCTTTGGTCCACGATGGGGAAGAATGCATTATGGAGTAGACATCGCAGCGCCCGTCGGCACTAAAGTAGTGGCCGCGAAGGACGGCAAAGTAGCTCACAGTGGTTGGTACGGAAGTTACGGGAAGGTTGTCATATTGGACCACGGGGACGGGGTGCAAACCGTTTACGCCCATTTGTCCTCAATATCCGACCAAACCGCAAGACGTGGAGACGTCGTTCGGCAAAACCAGGTTATCGGACGCGTCGGGAATACCGGTTTTTCGTTAGGTCCACACCTTCATTTCGAGATCCGCAGTTACGGAAGACCCGTGGACCCACTTACCCTACTCCCAACACCGTGAGATGGGACTTGCGCCTGGGGATGTCCTTCAGCCAGAAATCACGGTGCCCACGATCAAGTAGAAACCATCATTAGGCCAGCAGGAATTTTCTGGCTAGGGGGGAATGATTATTCAGGCACCAAAAGATTCGGGGGCGAAAGCATGATGAAATGGCAGGATTATGGGAAAACCTTAAAAGAGGTGCTCCAGTTGGAAGGCAGCCCCGTCGCCGTAACTTATACTGATGAGCCAGTTAGCAATGATTCGAGTAAGGGTTATGCCGTTTGCGGCGCCATTGCTGCCGCCAGAAGGGGAGAAGTTATTAATTTAAGTGCCGCCAATTGTAGTTGTCTTGGAGGTAGCGGCCACGTTGGCCTTGCTCCCCGTTCACCTGAAGCCTTTAGCAAACTAAAGAAGTTCCTGGTTGAGGGGGAGAAGTTGCGGGGTTCCTACGCCGCTTTCTGGCGTTCCGGCAATCTCTCCAGCTCACACCCTCCCGTGGGGTTGGGCCGTTATATAGTTTTCAGCCCACTGGAAAGGGCCGCTTTAAAACCCGATCTGGTGCTCTTCGTCGTAAATGCCGAAACAGCCAGCCGACTCCTGGCACTGGCTAACTATGAACCGGGGATGCCTATTCGGGTAGAGTTAACGGGCTCGACGTGCGCTACGGCCATTACCATCCCTCTGGCCACCGGGAACATCAACTTGAGCCTCATTGACACCTCAAGTCGCAAGCTTGTCCCTGAGTTCAAAGCCGAAGAACTCATCTTCACCGTGCCCTACTTCCGCCTGCAGCTGCTGGTGGAAAGCATACCCTGTTGCACTGCCGGGACGGCAGAAATGGGCATGAGCTTTGACGAAGTGATGAAGAGCTAACGGCCCAACCACGGCCTTTCATCCGGATCAGTTCCGGGCTCTGTCCTTTTCGCTTTCCCCTATTTTCCCCCTATTTTAACAAAAGAAAAGGCCGCTGCTAGAGCGGTAAATACGGCCCCCGTCAGATAAGCATACCTTAAGCCCACGAGAAAAGTGAGGGTCTCCTGGACATCCAGGCTGATCTTGGCCATGATTGCCGGCGTCACAAAGGCATAGAGCACCAGCCCGCCGGTGGCAATACCTAACGCCATACCTGTATTCCGGACCGTAGCCAAGGTACCCGAGGCTATGCCCAAGTAAGGACGGGGGACAGCGCCCATGACGGCGCTGTTATTGGGTGACTGGAAGATCCCCGTACCGATGCCGAATAAGGCCAGGCGCCAGCCTACCGCCAGGGAACTGGCGGCAGTCGGCAGGAAGCCCATAGCCACCAGGCCCAGAGCGCAAATAGCCGCCCCCAGGGAAGCCAGGGCTCTGGTTCCTATCCGGTCAGAAAGGGCACCGCTGAAGGGAGCAACCGCCATCACCGCCAGGGGGAAGAAGGTCATGAGGAGCCCTACTTGACCCGGCGGGTAATGGAGGACCCGCTGCAGGTAGAAGGGGGTAAGAAAGACCATGATGTATTGGGAGATAAAATTCAGTAAAGCGCTGAGGAGAGCCAGGGAAAAGCCGGCATTCTTAAAAAGCTTTAGATTCAACATGGGTTGCGCGGCATGGGTCTCGATATAAAAGAAAGCCAAGGCTGCTAATATGCTCACGCCCAGGATAACCAGAGTGGCGCTATTAAGCCCCGTTTTTTGTCCCCGGTTGACAAACAGCAGGAAAGAGAAAAGGAAGATAAAGGCCGTCACCGCCCCACCGCCATCCATTTTGCCTGGCTGGCCCTTCAACTCAGGAATAACCTTTCGTGCCCACGTCAGGCCAGCGATCCCGATGGGAATATTGATTAAAAAGGCCATACGCCAGCTCCAAAGGGAAGTAACCAGCCCTCCCAGGGAAGGGCCCAGGGCCAGTCCCGCCGAAATGCCGATGGCGTTAAGGCCCAGGGCCCGGCCTCGTTCCTGCGGGGGGAAGGTAGCTGTGATGATGGCATAAGGCACAGCCATCATCATGCCGGCAGTCACCCCCTGGATGGCCCGGAAAAGAATGAGGCAGGAAATACCGGGGGCCAGACCGCAGAGGGCCGACGCTACGATGAAGCCCGCCAGCCCCATCAAGTAGATACGCTTATACCCTAGGATATCTCCCATGCGACCGTAGAATAAAAGCAGGCTACTGATGGTCAACAGGTAGATCATAGGCACCCACTGGGCGGTGGCAATAGTTACGCCAAAGTAGCCCGTGATAGTCGGGAGAATGACATTGACGATGCTGGCGTCAATGGGACCCATGATGCTGCCCAGCATGATGGCAGCCAGGACCTGGTAACGACGCTCATAAATCCCATCTGTGAGTCCCTCAGCCTGAAAGGACATTTTGCCCTTCCTCCTCTTCCTTACGGGCCGAAAACCGCCCGGAGTATAGTTAGTATGGTCGCCTTCGTGGATCAATGCTCGCTATTCGCTGCCGCGGGGGTAACTCCTTCCGCTCTCACCATTAATGCAGTCGTGCAAGGAGTAAAAGCCCTGGGTACGAAACTCATCATTCCGCGGCTGACCACCTAGGGCGGACTTAAGCGAAAGTACGTCTACGGGGATACGCGGCAGGAAGCAAAAGACCAGCTCGTGAATACACCTGGACACTTGCCGGTGAGCAAAGGGGTTTACCCGTTGAGCCTCCCGGCAGACAGTAGGGCAGTGCTGTCAAAAACCATCTGGCGTTGGAAGCGGAAGAAATCTGCCGCCTCCTTGCTGCCATCGCGGGCCTGTCTTCGTTGATACCAGGTTTTACCGTCCGATTTGGGTCTTATACTGGAGCCGATGAAGGGATTCGAACCCTTGACCTGCTGATTACGAATCAGCCGCTCCACCGCTGAGCTACATCGGCTCGGCACCTGTTCCAAGGGCATACTAACAAAAATCCCTTGAGAAATCAATTCCTCAGCCAAAACCAAGGTGAGGTGCTTTTCTTCATCAAGGTCTAAGATGTACTTTGCTGCCTACCTCTTTGGTTCATTCGCCAAAGGTAGGTCGCGTGCGACTAGCGGGGTGGACGAAACAGAAGAACCCTCCGCGCTGGGAGGGAACCTTGCCGCTTTTGGAGCGAGAGACGGGATTCGAACCCGCGACCCTCGGCTTGGGAAGCCGATATTCTGCCACTGAACTACTCTCGCCCGGAAGCCTTGATATTCCTGGCTTCCAGGGGCCGGTTTAGCCGCTTTCGTCAGGAACCACGGACTAACCCTCTCGTCGGTGTTCATTCGCCAGTTCTTCGCAGAATCCTGCTCAAACGAGAAGGTTTCTGAACTCGTCAACGGTTAGTCCGGCCTGCCGCAGGATAGACTTCAGAACTCCCTGCTTTATGTCCCTGTTACCGTGATAAGGAACGACAGTCCTTCTGCCGTCTGGGTGGCGGAGAATGTAATGGCTGCCGGTTACATGGTCAATTTCAAAGCCAAGTTTCTGGAGGGCGGCAATTGCTTCTCTGGCCTTAAGAATAGGCAGTCCAGGCATACTCATGCCACGTCCACGGTAACAGTTTCTACTTCTGCCTTGTCAAGGCCTGAAGGTAGAGGTTCTCCATGCTTCTTCAGGCTTTCGATGTACCCTCTTATGGCGTCCTCGGCCATTACCAAAGCTTCTTCCTTCGTCTCCCCTTGAGTGACACAACCAGGTAATGCCGGTACAGAAGCAATGTACCCGCCTTCCTCGGCAGGTTCGAGGTAGACAATGAAGCGGGCCATAAGACAAATCTCACCTCCAGGTGAACCTATAAAGCATTGTTTCTTGCCTCTGGCTGAAGTATGTTCGTTAAGGCTTTTTCGCTATGGAGCACCGCATTTGTTCTCCATCTCAGGTTTCTTTTTCGCCGAGTTATTTTTTCCTCTTGATGGAGCGAATTTTCCTCAACTCCTCCTTACAAAGTATTGTGTTCGCTTCCCTCAGGGAGAGTTTCCCCCGTTTATACTGCTTGTATATCCTTTCCCTTAGACGGGCCTTCTTCTGTTCTTCCGGTGGCCTGCTGTAAACTGGCATCTTGCTTGGTGGCTTGCAAAAGCAGCAAACCTCGATATTCTTCCTTTGTGCGTGCAGGTAAAAAACCTTGCATACCAGTTGAAGAATGCTTTGAGGTACTTCAGCTTGATGTTCCGGTAGCCGGGCGAGGACGGCTGGCTGAAGTAGTGTACGGTGGCTTTCCGTACGGCTTCATAAGTGCAGGCGTTGCGGCAGGTCTCCAGGAACTTCCCAACGTGCCAGGGTAGTCGTTCAGGGCGCGTTTGGCTAAACCGTCAGCTTGTCTGGCGAGGAGGAACTCCTCCAGGGCTAAGGATAAGTCAGACACCTTAGGTTTCAGTCTGGTTAGTTTGCTCATAATGAGACCCTCCCAGCGACTTCGGACTTTTTGGGAGGGTCAGTCCGCAAAAACCTAGATTTTTCAAGGCTGGAGCGAGAGACGGGATTCGAACCCGCGACCCTCGGCTTGGGAAGCCGATATTCTGCCACTGAACTACTCTCGCCCCCGTTTTTAAACCCGATTCTCGCTACCTGATTTCTTAGCCGCCTGTTCACTCGTAATTGTAGTCGGAAAATTGACCGAATGCAAGAGGAGGATTCCATTCCAGAGCGACGAATAAAAGACCCAGAGAGCAAGGCCACGAAGGCGCTTGCGCGGTCTGTAGACCGGGCGCTTCGTGGCCTTGAGCTTGTTTCGGTGGGGGTGTATCATGATGGATCCGCTAAGTCCGTTAAGAAGGATCGCTTTAGGCGCCTTGTTCGTCGCCCTCGGAATTCTCATACCCGTGATGTTTCATGCGGTGGGCCTGGGATCCGTGTTTTTGCCCATGCACATTCCCATCCTGATGTGTGGCTTTTTCTGCGGTCCCGCCGTCGGGTTCACGGTCGGGTTTGTCACACCGTTACTCTCGGCCGTCTTCACCGGGATGCCACCGCTTATGCCCCCCGTGGCACAGGGAATGATGTTGGAGCTCGCCACATATGGCCTCGTCACCGCGCTGCTTTACCAGCGCACCAAACTCGGCGTCTACCCGGTCCTAATACTCGCCATGGGGGCGGGCCGGCTCGTTTACGGCCTCCTGGGATTTTCACTGCTTCCCCTGTTCGGACTACAAAAGATACATCCTCTGTTCCCGTTGACGTACGGGCTCCTTCGCGGCATTCCGGGCGTCGTAATCCAACTGTTGCTCATTCCGACAGTGGTCTCTTTAATGGAGCGCAGCCCACATGTTCTTTTCGTCAAGACCAGGCGGACGATGTCGTAAGCACCCCGCCAATCCGCACGGCGAGGCGCGGCGCACGTAAATCTAGGGGCTGCTTTGGAGGCAAGAGTCAGGATGTCATGCGAGCGAGGTTTCTCCGAGAAAGAGCGCTACTTCGATGATCTCGCCCCCACCTGGGATCACCGGCCTACCGCCGATGCAGATACCATCGACCGGATACTCTCCTTTGTGGACATCAGGCCAGGTGCGGCAGTCCTCGATCTCGGCACGGGAACGGGCCTGCTCATACCTCATCTTCTCGGCCTCGTCGGAGATAAAGGTCACGTATACGCAGTGGACATATCAGCGGGGATGCTCAACCGCGTCCGCCAACGAATCGATCCCTTTCCGCCAAACCTTTCATTGGTGCGCGCCTCTGCCGAAAACCTGCCGTTTCCCGACGCTTCCATGAATAACGTGATATGCTTCGCCGCATTTCCCCATTTCGACGACAAAGTCGCCGCGCTGAAAGAAATGCGCCGCGTGCTGAAGCCGGACGGCGTAGTCCTCATAGCCCATGCTCGGGGGCGGCACGCAATAAATCGTATGCACCGTACGGCATCCGGCCCCATAGCTCATGATCTCGTGCCCGCGCCCCGGGCCATGCGAGCGCTTCTGCGCGAGGCAGGTCTGATGACGGAAAATCTAATTGACAGGCCCGACCTTTACCTGGTAGTAGCGCGTTCAGCCGCTTCCGGACGTACGTAGCCCTCACGCAGTCGCCCGGTGTCGGTATCCAAAGGCCGTGTCCGCCGAGTACCAACCGGCGTGGCCCAGCCTTTGGAACCGCAATTCGGCCGTCATGACGCCTCCGCGGACTCATGCGGACCGTCAAAACAGCCGTTGGATTCCTATGGTTTGCGCTCTTTCCCGCCCGATGGATACCACGCTCACAGGGATGCCTACCGCGGAGGACAAGCGCTTCAAGTAAGCCTTTGCGTTATCGGGCAGCTGGTCATATTCTTCGAGTCTGGAGAAGTCTTCGCTCCAGCCCTCAAGCTCTTCGTACACGGGCTCGCATTCCTTCAGTTCCTCGATACGGGCGGGGTATTCGTCTATTATGCGTCCTCTTAGCCGGTAGGCCACGCAGATATTGACTTTGGGCAAGCCGCTCAAGGTGTCAAGGCGCGTGATGGCGAGGCTCGAAAAGCCGCTGACCTGCGCGGCATACCTCACCATGGTGGCGTCAAACCACCCCACCCTCCTGGGTCTTCCGGTGGTCGTGCCGTATTCCTGCCCTTTCTCGCGGATCCAATTTCCTATCTCGCCCCGTAACTCCGTAGGGAAGGGTCCGTCGCCCACCCTCGAAGTATATGCCTTGGCCACACCGATCACAGCGTCGATCAACGTAGGTCCTACGCCTGCACCTATGCACGCTCCTCCGGCCGTAGGGTGAGACGAAGTGACGTATGGATACGTCCCATGATCCACATCGAGCAAGCTCCCCTGGGCTCCCTCGAACAGTACCTTCTTCCCTTCTTTCAGAAACCGGTTTATTGCGGCCGAGGTGTCGCAAACGAACGGGCGAAGGAATTCGGCATAACGCTTGTACTCTTCGAGCAAGGATGAGTAGTCCGGCCCGACCACCCCGTATACGTTCTTTAGCACCTCATTCTTGTCTTTCAACCTGGAGCGCAGGATCTCGGGAAAGCCCGTTTCATCCAAAAGATCAGCCACGCGCACCCCGGCCCTTGCAGCTTTGTCCATATACGCCGGGCCTATCCCCCGCAGGGTCGTACCGATCTTGCTGTTGCCGCGCCGTTTTTCCTCTAATTCGTCGAGCATTTTGTGATACGGGAATATGACATGGGCGCGGTTGGAAACCCGTATATTCTCAACGCTTTTATTTCGGGACTTCAGGTAGTTGATCTCCTCAATGAGGACTGGTGGATCGAGCACGACGCCGTTTCCTATGATGCATATCTTTTCGGGATAGAGTATACCGGAAGGGATAAGGTGTAACCGGAATTCCTCTCCTCCCACCACAACGGTATGCCCGGCATTGCTTCCTCCCTGGTACCGGACTATAACATCCGCTTTTGACGCTAAGAAATCGGTGATCTTTCCTTTCCCCTCGTCCCCGTATTGCGCCCCGACTATAACGATGGCCGGCATCTAGATCCCCTTCCTCGCGCGCGATGTAATCCGCTCGCCTCACATCTGGGCCGCCCGCGCCTTTTCAATGGACACGAAACGACCGATTTCCTTGAGGAATACGAGTTCCACGGTGTCAGTGGGCCCGTTTCTCTGCTTCGCCACTATAATCTCGGCGATGTTACGCTTGTCGGTATCCCGGTTATAGTATTCATCTCTGTATATGAACGCAACCACGTCCGCGTCTTGTTCGATCGCCCCCGACTCTCGCAAGTCTGAGAGGAGCGGGCGACGATCCGTCCGCTGTTCAACGGCTCTAGATAACTGGGAGGCCGCGACTACAGGAACCTTCAGTTCCCGCGCCAAGGCCTTCAGCGACCGGGATATATCGGAAATCTCCTGTTGCCGGTTCTCCGTCCGTCCCCTCGTTTGTACGAGTTGCAGGTAGTCCACGATCACGAGGCCGAGATCCCTTTCCGCCTTGAGACGACGAGCTTTTGCCCGGATCTCCATGACCGTGGCGCTCGGCGTGTCGTCAATGTAAATGGGCGCCTCACTCAAACGCCCCAACGCGTGAGACATCTTGGTCCAATCCGAATCGGTCAAAAACCCCGTGCGGAGCCGCTGGCTATCTACGCCCGCTTCCGCGCACAGAAGTCTCTGAGCCACTTGCTCCCGAGACATCTCGAGACTGAAGATCAACCCTGGGATCTGATGCCCCACCGCCGCGTTTCGCAAGATGTTGAGGCAGAACATGGTTTTGCCCATGGAGGGTCTCGCGGCGACCACGATGAGGTCAGAGGGTTGTAGGCCCGCCGTAAGGTCATCAAGATCCTTAAAACCAGTGGGCACCCCCGTGACGCCGCTCTTTTGGGCATAAACGTGTTCGATTTGTTCGATGGTATCCATCAGGACCTGCTTGAGCGGATAGTACCCCTGGTCGGTTCGCTTTTGGGCCACCTGGAAGATGGCTTGCTGCGCTTCGTCGAGGAGGGTTTCTACCTCCTCTCTTGCCGCATAACTTCTCCCGACGATGTCGGTCGCCGCCCTTATCAGGTTCCTCAAAACGGCCTTTTCCTCAACGATGCGTGCGTAATACTCGACGTTGGCAGCGGTAGGAACGGAGTTGGCCAACGTCCCGAGGTACGCTATCCCCCCGCATTCTTCAAGTCTGCCGCATTGTCGGAGTCTCTCGGCGGTAGTGACTACATCCACCGCTTCGCCGCGCTCGAAGAGGTACATGGCCGCCTCGAAGATGTGACGGTGAACGTCTCGATAAAAGTGATCGGGTTCGAGCATTTCCGCCGTCTTGATAAGGGCGTCCCTATCGATCAATATGGAACCGAGCACGGATTGCTCGGCTTCTATGCTTTGAGGTGGAACCCGGTCTTCTGTCACGGATGCGGTCACCACCTAGGTCCAAACCACATGTCGCAAGGCTTCTTCTGCCGTTTCCACACCGACTACGTCAATGCCGGCTACCTCATGGTTTACATCGTTTCTGTTGGCCGAAGGGATGACTATTTTCTTCATCCCCGCTTGTTTCGCGCCGTATATTTTCTCGTGGATGCCACCCACCGCCTTCACCTTACCCTGTATAGAGATCTCACCGGTTACGGCTACGTTCTGTCGAAGCGGAATCTTTTTTATGGCGCTCGCGATCACCAAAGCCATAGCAAGGCCGGCAGACGGCCCGTCGATCAGGCCGCCACCCACCACGTTTACGTGAATATCGTAATCCGTTACGTCTTCGCCCGTGATTTGGCGGACAACCGACAAGGCATTGAAGACCGAGTCCCGCGCCATGTTACCCGCAGCCTCGTTGAACCGTACGGTACCTCTACCCTTCTCGCGAGCGGGGAAGGCTACCGCTTCGATTTCTATTACCGAACCCACGTAGCCGAGCACACCCAAACCAAAGATTCGGGCTACTTCGGGTGCGTCTTTGGCTTTCTGGACCACGGCGGGGGCAAACCGACCATTCTGAAGCACCTCTAAAACGACGTCCTTGGTTATCTTTATTTGCAACCCCTCGCCACGCGCGGGATTCGCCCGCTTTTTCCCTCCCGGGTCCTGGGCTTTGGAGACTGCTGCCCGGAAGTCGGCCCTGTTCAGGGCGAGGCTATAGGCATCAGCCAGGATGCCGATGGCCTTCCTGCCCTCCACTGTATACTGGCTGATCAAGGAGGCTACGCCTGGCGCGAGACTGGCTCCCAACTTCCTCGACGCCGACTTGACTATCTTTACTATATGCTCAGGAGAAAGGGGGTCAAAGAACACCTC